>NZ_AP026945.1:320227-640454 GCF_026000695.1 Limnospira platensis NIES-39
TATGACCTTGAGTTCCCTGCCTTGCTTAGATTTCTCCAAGCGTCGGGACATATAAACAGTTATGGGATGGTTAGGGGTGCGAATCCCTTATATTCCACCAAGGGGTGGAAGTCCCACTAGGAGGTTATTTCAGGCATTGCAGCCTTATTTGACTCCTAAACGTCTCGCACGTATGCCCTACCGTAGTTGCATTTCTGCCAATCCTGTTTAGATTAAAGCAAATATACCTCAAAAACTGATTTGTCTAGTTCCTGTGAATCTTTTACCTGCTGCCTGGAGGAAGCTAGAACAATGCAGCAAAACCGCATAGATTCAATGGTCAAGGTTCAGTGTACGCCTTGAGGCAACAAGGTTTTTTAAGTGGTTGGTTACCTTTATCCACGCTCAATCTGTGTAGCATTTATCTAGTAAGCGTGTCAAGTCAAACAGCGATGTTGTTCGAGAGTTGATCAGGTCTTGGGCTGACGGGCACTAAAGTACCCGTGTCGCCTTTCATCCTTGCTCTCTTGAGACAAGGTTTTCATGCTCCAGTGCTGTTCGCATAACAACACCCTCAAGACCCGAAACATCCTGTCGGTACTATTGCATACCTGGCTGGAGTTGCTGGATGATAAGTACAAGTTGCTAGGACCCGCAAGACTTTTTTTGGTGATTTACGGGCGTTAACCTGTTACCTGTACTTAGACAGTTGGGAGGGCCTACTGACGTTTATCCTGCAAGGTTTAGAGTTAGACATTCTACCCAATAGCAGTCGAATTTCTATAATGAGAATGGCTGCGATCGTTTACAATAGGGTGATTGCTCAGTGGAAGCATTCCCAGATCTGATGGAAAAAGATAAAGAATTTGCCGTTCATCAACAAGTTAGAGTGATTGCTCTACCGCCATATATCAAAACAGCGGAACCCATGCCGATTCTACGGCCTCCGAACGTGATCAAGTTAGGTGAAGTGGGGGTAGTTCTCGATCGCCGTCCTGGTGGTTACTGGGGCGTTAGATTCACCAAAGGTTCATTTTTAATAGAGAGCCAATATATTGAGGCAGTGGAAAACCCAGAGCCAGAAAGCAGGGTGTCTGACTGACACCCTGGGGAGTTAAACCAACAGTCAAATTACCACAGGCCTCTAATTGGACCAGGAGCCGGCGCTGGTGCCGGCGCTGGTGCGGGTACAGGCCGTGGCACTGGTGCAGGTGCAGGCCGTGGCGCGGGTGTTGGTGCGGGCCGTGGTTGTACAACACCAGCACCAGCACCTGGTAAATCAACTCGTTGAGCAGAACAGCCACCGACAATTCTTGTACCATCGGAGAACTGAGTCCCAAACTGTGAACCCTGTCTAAACAGAGATCCCAATTCGGTACTTACGCTCTGCATTTTAGCGACTGTTGCCGGAATATTGGCGACATCGACATACATTCCCGGCACAGGATAGTATTTCAGAAACTCCAAGAAAGAGATTTTGCCATCGTTGCTGAGGGCGTTAATCAGTCCAGCGCGAATAGCTTTGCCATTAGCAACTCGCCGATGGGTTCGTACAGTTGCACCAATTTCATCAGTTAGTTCTTGACCTGTGGGAGTGTAAATCATACAGGAAAATGGTACTAGGTCAAAGCCAATTTCTAATCCCATCAATCCCCGCAGGGTGTCTGCCTGAATCCCGGAAGCACCGACAATCTGGCGAATAGTTTTAGTGGTCACTCCATCTCTGGTAAATGCCTCTAAATCGCTGATGTTGATGGGAGCTTGGAAAGGTCCATAGGTGAGAATCACTCGCTCGGCGGCGATCGCACCACTTTGAGCAAAAATTACACCAGCGATCGCTCCGAAAAACAATCCCGGACGAAAATTCTTCACACTTGGTAGTTTCATGTAAAACCTCACTTAAAAGAATGAAAACTGCCATTTCTCATAACAGATACACTTAACCCCCAAAAATTGGGCAATAGTCGGAAGTATCTGAGTATTGCACAATCTTAAAAAGCAGACGTGGAGGTGTCTCTTAATGCTTTCAACATTAGGTTGAAAGCGGACTATTCTCATGTACAAATCGCCTTTTGTCAGCCAAAATTTACAGGCGATGCACTTTACGTCTACTACAGAACAGCTATGCTGCTATAGGCCTTGACGGTTCCGAGTGTATCAATAGTTGGGTATAATGTCAAGCATTTGGGTAAGAATTTCCCAATAATAAACTAGCAGTCGGCAGGCCTTATGCACCACAATTTCGGATCCGGTTGCGGTTATAGTCAGCTTAAATGTAGTTGCCAAATTTCACAAGCTCGAAAACATTAATTTTTGCCAATCTGTTCCTAGTTCCCAGGATTTGAGGGGTTAACTAGGTAGCAAAATGAAGAGTGATTTCATGGCTTCTAGGCTTAGAATGGCTACTACTCCTCCCGCTGATAGGAGAGTCACGGGAATCAGAATCCTCTGTAGTAGACGCAGCGATCGCATTAGTTCCTGTTCATAGTATTGTTTAACATTATACAGGGCACCATCGAGATGTCCGGTTTCTTCGCCAGTGCGAATCAAATTGATAGCGATCGCCGGGAGTCGTTCCCGCAGACATTGGCTGAGATTTTTGCCGGCGGGAATTTGTCCCAAGGCTACGGTTAAAGTTCCCCTCATCTGCGGACATGGAATGCGATCGCGCACCAATTCGATCGCCATGAGAATTGGCAAGCCACATCTAATGGGCAATTCCAACTCAGCTAGATATAGCATAGAACGGGCGGTTTGAATACGACGGATCAAAGGCAGTCTGGGGATAAGTTTGTAGACCATAAACCCGACAACGCCGGCTAGAAACATCCACAACAGCCAATCATTTAGGTTAGCCTCATGGGTGTATAAGATAGTCGCCAGTAGCAACAGAAGACTGAAAGCAGTAGTCGCAGCAGCTATGGTCACAGAACGATAAAAATTTTGTCGGTGGGTCTGCTGTTTTTCAATTTCAGCCAGTTGTAACAACATTTCCGGTAGTGCGCCGCTGGTGGCTGCTATATCCAGCAAACTAGCAGTCCACCAGTCAAATATCCGAGGGGCTCGTCTGAAAGCGACAGATAAATCTTCCCCACGACCGAGAGATTTAATCACTTTCCCCAGGTAACGACCAAGCCGAGGATTGCTTTTTTTGGCGATTACTATCAAACTTTGATAGACTGTCAAACCAGATTCCAACAGCACTGCCAGTTTAGTATATAGTTGGGCTTTTTCCTGGGGGGTCATAGGGCATGGGTGCAAGGAATTAGGAACTCTCTTTAAAACCGGGTTTCTATGCTGTTTCTAGGTTGTCAAAGAATATTTTCGGAATAAACGGGGTTTTTTGAACATCAACTGAGCCATGACTTTCGGCCATGGGGGTTGCTCGTTGGGGGTTACATATCTACGAGTTTCCGCCTGACTCGTTCTCGGTGAGCGATAATTGGTGATGGTTGGGGTTGTTCGCTGAGTTCTAGGGCGATCCCATAGGAATTAAAAGCCTCTTGATATAGGGCAATTTGCTCGAAGGCTTGGCCGCGTCTGACCCAGGCTTCCCAGTAGTCGGGTTTGATTTTAATGAGTCGGTCATAAGCAGCGATCGCATCTTGATAGCGATCGAGTTTTTCCAAGATCGCCCCTTGTTCTAACCAAATTTGGTAATTGTCTGGCCAAATAGCGATCGCCTCAGAAAAAGCATCCACCGCCTGCACATATTGTCCCAAACGAGCTAAAACCTGTCCCAGTTTCACCCAGGCTTGAAAGTTATCAGGTTTTTGGCGAACCAATTTCCGATAAGCCATGACTGCTTCTTCATCTCGTTTAAGTAGTTCCAATGCCATACCTCGCTGTAGTCCCACTTGGTCTGCTAGTTCGAGGGTTAAAACAGTAGTTTGAATTACTTTATCGTAGGCCTTCAGCGCATCCTCATAGCGTCCTAATCTTTCTAAGGTCAATCCCCGCTGGTTCCAAGCCTCGAGGAAGTTTGGTTGTACTTGCAGGGCATTATCGCAGGCAATTATGGCTTCTGGGTAACGCCGCAACTGAAATAAAGCGACTGCGCGACCTAACCAGGCTTCGGGAAAGTTAGAATTGAGTTGAGTAGCGCGGTCAAAAGAAGCGATCGCGGATTTATATTCTTTTAAATCCAGTAAAGTTTGACCCCGACCTATCCAAATAGCTGGGGACTCCGGGTTAATTTCCAAAGCCCGATCTAGGCTAAGTAAAGCAGTTTTCGGCCACCCCGATTTCAGAGCCATACCTTTATAAAACCAGGCTTCGTAATCGTTGGGTTGCAGTTGGATCACTTGGTCATAACAGGCGATCGCATCATTGTAGCGATGTAATTTTTGTAAGGCAATCCCCCGATTAAAAATAGCCTTGAAGCTCGCTGGTTGCAGTTCTAAGGCTTTATCGTAGGAAGCGATCGCATCGACATAACGATGCTCACGAGTCAGCATTTCCCCACGATGAAACCAGGCTTCATAGTTAGCCGGTTCCAGTTTGACCGCCCGATCTAATGATGCCACGGCTTCACTATAGCGATCGTCATTCATCAAAGCACTACCCTGGTGATACCATAGAGCCGAAATATTTGGTTTAATTTCGATCGCCCGTTTATAGGAAGCCGCAGCAGCCTCAAATTGTAGGGATGCTTCCAAAGCCAAACCCCTCTCATACCAGGCTTCAAAGTTATTGGGTTCCATAGTTAAAGCCTTGTCAAAAGAGGCGATCGCTTCTTCATAGCGTTCTAACTTCGATAGAGTCATACCTCTAAACGTCCACGGCCAATAATTTCTCGGACGCAATTTAATAGCCCGATCATAGGCCCCCAGTGCCTTTTTATACTGTTTCAACTTTCGTAATGTATTACCCAAGCGCAACCAAGCCGCCCACGAATCAGGCTTTAACTTAACCGCGATCTGATAATGTATCAGAGCCTGATCATATCGCTCCCGTTTATATAAACGATTCCCCTGGTTATACTCCCGAAATGCTTTAAATATATTGAATATCCCCCAGTTCCCGGCTTGATCTTGTTCCACCCCAACAGAATCACCCTCACCAGTGGATGTCTGAGATGTTTCAGCAGGGGTAGTTACAGGCGCAGGCTGCTGGTTTAACTGTTCATCTGTGTTCAGCAACGTCTCTTTCCTCACCGTGGCTTGATTTTGACTTTACCCACCCCGGTTAGACAGGGCTTTTTTGACTTTCAGATATCTTGCCAGTTTACCAGAATTGATACTCCGGCGGTGAACCAAACATCGTCAACCAAGTTTTCCCAGGTTAGATCGCCATACTTGGGCTTTAATTCACAAAAAAGTTTCCTTGTCAATACCTAGATTATCAGTAAAAGTTATATTGTTTATAGACTTGATTTATAGTTGTGATCTAAATCATAGCCAAAATCTGAAAATGTAAGGCAAGATCATTGATGGGAGAACGAAGGATATCCAAAGCCAATGGCAATATTTAACCGTCAATAACCCACCACTAAATGGGAGTACCGATTCTAGTGGGGGCTTGAAATAGCCCTAGTTGGACTGATCAAGCTAGGAAATGCGATCGCTAACCATTGCGGATTAGTTGTCAACAAGATTGAAGATCCAGTGTACAGCAAAAAGTATACTAACTGGTGGCGATCGCCATCTGTATTCCTATTTGAGGGATTTAATCATGAATTGGGCAAACCATACTATGCCCCGTCTGCACCTTGCTAGTTGGGTTAAAAATCATTCACACCACCATTTTCACCCATCATTTTCGCCCCTTCAACCTCTGCGACAGTGGCTGAACCAGATACAAGTCAAAAATCCGAAAACCGCCCGATTGCTATGTAGTTTAATTCCGACTCAATGCCCCTTTGAGCGAGATATTAAATTTGGCGATCGCACTATTTTTCACATTCCGCCCTTATGCAAACTCAATCCGGTTTATGAAGAATTAGTCAGTTTACGTTTTCGCGCTTTATGCTATCTGGCTGATGAATGTGGCGAGGATATCACCGCTTATCTCGGAGGCTAAAATCAGATGAAATGGTGAACCGCCAGATCAGAGTTTAATGGTTGACGATTAACCCCCATCACCCTACAACCCCTAGGTTGGAGGAGATGGGGGATTGTTAATCGAAATTAACCCCCAAAAAGATGGGCAAAAACCATGGTGTTAATGAACTAAAATCAGCCTCAGTTTTCAGAAAACGGCAAATGGGCAGGTTGAGCAAATTATCAAGTGGAAAGGTGAACTACGCAACTCCATAAGCGCGATTCATTGGCAGTGGTAGTTAACCAATTGTCTCTACTTTACTGATCTAATTCCGCATAGTGAGACTCTGATAATTCAGGTTTATCTGCGGTCCTATGGTTAGGGTGTAACCAGACAATTTGACGCTGGCGGGGGTCTATTCGGTTGCCATTTTCTTGCATAATATTTTGAGCTTGTTGAGGGTCAAAATAGCGACTAAACTCCTCTTGATGTTGTTGAACCCTGGCTTCAGTCATATTAACTTCCGCCTCAATTTCTCGCCATTTATCATGGACGATGCGTTGATTCGGCACAATTTGGACCAGTGCTGCTACTGCGAATGCAGATAATGTGAAATTTGTCAATATTTTCGCCGTAGTTTCTAATGCGAGCGATCGATGATTTCGATTGGTGCGAGGTCGGACTCGGGCTTGAGAACGACGACGCAAGGGACGGGGAGACTGCTGTGGTTTTTGAGGTGGTGTAGAAGGTTTAATCGCGTACATGATCGTCGTCTCAGTATATTTTTATCATCGAGTCTGATGCGAAGGCAAGTTGTCAGGCTGGTAGCCCGGTTGATGCGTCCCTGCATCATCTGTGGAGTTATGCAATCCTTTGCTGCGAAACTTAACCCGCAGCACTATAAATAAAAAGACCCCGACAGTTAAGCCTAGTGATAGAGACTAATTTACTGCATTATGCAGCAATTGTCTCCATTACGATCGCTTTTCTGTCGAAGTCCGGTTATTGTCCCTAGAGACAACAAAGACAGGGATCGATTCTATTTATAAAGTTCGGTGGAAAGACGGAATGCCAAAATACCGGGGATCAAGGCAATTACCAAAGCCACAAAAACTTGGGTATCGGTTAGAGACATAATAAAGAAACTCCTTGGATCTGAATGTGATCTTGATTGTTGACTAATTTGAACTAATATGGGTCGCTTGGGAAGAGTTTGTAACAAGTTTAAACAAAATGTTACGGTTTTTGGGGAAACTGGGGACCACTGATGGCGATCGCCATTGATGTCCCCAAACTGATGCTATTCTACCAGCCAGGACTTGAGGCTAGGCTCCCAGCTTACCAATTCCTCATCCTTAAACCACAGGGCGATTTCTTTTTGGGCTGTTTCTGGTGCGTCTGACCCGTGAATTAAGTTGCGACCAACACTAATCCCAAAATCTCCCCGCAGGGTTCCCGGTTCAGCATTCAGGGGGTTAGTAGCGCCGATAATCTTCCTAGCAGAGGCGATGACACCTTCTCCTTCCCACACCATTGCTACTAGAGGACCGGAAATGATGAAAGAAACCAGATCATTGAAAAATGGTCTTTCTTTGTGGACATCATAATGTTGTTCAGCCAGTTGGCGGCTGGCTTTCATCATTTTTAAACCCACCAGGGTAAAGCCTTTGGCTTCAAAGCGTTTGATAATCTCGCCGATGAGTCCCCGTTGAACACCATCAGGCTTAATAGCTAGAAATGTGCGTTCCAAGCCTAATCTCCTGTTCTTAGCAAATATCTACAGGAATCAGATTAACCCATTTTGAGTCACTGTCATCATTTAATTGGCTGATCAATTGACTCCACCTAGGGAGAGTTAATCGTTGGTGTAGTTGGTCTCAATAGTGTATAGTGCCACTGTCCCTGAATCTATAACCCCGAAATGCCATCGGATTTATCGCCTATTTGGATTTCCTTAAAAATCTCGCTACTAGCTACAGCCATCACTTTTATAGGGGGAGTTTTGGCGGCTTATCAATTGTATAGTTATCAAGGTAAATGGAAATCATTAATTGAAAGTCTTTTAATTTCTCCCCTGATTTTGCCCCCGACAGTGGTGGGATTTATTTTGCTGCGATTTTTTGGGGATAGAGGCCTATTAAGCGGGGTTTTAGCTATCCTCAATATCAATATTGTCTTTACTTGGTATGGGGGCATTATTGCGGCTACTGTGGTGACTTTTCCCCTCATCTATAAAACTTCCTGTGGGGCTTTTGAACAAATAGATAGCAATTTGTTAGTTGCCGCCCGCATTTTAGGGGCTTCTCAACTCAAGGTTTTTGTGCGAGTAGCGTTTCCTTTGGCTTTTCCTGGTATTATTTCGGGGGCGACTTTGGCTTTTTCTAGGGGACTGGGAGAGTTTGGGGCAACTCTGATGTTGGCTGGCAATATTCCGGGAGTTACTCAAACTATTCCTTTGGCGATTTATGGGGCGGTACAAGCTGGAGAAATTCAGGAAGCCTGGATATGGTCAGGGGTGATTTTATCGATTTCTTTATCGGCAATTACTTTGGCGAATTTGGGGATTAAATGGCAGCGATCGCCTCGCAAATCTCCGGGGGTTAATCATCCTCATATCAAGATTAAACTACCGGATGATTTTAGCATATATCCGCCGGAAAGTAAAGGGTTACAAGTCAATATTTATAAACAACTTCCGGATTTTGGATTACAGGTAAAATTTGCTGGCTATCCCGAAGAACCCCTAGGGATTTTGGGTGCATCTGGTACGGGAAAAAGTATGATTTTAAGATGTATTGTCGGGGTGGATACTCCCACCAGTGGCAGGATAGTTTTAAACGGGAAGGTGCTATTTGATTCTGTCCAGAAAATAAATATTCCGAGTGGCGATCGCCATATAGGTTTTTTGGCTCAAAATTACGCCCTATTTCCCCATTTAACTGTGGCGGAAAATATCGCCTTTGGTTTATCAGACCAACTCTCCCATCGTCAAATACAGAGGAAGGTTGAGGAACAATTAATCAGGGTGAAACTTCCGGGGATAGGAAACCGTTATCCTCATCAACTATCAGGGGGACAACAACAGCGAGTCGCCCTAGCCAGGGCTTTAGTAGGGGAACCCGAAATTTTACTGTTAGATGAACCCTTTTCCGCCCTAGATAGCCACATTCGATATCAAATGGAACAGGAACTTATCCAAATATTAGAAACCTATCCAGGAGTGACATTATTTGTGACCCATAACCGTTCAGAAGCCTATCGTATTTGTCCTCGGTTATTAGTAATTAATCAGGGACGGGTAGAAGCGTCTGGTTCCACACAAGATATTTTTGATCACCCCCCTACTTTATCAACCGCCCAACTGACAGGATGCAAAAACTTTTCACGGGTGGTCAGAATTTCGGAACGGGTGATAAAAAGCCTTGACTGGGGGTGTAACTTAGAATTATCAAATCCCCTTCCCCAGGGATTAACTCATGTAGGAATTAGGGCTTATCAGGTTGGGGAAAACCTGAGTTTATGGTCAGAAACCAACCCACCAGGAGAAAAAAATATCTTTCCTTGCTGGGTAGTTTTTACGATAAAATCACCCAAACAAATGAGCCTTTATCTTAAGTTAAACAGTCCCCCCAATCACCCCCAAAATTATCACCTTCAAGCTGATATTTCTAAAGCTAAATGGCAGGAACTTAATAACCATGAATTTCCTTGGAAAATTGCTCTGGCTGCTGACCAACTTTTGCCACTGGTAAACCCGGATAATTATGATACTATCCCATCACCAGATATCCTGACTAACAGGGGATTAAACTAATTTTTAATACCGCATAAATTCGGGACTACCCAAGAAAATTGCACCCTGTAAATTGGGGGGACTTTCTGCTAAAATTTGGCGAGTTTGGGCAGATAACAAAACCCCTAAAGTTTCCTCTAGCTGCTTGACATCAACTGGGTTGCCTTTATGGAGTAGTCCCCCCGCTAAGGGGACGGCTAAACTACTGCGACGCACCATGGTATCTGGGTTTAACCAAGCCTGTTGAGTGTTTTTATATCCATCAGGAGAAGGACAGCCATAAAGAGGCATTCCCAACTGATTTAAAATGCCGTTAATGGGGTCATAATTAGTCACTTCTCCGACGGCGCGCATGACTGAGGTTATATAACGATAGGGGTTTTTGAATTTACTATTGTAGTGATTTTCCTCCCAAAACTCGGTGCTGTTAAATAAGGTTTTGAGAACTTCGGTGATATCGCCTTGGGTTTCGATAAAGCGATCGCCTAAAGCCTTAACTAAAGATGATGGGGGTTCATCAGCCACAAATGCTTGGGCTAATTTATAACCGATATGTTTGGCGGTGGCGGGGTGACTGGCTAAGATATCTAATGCTTCCTCAACCTCCTCGATACCTCTGCCTTTAATAGTTCTACCCAAGAGGATTTTATCATTAAAATCATGGCGAGTTTCATCAAAATAAAATCCCTCCTGATTGCGGGGGCGATCGCTTGGTTTTGGCAATCCCCAACCTGTCAAAATTCGGGCTAATTCCATCACGTCATTTTGTGTATATCCCCCCTCAACTCCCAAGGTGTGCAACTCCAACAATTCCCGCGCATAATTCTCATTCAACCCCTTAAATCTTCCCGTTGCACCGGGACTATTAGGGGCGGTATTTTGCCAATTATCCAAATAGAATAACATAGCCGGATGCCTAGCGGTTGCGCCTAGTAGGGTGCGGAATTTCCCCCAAACATGAGGTCTAATGGCGTGTTCTTCATAGGACCCAATCCAAATTCTACTCAGTCCTTGCAATCCAAATACATTAAAATGGTTAAACCAAAAATCGACCATCACCTCTTCTAATTGGCGGGGACTATGTAAAGCCCGAATCATTCTAGCGCGACGAATTTGGTTAATTACTCTCTGTTGAAATTGCCGCCTAACTTGTGCGAGTTGAGGCTGTCCTAACCCCAGTTTTTGGGCTTCATTAACCTCTCGATTTTGTTCTCTAACTAGCTTTCCCGGTCGCCAGGGGAGGGTATCTAAGGGCTGAAGTTCCTGGGTGAGAGTTGCCGGAATAGCTAAAGAATTGGGGTTAAGTTGTGAGTTAATATATCCCGCCATCCCGGTATTTTTAATTTGATTAATCTGACCGTTAATTAAGCCTAAACTCAGTCGGTTAACCAGATGAATAATTTGGCGATCGCCCATAATTCTATACTCCTGAAAATGTTAACGCCCTAATTTATTCGGGATACCATCACAGCCGCCGGGAATAGTATTTCGAGATTTTGACCCCGACCAAGCACAGCAATAATAACGATTCTCCTCGGAGAGGTTCAAAACCCCAGTAAAATCAGCATTTTCTATGACAGCCCCAGTATTAGCACCAGTAGAGTAGTCAGGAATTAATGTCCGAGTCCGGGGACTGGCGTTTTCCACTGAACCATAAAAGAATTTAGTCGATCGCAGATTACTATGGGTGAGGTTGGCTTCATAGAGAATAGCGCGAGATAAATTAGCACGCACCAGGTCACAATTAGTTAAATTAGCGCGGACTAGGTTCGCTTCTCCCAGGTCTGTGCGCCGCAGATCGGTATTTTTTAAGTCCGTCCCGGCTAACATGGCTCCTAAATCAATAACTCGAATACCTTCGGCTCTATCTTCAGCATAACTGCCATTACCATCTAATATAGGGCGACCCAAATGGCGATCGCGTTTGAGGGGAGTAATTAACCGCGCCTGGGACAGAAACCGGAGAATTTTGGCTTTCCCATCTGCGTCTACACTACGAATAATGGCGGCGGTCCGTCCCTCTGCAATTACCCGTTCCTGGGGCCAATCTTCTAATAGTCCCTGTTCCCCTAAGGCTAAATCAGAGACCCCCTGAAAATAAGCATCGATGGTCTGTTGTTGGGTGATGCGGTTTTGCTGAATGGTTAAATCCCGGGAGATTACATATTGTCGCCAAGCCACATATACGGCTAAAATGGCGATCATAATTTGACCCAAAGCGCCGATCAATTCCCCCAGTGCGCCGATCGCATCCCAGTTAATTACAATATTACGGGCTGCGTCTGTGTTGGAACCACTCAGCATCAACAGCCCGGTAATTGCCGATAAAATCCCGAAACTAGCGACGATTAAACTACGCCAGATAGGAGGAATTAGGGTTGTCCAAATTTTACCCCAACTCGGCCAAATAATTAACAGTGATGCGGCAATAGCCACAACGGCGCTGAGATAGCCGACCCAGACGTTATCGATCGCTAACCCTAAAATCATGACGGCGATCGCCCCCAGGGTCAACACGGAAGCCAAAAAGTTACTGGGTTTGGGATTTTCCAACTCCCCTTTCCCTTTGTTGTTGGGGGACTCTTCTAGGTGAAACACCTCCCCATGTTCGGTGTAGGATAAGGCTGGATTCTCAGACGCTGAGGGACTCAGGGTAATGGTGTTAGGGCTCTTTCCATTGGGGCTATCAATATCCTGATGAGGCTGTTGCGGTGCGGATAAATTGGGTTCTGTCATACTGGTTGATAAAGGCTAGGAAAGATTTAATGCTCTTCTCTGGATCTATTGTATCTAAAGTTCCGGCAGATCGGGTATCGTAAATGTATTATAAAAATTGACTGATAATTCAGATATAATCAAATTTGCTATATTATATCCATGAAGTGCAAGTTATCTGACTATACCAAAAAATTAGGAGTTAGCTACCCAACTCCAGGGCGTTGCTGGAAGTCTAAACAGCTACCCCATACCACTAAACAGACTGTTACCCGCCAGATTATGGTTGATTTTCACGCCCACAGTTTAGCCCCTTCTGCGAAAATAGTTAGGCAATTTGTCCCATGGTTACATCAGCGGCAAAATCTGGTTATTTAGACTTCCCAGGCGACAGGTTAAGTGAATATGCGATCGCTCCATAAATGAGAGGACAGGTTAATAAGAATACCGCTTAATTCCGGCAAATATTAACTCCATATTATCAGAATAATATCTAGTTTTTTGATAAGATAAATAAAATACAATAAAAACTATAATAAATAACTAATAAGTATTAGTATTTTCTAAGTTATTTATATTCGAAAATTAAAGTATATAAACGACCCCAAAATCGATGAAATCACTACTCCCCATAGGAATTACTAGATGTCTAAATGCGCGCCTATCTAGGCGGATTGCCTTTTGGGTTGCCACTAGCATAGTTGTGATTGAATTAATTATTTTGGTGCCATCAGTGTATCGTCGTCGCCAAGAGTTGTTATCTAAATTGCAGCACCTAACCTCTCAAAAAATCGCTTGGATAGTAGCAACTTACCCCCATCAAACGCCGGAGGATTTTCTCAAACAACTGCAAAATTTACATTATATGAACTCTGATATTATGGGAGGGTCTCTCTATAGTTCCGACGGACAACTAATTGGCAGTTTTGGGGAAACTCCAGCTTTATCTTATCCAGAAGCCAGAGATGTACAAATACTGTATGTAAACACTCCCGAAGGCGATCGCTATGATCTTACCTGTGATACTTTTCCCCGCCTAGATGATTATCTCATTATCCTCCGCTATGATGCCTCTCCTATTCATCGGGAAGTCTGGTATTTTATTGTACGAATTGCGGGACTGGTTTTGATTATTTCTGTGTTTGTCACTGGTGCGACCATGGTGGTGCTTAACTATTTAGTGATTTTGCCGATTTTGAATTTACGACAGGATTTAATCAACGCGGGTTCAGCTATTGCTAATCATCGGTTACCCCCTCACTTTTATGCTGCTTCTGTGGAAAGTCGCGATGAATTGGGGGATGTGATTCGCGCATTTATGCAGATGTATCATCAAATTTCTGAGGCGATCGCACAACAAAAACAAGCCGAGGAAGCCTTACGCCAAGAAAAGGAAAAATCCGATGAATTATTGTTAAATATTCTGCCGGAAACCATAGCCGATAAGTTAAAAAATACCCACAGGTGTATTGCGGATAGATTTGAACAGGCGACTATTTTATTTGCAGATATAACTAATTTTACCGAACTTGCTTCGCAATTAACACCCACAGAATTGGTGGATTTACTTAATCAACTTTTTTCCGCTTTTGACCGCCTTACAGATAAGTATGGTTTGGAGAAAATTAAAACTATTGGTGATGCTTATATGGTGGTTGGGGGAATTCCTAACCCCCGTGATGATCACCCTCAAGCCGTCGCTGATATGGCTATAGAAATGCAACAAGTTGTCCAACAATTCCACTGCGTTAGCCTTCCAGTTGCTGAAGCCTCTGGGTTAGCAGAAGGGTCTACAGATGATCATAAACAGGGGGAAATTAGCCACCAACTGAATATCCGTATTGGTATTAATATGGGTCCGGTGGTGGCTGGGGTTATTGGTTTAAAAAAGTTTACCTATGATTTATGGGGAGATGCGGTCAATACTGCTAGTCGTATGGAGTCACAAGGTGAACCCGGAAAAATCCAAGTCAGTCAGACCGTATACTGGCATTTAAAACAACAATATATCTTAGAAAAACGAGGGGTTGTTTCTGTGAAAGGGAAAGGCAATATGACCACTTACTGGCTAATTGGTAAACGGTCAAAATCTGTGGATTAATCAAGTTGGTTAAATTTTGGATAAATTACCACTTGATTACGACCTTATTTTTTGGCGTCATAAAGTGCTTTATCTGCCTCCATAAGTAAGCCATCCAGACTAATTTCTGATGAGTTATAAATAGTCACACCAATACTCACAGTTATATGAATAGTCTGGTCATCAACGTATATGGGAGTTGTGGCGATCGCCTCTCTAATTCTTTCCGCTACCACCAAGGCTTCATCAGCTTTAGTTTCCGGTAAAAATACCACAAATTCTTCCCCTCCAAACCTGCCAAAAATATCCACTTTTCTTAAAGCATTTACCGTGACAGCTGCCATTATTTTGAGGGCTTTATCTCCGATATTATGACCATAATTATCATTAATTAACTTAAAATGATCAATATCAATCATTAACACAGAAAAGGGGTTATTATAGCGGTGGGTACGTTGAAATTCGCGCTCACCCAAAACTAAGAGATGGCGACGATTAGCAATACCTGTTAAAGCGTCTGTCGTCGCTAACTTTTCTAATTCAACTAAGGCTTGTTTTAATTCATCGCGAGTATATTTTAACTCTAAATGAGTTTTAACGCGAGCCAGTAGTTCAGGAGCCTTATAGGGTTTAGTAACATAATCAACCGCCCCTTGACTAAAAGCCTGAAGTAAATGTTCAGATTCATTACTAGCCGTCAATAAAATAATCGGAATTTCTGCATAAAGCGGGTCAGCCTTCAAATGCTCACACACCTGCAAACCGTTAATTTCCGGCATCATTAAATCAAGTAAAATCAAGTCAGGATTAGCAGTTTTTACCCTTTCGATCGCCTGTTTACCGCTGGTGGCGAAGGTTGTGGCGTAACCCACATCATCAAGCATCGCCCCCACGACCTGCAAATTTTTGCTGACATCATCAACAATCAAAATCAAAAAATTTTCTGGTTGAAAAGAATTCACTACACACTGGGCTATTAATTCCAAGACTATACATTGATCCTATACCAATTGTTAACCAATGACAACTAAATACGACAGTAACAACCTGTTCAATTAGTAATAATCACCATAAGTTATTCACCATAAATATCTATAAGCGATCGTCGCAGGTCTGGAAAGGCTCTGACCGTCCCAGGGATTTTGTCCCAGTCAAATTGTTCGAGTTGGGAACTCAGGGTTAAAGCATATTCAACAAAAGCCGGATAGGGATACTGCTGCGACCATTGAACCAACTGCTCCGAAAATGCCTGTAAATCCCTCATTTTGAGAGTTTGTCCTAGTTCTGGCCAAAATATTTCTTCCTGTTGCTGGAGTTTTTCCAGTAATTCATCAATGGACCCATGGGGGAACTCTGGGGAAACCGGAAAAGCCGGGGGTACTGGTGAGGTATCATCAGCCACTGATTCAACAGTATTTACAGTATCCAGGGGAAGCAGTTGTTTTAACACTAAAACTAACTGTGAACGACTTACAGGTTTATGCAAAAAACCATCTTGGAGAGAAGATAATTCTTGGTGGTCACGATCTAAAGATGAGGCAGTTAAAATAATAATTGGAATCTGCTTAGTGGCGGGATTAGCCTTTAATTGTTTAGTCGCTTCCACCCCATCTAGTTCCGGCATTCGCAAATCCATCATAATTAAATCGGGTTTCTCTAGTTCCGCTATTTGAATAGCTTCGATGCCATTATGTGCCAGCCACAGATGATGATGGGAATTGACAAAATATCCCTGAATTAAATCTAAGTTAGATTGGACATCATCAACCACTAATATTTTACTGCTTTGAATTTGATTTAAATCATCATTTATTTCGACAATTCTATCGTCAGGTTGCCAATCTATGGGTGTAACTTGCGGGAAAATTAAGGTAAATTTACTACCTTTACCTAGTTGACTTTCCAGGCTGATAGTTCCCCCAAGCATTTGGGTGAGTCGTTTAGTAATTGCTAACCCTAGTCCTGAACCACCATATTTGCGGGTACTTTGTCCTTCACTTTGAATAAAACTATCAAAAATGCGTTCCTGTTGTTCTGGTGCGATACCAATTCCCGTATCAGCGATCGCAATTTATAGGGACATAGTAGGTTCCGTATTATCCGCACTTACCGGAGTATTACTGTTAGTCAAAACCGAAACTTTCACCGAACCATTATCAGTAAATTTGAGAGCATTTCCCACCACATTTAACAAAATCTGTCGTAACCTGACTTCATCAAAGATAATCGCCTTCGGCAAATCATCATTAATTTCTATAATCAATTCTACCTTTTTTTCTGCTGCTTTTTGGCAGAAAATTTGGTAGATTTCTTCTAGCATAACCCGTAAATCCATAGGCTCCTGATGGAGTTCCATTTTTCCGGCTTCAATTTTGGATAAATCCAGAATATCATTAATCAAAGCCAGTAAGGTTTTACCACTAGCCCCAATGGATTTAACATATTGTTTTTGACGAGGTTCCGCCACCAAACCCTGTAGCAGATCGCAAAATCCTAGAATCGCATTCATGGGAGTCCGAATTTCATGACTCATATTAGCTAAAAATTCACTCTTAGCCCGGTTAGCAGCTTCGGCGTGGCGTGTCGCTTCTTTGAGGGCTTGATTTTTGTGTTCTAGTTCGAGTTTATGTAATTTTTCCTGCTCCAAAAGTTGCGCCTGTGCTAAGGCGATTCCTACTTGTTGAGCGATAGCTTCTATTAGTTCAATTTCGTCGTGAGTCCACTGGCGGAACCTATCGCACTGTTGCAAACTAATTACTCCATTCGGTTCCCCTTTGTAGGAAGTCCGAACACTTAACATGGATTTTAAATTAATTTGGCGACAGAGATCATAATGGGGAAAAAGCAGGGGGTCTTTGTAGACATCATCAGAAGCTATAGCCTGATCCTGATTTAATAATATGGCAAGATGTCGATTCTTACTAATGGGTATTTCTATCCCCATAAAATACTCATATTGCCCCCTTAAATACTCTACTACCATAGTTATTTTTTGGCTAGAATTCGGCGAATAACGATGAATTAAACAGCGATTTACATGAAAGGCTTCCCCCACTAAACTAACTGTAGCTTGAACAATGTGTTGGCTGTCAAGACTTTGGCGAATTTCGTCCGTAATCTGTTGTTGTAGTAAAGTATTTTGAAAAGCCTGTTCCAGAACTTTTTTAGCCTGTTGACGTTCGATTTCATTACCAATCCACATGGCAATTAATTGCAATAATTGCCGTTCACTATTGCGAAAGGGAGTATGGCGAGGATGGGGACTACAAAAGTTAATAGTTCCATATACATATTGTCCCACTACAATCCGAACACCAATATAGGCTTGGAGTCCTAGGTTATGATAAGCTGGATGTTTTTTAAATTCTGACTGTGCCGCAGAGGCAATACAGACAATTTCCGAACAGTTAAAAGTGGCTTCACAAAAGGTATTTTTTAAGGGGAACAAATCGCCTTTTTCAATGGGTGGTGTCAGTCCTGGGGGAGTTTGTACCGCTACCACCTGATAGCGATCGCCTTGAATATGAGAAAGCATCCCAATTTCTAAGCCAAATTGTAGTCGCCCCATAGACAGTAAAGATTCTAGCCTCTGATTAAAATTTAGATGAGGAGCCACAGCAATCTGATATAATTCTCGGAGAGCCACTTCTCTGGCTTGTAACTCTTCTTCGGCTTCTTTACGAACAGTAATATCCTCAGCAATACCAGCAAAGCGGTAGATATTTCCGTTCTGATCATAAATCGGAAAAGAACAAGCACGAATCCAGCGCCTTTCGCCATCTGGGCGAAAAATAGGATACTCTAACTCTAATTCTTTTTTCCTCATAAATTGGTGTTTCATTCCACTAATTACTTTCGATCTATAATTCACATCTATCGAATCAAACCAAGACTCAGGAGATTGATATAAACTCTCACAAGTTCTGCCCCAAATTTGCTCATAAGCCGGACTAATATACAGGACTTCTCCATGGCGAGAAACTATAAAAAATGCTTCGGAAATTGCCTCAGCAAATTGACGGAACTTTTCCTCGCTTTCCCGCAAAGCCTGTTCAGTTTGTTTTTGTTGTTCAATTTGGTTTTGTAGTTGCTGAGTTCTCTGTTTAACTCGGGTTTCTAGTTCTTGATTAAGGCGCTGAAGTTCATGTTCAGCTTTTTGGCGATCGCTAATATCTTGTAACATAGCCGTATAAACGACTTGATCAGATAATTGCAACCTAGATATAGAAGCCTCTGCCGGGAAAACTTCCCCATTTTTACGCTGTCCGACAACCTCTCGCCTTCCCTTCATCGGAGCATTTAAAATTGCCTTTTGACCAAAATTTTGGATATGTTTTTCATGTATTTTGTGGATATTTTTCGGCAAAAGAATATTCAGAGGTTGTCCGATAACCTCATCAATAGTATAGCCAAAAATTCTTTCTGCACCCTGATTAAATAAAGTGATACGTTGGTCTTCTCCTACCGAAATAATCGCCTCTTCCGCAATATCTAAAATCCCCCTAAACTTTTGATTGCTCTCCATTAGAGCTTGTTCTAATCGGCGACTTTTATCAATTTCTTGTTGTAATATCTGATTTTTTTCGGTCAAGGTTTTAGTACGTTCTTGGACTAAATACTGCAAATTTTGATTAAGTTTATTTAAGGCTTTACGACTCTCCTCTAATGCCATAATATCTCGATAGGAACGCAAAGCAGCAATAATAGTTGTAATTAATTTTTGCTGAGTCATTTCTACCTTAGTTTTATAATCATTAATATCATAATCAATAATTACAGAATCTTCCGGTGCTTCCCCCGGATATCCAGTTTTAAGGATAATTCTCACCCAGGAATTATTCAGATTTTTGCGGATATATTTAACCAAATCCAGACCCGCATTATTAGTTTCCATCACCACATCTAACAACAAAACAGCCGTGTCAGGATTAGCGGCGATCGCCCCTTGTGCTTCCCCCGCCGAATAAGCCGAAATAAAAGTTAAAGGTCTCTGTTCAAAAGTCAAAGTTTTTAAAACCATTCGTGTGGCTTGATGCACTTCTTGATCATCATCCACCAGCATAATTTTCCAGGGTTTTCTCAAATCGACATCATCAATGATTGGAGATAAGACAGAACCTTCCTCCTCATCCTCAATAATCGTTAAAATCTCTTCATCTTTAGTAACATCACCCCAAGGATTTTGATTATACATTTATTATTGATCCCTATCAATTAAATACTTCACTGTTCATGTGCTAGGACGGCGCGGACAGTTGATGATAAATTTAGATCCTACTCCCACCTGACTATCACAAGAAATTGTACCTTTCAAAGTTTTAGTTACCAAATTATACACAATGTGTAAACCCAAGCCATTCCCCCCGTGATTACGAGTGGTAGTAAAAAAAGGGTCAAAAATATGCTCCAGGTTTTCGGAAAGAATACCACAACCATCATCACTGTATTCAATCAAAAAGTGATCATCACCAACCTCTGCTATCTTTAAATATAACTGACCTGACTCCGATGGTTGGTAAGCATGAATCAGAGAATTAATCACCAAATTCGTGATCACCTGAGAAATAGCGCCAGGATAGCTATCTACCTCTATGGTGTCATCCCCCTCAACGACAATGCGATGATGGGTCTGTTTCAGTTTAGGACGAATGTTCAATAGAATTTCCTCTAAATAAGGTCTGAGGGTAAAAGTGCGCCTTTCTAGGGAAGTTTGGTCAACAGCTACTTGCTGAAAACTCTGGACTAATTCTGCTGAACGCTGGAGATTACTCAAAATCAGTTTACTGCTTTCCAATACTATATCAAGATACATATTTAAAGCCGATCGCTTTAACGGTTGCAATTGACAAAGACTCAAAAACTTTTTGGTTTCACTCACCAAAAACGAAGCCGCCATAATTCCCGTACCCACCGGAGTATTAATTTCATGAGCTACCCCCGCCACCAAGCCTCCTAAAGTCGCCATTTTTTCAGCTTCAATCAGTCGTTTTTGCACCGTTTTTAGTCGTTGGGATGTCTGGGAAAGTTCTGCATTTTGTTCAGTGACTTTCTGTTGCAGAGTCCGATAAAGCAAAGCATTTTCTAAGGAAATTGCCACCTGAACTGAGAGCAAACTGACAATTTGTATTTGTTCATCTTCAAAACTGCCATTTGTCATATTTTTTTCCAGGTAAAAAATACCAATTAGCCGTTTTTGACGAATTAAAGGAATCCCCAAAATCGACTTAGGTTTATGACTTTTGATATATTCATCATCCCTAAAAATTTGGTGGTTATAAGCATTATTCAGCAACACATATTCATGAGTGCGCGCTACATAGTTAATGATAGACTTAGGAAAAGATTTATCTGACAGTGTATTAAGAGGAATTGACCGCAAAACAGTCACCTCATCAATATCCATCTCTGCCATAGCTTCAATCATCCATTCTTGAGAGATTTCCTGACTAGATTTATGGTCACATGGCAAAATCAAATAACCTATTTCTGCATCTGTATTCTCGATAATAATTTTCATGGTTTTAGCCAACAGACTCGCCAAAACCGTTTCCCCAGACAAGGTTTGATAAGCCTGTAGAACATGACCAAGATTAAAAATTTGGGCATTGCTTGGGTATTCTCGACTCTGAGAGACTGAACTTTTCCACCAGTTGGCGGGAGAAAAAACATCAGGATATCGATACTTAATATCTTTAACTTTTGCGGTAGCTTCCCAGCGGCTATAAGTACCATGAGCCGCCTTTATATAAATCACAAAAAATCGCTCTAAATTTTGTTGTTTATAAAATTCTGCTGCCAATTCATAGGCGATCGCTATTTCGTGAATCGCACCATTTGTAATCACCTCAGAAACCGCTTGTTCGTACTTTTGCAGTGCTGATAATATCTGATTTGAGAGGCGTTCTAACTCCGCCTCCACCAAAATATACCGATGTTTAAAACTCCCATAAATATGATGATTCCAGGATGACATTAAGCCCTGATTTGTGCGGATTTTCTCTAAAATAGCATCCCGCTTTGACCCCGACAGAGTTTCCGCCTTTGCCACCAAAGTTAGGGAATAATAAAACAAATATTCTCCCCGGTTAAAAATACTTAAACTATCATCAATATAATTACCAACTAACTCAGCCGCCTGTAAAGCCGATTCATAATCTCGAAATAGATAGCACAGAATCAATTGGAAGCAGTGAACATCAAATAAAGTCGAACTGCTATTAACCGGATTTAATAGCAATAACATTTCCTGTTCTATATCCTTCCATACCGAGGCATTAATCCAGTCTGATTTTTGGTTTAAATTCCGCAATTTTTGCATCATCGTACTCGCCGGTTGCGTCAGACCTCCATAAATTCCAATAATAACTCGATAATTGGACACTGACGCACTCGGTAGGCGACCTCTAACGTACCTTGAACATACCTTGTAGGGTGCGTCAGACCCGGTAAATAGCAACCATAACCCGATAACTTGAAACTGACGCACCTCTGGTCTATGTCAGACTGGATAATGGAAACTGACGCACCTCTGGTCTATGTCAGACTGGATAATGGAAACTGACGCACCTCTGGTCTATGTCAGACTGGATAATGGAAACTGACGCACCTCCCCTCGGGTACGTCAGACCCGGTAAATAGAAACGAGTCCCCCAAGTTTAACTGACGCAGCTTTTATCGGTTGCTACTGACGATTAACGAATGTATTGTGGACACATCTGCTTAACCAAATTATTGCGAATACTTTGATCAGCGCGTAAAATTTCGCGCATTTGGGGGTCCAAAGTCAGATCTTGACGAAGAGACTCTTCCTGAATAGCCTGACGTTGCCGCCAAGTTAACCCCCCAGAAGCCAAGGCTTGACAGGTATCTCCGACATCTTCAACAATAGACTTCAAATCATTTTGAGCAGAAAGCAACAACATACGTTTATGTAGCTCAGGTTGTTCGGACTCCTCAACCATACTTCGGTAACGAGAGATGATATGAGAAGCGCTCAACACAGTTGGCGGTTGCGCTTCTGCGGGAAGTTGACCAATCAAAATCCCAAAGGAAACTACAACCCCTATATACCCATACAGACCATTCTTAGCCATGGTTCCTCCTAAACGGAAGTTTAACTCACTAAGGTTGTTAACAGACTGGACCATTTAGCCACCTACCTGATATTCAAGCGATCCCAGGATCATCCTCAGAATCTGCCAGCAGTATCTGGAGGGACACAGGCTCTCTAATCTATCACCCAACCTGGTTAAAAGGACAATTCCCTTGGGGAATGTCTTTGAGAACAGAACTGGTTTTTGAATTTGGGGATATTGTACTCTCAGACTATACATCAAGTCTTGGGCAAGCGCACCAAATCTATCAAAGTTCATTGATAATAGCCATTTTGCCGTTGATCCTGGAAATAATTTCTTTGAGACCCTCAATTGCTCTATGCTCCTAGAACCAGAGAAAATAGGAGTCATAAATTACATTGGTGAGCGATCGGTGCTTTTTCCTGATTCAATAGGAAACATAGAACATAAACTTTTGTTACAAGAGGAGTGAAGATGTACATTGTACAGATTGCCTCTGAGTGCGCCCCTGTAATCAAGGCGGGAGGTTTGGGTGATGTAGTCTACGGACTCAGCCGAGAGTTGGAACTGCGGGGCCATACAGTAGAGATAATTCTACCCAAATATGATTGTATGCGTTATGACCATATTTGGGGGCTACATGAAGCCTATCGAGATTTAGTTGTCCCTTGGTATGGTGCGGCTATATACTGCGATGTCTACTGTGGCTGGGTTTATGGCAGATTATGCTTTTTCATAGACCCCCATTCCGAGGACTTATTTTTCAATCGGAGCTGCTACTACGGTTGCAACGATGACAATATGCGGTTTGCCTTCTTCAGTAAGGCGGCCTTAGAGTTTCTGTTGCTGACGAACAAACGACCTGATGTGATCCACTGCCATGACTGGCAAACTGGCCTAGTTCCGGTGCTACTGTTCGAGATTTATAAGTATCATGGCATGGAATATCAACGGGTTTGTTATACCATTCATAACTTTAAACATCAGGGCATTTCGGGATGTGATGTTTTATGGGCGACAGGTCTGAATAAGGAATCTTACTATTTCGCTGACGATCGCCTTCAAGATCCCTTTAATCCCTTTGCTCTAAATTTGATGAAAGGCGGAATCGTCTATTCCAATTTTATCACCACAGTTTCCCCCCACCATGCTTGGGAAGCACACTATGGTGATTTTGGCTATGGTTTAGGCCATACCATTCATGAACATCAACATAAATTTGGTGGGGTACTCAATGGCATTGACTATGAAGTATGGAACCCCCAAGCCGATCGCTATATTCCCCATCATTATGATGCTGATACCTTTACGGAAAAAGCCAAAAACAAACAAGCACTCCGAGAGCAATTATGGCTGGGTCACGGGGATAAACCTTTAATTGCTTATGTGGGGCGTTTAGACCAACAAAAAGGCGTTCATCTCGTCCACCATGCTATTTATTATGCCCTCTATCGCCAAGCTCAATTTGTGTTGTTAGGTTCGGCAACGGAAACCGCAATTAACAACTGGTTTTTGCATGAAAAAAATCATCTAAATAATAACCCTGATTGCCATATCGAAATTGGTTTTAATGAAGAACTTTCCCATCTCATTTATGCCGGGGCTGATCTTATTATTGTTCCCAGCAATTATGAACCTTGTGGCTTAACTCAGATGATTGGCTTGCAATATGGAGCTGTTCCAGTGGTGCGGGGAGTTGGCGGGTTACTCAATACAGTCTTTGACCGGGACTATGACAACTATCATGAACCAGAAAAACGCAATGGTTATGTATTTTTCCAAACTGATAGTCAGGCGCTAGAATCGGCTTTAGATAGAGCGATAGGCTTGTGGTATCACTATCCCAAAAAGTTTCAAAATTTGGCAATTCAAGGGATGGAATATGACTACTCCTGGTCAAATCCAGCTACTCAGTATTTGTCGATTTACGAATATATTCGACATAAATAAGTGGCAAAAAAATTCCTATAGGTCTGAGGTTTTGGGTGTGGCGGTAATATCCTAAACGTAACACATGAAACCTCAAAGCCTATCGGTTACATCGGTCAATCTATCTAATCAGATATCATGTTTTCCTCAGCATATAAGTACAAGGTAAATCAATGGTATTTTCGACCAACAGATGTATTTCTAGCCTCCTATCCACGTTCTGGTAATACGTGGATGCGATTGTTACTTAGTGATGTGATTCAACATTTGGGGGGGGAAAAAACACAACCAGGAGGGAATGTGATCCCAGATGTTTATAAGGTGGATATTGAAGACTGGTATCGCAACCCTCGGATTAAAATTCCGTTTCGGATTATCAAAACCCATGAACCATTAGCTCTCATTTCCGATTATCGAATTATCTACCTATTTAGACATCCGGCTGATTGTCTTTGTTCCTACTATCACTATCAATTAAGGTCGCCTAGGTTTCGGGAAAATAACTCCGGGATAGATGGGTTTTGTCAGAATTTAATCAATCAATGGTGTGGTCATATTAACGGTTATTTAGAAGCTGCTAAAACTGGCAGCGATCGCCTTTTCTTGGTCAGCTATGAATCCCTGAATATTAACCCAGTTGAATCGCTCAAAAATGTCTGCAATTTTCTGGATTTAGATATCACAGAAGCTCAGGCTCAAATTGCCGTCAATAATCAACAATTTCGGCAAGTTCAAACTCTCAGTCAGCGGGGAGATAGCCAAACTCTAGGATTTGCTGAAAACGGCGGATATCAAAACTTCTTTCGGCGCGGTCAAATCAACTCATCCACACAAGAATTATCGGAAAATACCCGCACAATTATCAGCCACAAATCCCAGGATATTTACAATCAAATCAGGGAACTAGAGTCACAACAGTTAACAAATATTAATAGTAATTAAGACTTGATCACCTGCAAACTATGTCATAATTAATTCAGAGAAAAGCCTAACCCAGATGGGTAACGACTAAAACAGGATTGACGAAAAGTGCATAAATTGTTTTAGTATATCAAAATGGATAACCATATCATTATATCAATGGCAGATCAGGTATACACTCATGGATTTAGTATCCCATCAGTTTATCAGCTATTTTGAGCCAGAACAGGCGAATAAACTTTGTCAGTTGGCGCTTGTCGAATACTACCCAGAAGGAAGCCTAATTTTTGAAGAAGGCGAAGTTCCCGACTACTTATATTTGGTGCTAACCGGGGAAGTAGAGTTTAGTAAGTCCACAGGAGGCGATCGCTATCAAGTGGTAACAGTGGCTAGACCCAATAGCTTTTTTGGTGAATTTGGGGTATTAGACGGACAGCCACGCAGTGCGAGAGCGATCGCTACACCAGGGGGAGCTACCCTAGCGAAAATCTCACAGGATCACCTGATGACCATTCTCCAAGACGCAAAGGGTCAAGTAGTCCTCAAGCTATTCGGCTATATTACCCAACAACTGCGAAACACCACCAACGAGTATGTCAACCAAATGATTCACAAGCAGAAAATGGAACTATTGGGGGAAATGGTCAACACCATTGTACACGATTTTCGCAGCCCCTTCACAGGTATTCAGCTTTCCAGTTCGATGATTAGGGAACTACACCCGGACGAAGAAACGGAGGAATGGTGCGATCTAATTTCTATGCAAATTCAACGGATGTTAGGAATGGCTGAAGAAGTCCTAGAATTTAGCCGGGGAAGCACTAGCCTGGTCTTAAAGTCAGTGTCGATAGGGGAGATTATACAGCAGTTTGAAAAGTTAAACCGAGTCTATTTACACTCCTCTGATGTAGAATTGGTCCTTGATATTCCGGAGGAAATCTACGTCCTAGCTGACCTTAACAAGATTATACGGGTCCTACAAAACCTGGTCAGCAATGCTGTAGAAGCCTTCCCTAATTCACAGGGAAAGATTATCATCACTGCTACTACTCAAGATAATTGGGGGCTGATTATGGTTAAAGATGACGGACCGGGTATCCCCAAAGCTATTCAAGAACACCTGTTTGATGCCTTTGTCACCTATGGAAAACAGGGGGGAACGGGTTTGGGAACAGCGATCGCCAAATCTATTGTCGAAGCTCATGGCGGCGCGATTAGCTTTGAATCAGCGGCCGGAGTAGGAACTACATTTTGGATTCGTCTACCGTTGAACGATGGCGATCCTAATATGCAGTCCCCAACCCTCAAACAAGTAAAGATTTGTTGATTTTCAGGGATAATTATATATCCAAAACCTCAAAATCTGTTTGACCATAGGCCATTTGGCGATCGATAGCTGAGAGAATTTTATTATTAGCCTGATCCGAGTGCAAGCAAGCGCAAGCCAAAGCCGCCACATCAGCGCGGTGGATAGTTCCCGCCACTCGGTAATCCTCCGTTAGCACACCATTTCCGGTAGCAGGTTCGGACTTTAACCCTCCCGGACGGATAATAGTATAGGTCAGTCCACTATTAATCAGATGTTCCTCGGCTTTTTCCTTTTCGATCAAGACTGATTTCAGGGTTTCCATAGCCTGGGGAGGGAGAGCTACAGCGCTTTTTCCGCTACCAATGGAGGAAATTAAAATGAATTTTCCCACACCAGCTTTCACCGCCGCATCAATCAGGTTACGATTCCCCAAATAATCAGCCCTTTGACCATCTTTCGGTAAACCGCCAATGGTGCTAATCATGGCAGAAATAGCCGGCCCGTCTGCCACCGCCTGTTCAACCGCCGCCAGATCTAGAGCATCTCCCATCACAATTTCAATGCCCATTCTTTCTAGTTCTGGTCCGCTGGCAGGCGATCGCAATAATGCCCTAACCTTAACTTCTTCTCCCCTCAGACAATTGGCAATTTCCCGACCTACACCCCGACTCGCACCCGCGAGAAAAATACAAGATTCAGAATTCATCTATTTACTAAAATTGTTTATCAATTATCCATTATCAATTATCCATTATCCCTTGTCCTCAAATACCACAAAATATAATTTTTGCTGATTGATACGACTAAATAGATTTGAATTTCAAAATATTGTTAAGAATTAATACAATTTTATTGAAAATCCCTCGCAAATAGTTGACGAGATTATGGGGGTTATGGTACCATTGGAGAAATCGCTCCCAAGGGGTTATTGTGTCTTGACGCAAAAACAGAGCCCAAAACCCCGATTCTGTCGGGGTTAGGATTATTTTCCGACCAAAATTAACAATTCACGATGCACGAGTTTTGGGAGACTAAGGCGATCGCCATTTTTAGGAGTCTTGACAAAAACGACATTTTGTGCATATATGAATCGTCGATTGCGATCAGTGAACTAAGAACTAGGGGTATCAGAAATGAGAGACTTCATACCTTCAAGAGTGGCGGGGATAGATCGCGGGTCCATAAACATCACCTTGCTGCTATCACTATTACCGATAGTAGCTCCCATCTCAATATAGTTTTGGGCTAACAGATATTGCAAGGCTTCGCGGGCTTCCGGGTCACTTTGGAGAGTCTTAGTTAAAATCTGGATAGCTTCCGCCGTAGCATGGGCTTTGAGAACCTGAGATTGACGTTGTGCTTGCGCCTCGAGTACCACAGCCTTTTGTTGAGCTTCAGCAGCTAATACTTGCGCCTCAGCCCGACCCTTAGCAGAGTTAACAGCAGATTCTCGTTCTCCTTCGGAAGCCAGAATAGAAGCCCGTTTTTGTCGTTCTGCAGACATCTGCAACTCCATAGCATCCATTACCGCCTTAGTAGGGCAAATATCGCGTAATTCGACCCGTGTAACTTTCACACCCCAGGGGTCAGTAGCGATATCCAATTCCCGCAATAGCATTTCATTAACCTCTGTGCGGGCGGTAAAAGTTTGATCAAGTTCGAGCTTTCCCATTTCGGAACGGATCTGGGTTCGCACCATATTTTCCATAGCAGCCTGTAGGTTATTAACCTTATAGCAGGCTTTTTCCAAATCCATAATCCGCCAATAAACCACAGCATCAACGCTAATGGAAACATTATCGCGGGTAATACATTTTTGGGGAGGAATATCAAGGACTTGTTCCCGGACAGTTTCCTTATAAGCCACGCGATGATAGAAAGGTACAAGAAAGTTTAAACCAGGATCCAAGGTACGGCCATTGTACTTACCGAGGCTTTCGACTAAGGCTTTATCGCCCTGATTGATAATTTTGACAGAACCTGCCAGTGTGGAGCCACCGAAGAGTAAAATAATGATCAAGAATAGCTGTTCCATGGTTGATTTTCCTCTGATGTTAAATTCGGAGCAAGTAGTTAGGAATTGATTAACTTTTCAGGAACGACAACTAAGGTATTTCCTTCTCGATTGACAACCAGGACTTTTTGTCGAGGGGCGATCGCATATTCTCCCTCAGAACGTGCCCGCCAAGAAATACCATCATAAATTACCCGTCCAGTTTGTCCCGGCAAAATTTCCGTCAAAGTTTCAGCCTCCGTTGCTTCTTCCAGGATAGCCACCCGACGGTTTGGTAATAAACGGCGCACTACCATTATAGATGCGACAGATAATATCATCCAGAGAGCTATCTGTATGGGAACATTAGGCAAGATCAAAGAGATCGCGGCTACTACCAAGGCGCTCACGCCCATCATAAACTCGACAAAGGCCGTAGGAAGAAATAACTCCATCAAACATAACACGGCCCCAGCCAGCAACCAAACGAGTGTAGGATTGGCAAACATCGATTCAACAAGCCTCCCGGGAATTTAGGGCTCTGGAGTTGATGCGCGCAAATTTGATAATTAATGGATTGCTATGATCAACAGGAGCTACAATCATTTTATCTTTCATGTTCCTGGTTTAGTCCTATCGGCAACATATCTTCAGAGTGTCTTTACATAAACTATTGCAAATCAGCAGTTCATCACCACCCCCGATCTACTGCACCAACCCAGTCTGTCCGAAACCAAGTAATGTCTTGGGAGAGGAAATCTGTGCTACCTGTGAGACACCCCTAACCTATCGCTATTTGTGGGCGGTGGGTTCTGCGGCTCAGTCCATGCAACCCGGACAAATAGTTGGCAACCGCTACTATGTGACGGCCCCCCAAATTTGGTTGGATACTAAGCCAGGAGTGCCTCCGGTACTTCCCGATCGCTTATCGGATGCGATCGTATCCTATTTGTATCTGTATCCTTACCACCTGCATATTCCCAGCGTCTATGGGGTTTACAACTTCACTGCTGAGGATATGGTTGATATTGTGCTTCTGGATAATATCCCGGTTGATGATCGCGGCAGTTTATACCCGTCGTTGGTAGAAGCATGGCCGGAAGCCACTGCAGTGCGTCAAGTTTACTGGCTATGGCAGATTCTACAATTGTGGATTCCTCTGTGTGAACAGGGAGCTACCTATAGTTTACTAATTAAGCATAACCTGCGAGTACATGGCTGGCGGGTACGATTGCGGGAGTTACATCAGGGTAAGATACAACCAACCCTGCGAGATCTGGCTGAGTCTTGGTCAGTTTTGATTGAGACCGCCCATGACAGAGTCCGCCAGCCTTTACAGGATATTGTGCAAGTCTTACGCCATAGCCCAGAGGATGCCATAGAGGCGATCGCCACTCAACTTAACCAGATCTTATTAGAACAAGCATCTGAGTTGCCCTTACATATAGCAGTAGCAGGTCAAACAGATGTGGGTATGATGCGATCGCACAATGAAGATTGTTGCTACCCCACAGCTACCGATCTCAAGCAAACCGATATTTACCCCAATGACAGACTCATCCCCTACATGAGTTTAGTTTGTGATGGGGTAGCCGGTCATGAAGGTGGCGAAATTGCCAGCGGGTTGGCTGTCCAATCAATTAAGCCGTTGATTCACAGCTTCATCATGGAAGTTGAGCAACAGGAAACCCTACTTTCCCCCGTTATGATCGCCCATCAACTTCAGGAAATTACCAGAGTTGTTAATAATGTCATTGCCGCCCAAAATGATGAGCAGGAGCGCTCATCTAAGCAGCGCATGGGAACTACCCTAGTTATGGCACTACAACTCCCACAACGCGCTAGACGTGGCTCTAGTTTGGATTTTAACAATGCCCATGAACTTTATATTGTAAATGTCGGGGATAGTCGCGCCTATTGGATAACGCCGGAGTCTTGTCAACAGTTGACCATTGATGATGATGTTACCATCCGGGAAGTGCGTCTGGGTCGTGCTGTGTACTGGGATGCTAAACAACGGCGGGATGGCGGCGCTTTAACTCAAGCCTTGGGAACCCGAGAGGCGGAATTTTTGCGCCCGGCAGTCCAACGGTTTATCATTGAGTCTGATGGCCTACTTTTGTTGTGTTCTGATGGACTCAGTGACAACCAATGGGTTGAGAAAACTTGGGCGGACTATGGGCCTTTGGTTTTACGGGGGGAAAAATCCCTAGAATCAGCGGTTCGGGATTTGATTGATGTGGCTAATACTCAAAATGGTCGGGATAATGTTTCGGTGGTTTTGACTTATTTTGGGGTTTCTCCTCAAAAACTGGTTATGGTCGAACCCACCGCGACCACTCAAGAGTCTCTACCCTTAGAGTCGGAATTTACGGCCGCATCACGGGCGCTGATGGAAGAAGAAGCTGTGACTTCTGTTGACAAGAGGGCTACTCGTCTCCACCGCTTGAAACAGGCTTTATTGATTCTGGCTTTATTGATTTTGGCGATCGCCGGTGGTTATTTAGTTTGGCGGCTAGTCTACCAAGACTCCCCCACGGAAACACCCACGGAAACACCCACAGACTCCCCCACAGAAACACCCACGGAAACACCCACGGAACCCTCAACCACAGAAGTTGATTCCGATACCAATTACATTTCCTATTACATTTCCTAGGTGAACCCTCAGAGAACCTCCAGAGGGCGGGTTGATTTATCTTATCCCTAGGAGGGGAGGATATAGGCGAACCCTCAGAGGGCGGGTTGATTTATCTTATCCCTAGGAGGGGAGGATATAGGTGAACCCTCAGAGGGCGGGTTGATTTATCTTATCCCTAGGAGGGGAGGATATAGGCGAACCCTCAGAGGGCGGGTTGATTTATCTTATCCCTAGGAGGGGAGGATATAGGTGAACCCTCAGAGGGCGGGTTGATTTATCTTATCCCTAGGAGGGGAGGATATAGGCGAACCCTCAGAGGGCGGGTTGATTTATCTTATCCCTAGGAGGGGAGGATATAGGCGAACCTCCAGAGGGCGGGTTGATTTATCTTATTCCTAGGAGGGGAGGATATAGGCGAACCCTCAGAGGGCGGGTTGATTTATCTTATCCCTAGGAGGGGAGGATATAGGCGAACCCGCCCCTACATGATATGTGTGGATAGTCGATTATCCTTTTTTGTCAATCATCATCTGCTGTAAAACCCAGGGTACAATTAGCAGGATTAATAGCATTCTGGTCATTTGCATAGCCATGACCAAGCCGGAATCTCCCCCTAGTTGTAGGACTGTGGCTATCATAGCTGTAATGCCGCCGGGGGTTGACCCTAAAATAGCGGTCATGGTGTCAACTTTAGTAACTAGATGGAATATATATCCAACTCCTAAACAGCTTCCAATTAAAACTAATACTAAGATTAACTCAATTAATACGGCTTTAATTAACTTTTTGGCGGTGTTACCATCAAATTTGAGACCCGTACCGAGTCCCACTAATACCAACCCCGCAGTAAAGCCTAGGGGTGGCATTTCAAAGGTATAAGGTAAACTCCAAAAGCCAATTAATCCCGCCAAAAAAGGGCCGAGAAATAGGGAAGAAGGAAGCCGCAGCACAGGTCCTAGCCACACTCCCAAACCACCGCAGACGCAGAGAATTAGCCAGTTAAGGAAAGCTGGGGCGTGGGGGGGAGTCGATAGGGAAGTAGATAGGGGAGAGAGGACTAATGGCATTTCCTGAACCCCAGGGGAAGCAAACCAGAAACTAGCTAGGGTGGGGATAATTAAAGCGACTAGGAGAATGCGGATATATTGGAGGACGGCGACGGCGATCGCATCAGCACCCATTTGTTCACTGATAGCTACTAAACTAGGACCTGCGCCAGGAATGCAACCTAAAAATCCGGTAGTGCGATCGATTTTCGCCCACCGCCATAATAGATAGCCATTACAGACACTCATGGCACCTGTTACTACAATACAACCTAATAGGGGTAAAGCGTAGGTTTTACCGAGTGTCAAAGTTTCCGGGGAAAATCTAGTAGCAGTAGTTAAAGCAACGATCGCCTGTCCTAAAAGGTTAAAGGACTTGGGTAAAGGTGTAGACTTCTGCCAAATTAGGGCTAATAAAATCCCGACAATCATGGGACCGAGAAGCCATCCGACTGGCATATTTAAGGAAGTTAAAAGCCATCCCGCCATGATGGCGATCGTCATCTGAATTAGGATAACCCCGACTTTTTTCCCATTCAATAGTAACATTTTAACCCAACTTTCATGCCTGGAAAAATCAAGATGTGCCGCCAATGGCATGGTAATCAAAGCAGAGCTATTAATTTTCATTTCATGACTAGGTATATAGAAGGGTTAAATGTAAGTATGGACAAGCTGAGAATAGAGATTTTAATAAATACGAATTATGCCAGGGCGGGCATTATAGCCCGCCATAATTTTGCCCCAAGTCCACCTAGACAGCAGACATAGAACGCAAAGTTTTTAAGGCTTCATCCACATGACCTTTAAAATCCAACATGGAATCAAAAATGTGTCGGACTACCCCCTGATTATCGATTACATAAGTCACCCGACCGGGAAGTATCCATAAAGTGGCTGGAACTCCGTATAATTTCCGCACCTGATTTCCCTGATCACTTAACAGAGTAAAAGGCAAATTATACTTACCGACAAATTTCTGATGTTCATCGGGGGAGTCCGCACTGACTCCGATAACTTCCGCCCCAGTTTCCTGAAAAATCGTGTAACTGTCCCGAAAGGCACAGGCTTCCGCCGTGCATCCTGGGGTATCATCTTTAGGGTAAAAATAAAGCACTACTGCTTTGTTACCCCGAAAATCTTTGAGGCTAACCGATTCCCCGGTCTGGGAGGTTAAAGTAAAATCGGGGGCGAGGTCTCCAACTTGAACTGGCATATTTGCGATATCCTGTAACTTAACTTTAGCAAAAATGTTAAATTTTGTGTGCCTTTGTTATGATATCGCGGAATCTATCCTGCGGAAACCTAATTAGCCCAAACCTATTACCCCAGGTTCGATGCCGCATCATCCTATAGTTCCGCGACCAAAAGCGATCGCCATATTAAACCAATGAGGTATTGATTAAATGCGAGTTTTACTAATTTATCCAGTGTTTCCTAGAACCTTCTGGTCCTACGACAAAATTCTGGAACTGGTTGATCGCAAAGTCCTGTTACCTCCCCTAGGGCTGATCACCGTAGCCGCAATTTTGCCCCAAGAATGGGAATTTAAGCTAGTCGATCGCAATATCCGACCCGTCACCGAAGCCGAATGGGAATGGGCGGATCTAGTCATTCTCACCGCCATGATCGTCCAAAAAGTCGATCTGCTGGCACAAATTCGGGAAGCCAAACGCCGGGGTAAACCCGTCGCCGTTGGTGGACCTTATGCCACCTCAGTCCCTGGTGAAGTTGCAGCGGAAGCCGATTATTTAATCCTAGACGAAGGCGAAATAACCTTACCCGAATTTGTCGCCGCCATTAACCGGGGAGAAACCAGTGGGACTTTCCGATCGCCAGATAAAGCTGATGTTAACACTACTCCAGTTCCTCGTTATGATCTGCTGGAATTAGATGCTTATGACTCCATGTCCGTCCAGTTTTCCCGTGGCTGCCCCTTCCAATGCGAATTTTGCGATATCATTGTACTCTACGGGCGCAAACCCCGCACCAAAAATCCTGAACAACTCCTCAAAGAATTAGATTATCTCTATGAATTAGGATGGCGGCGGGGAGTGTTTATGGTCGATGATAATTTTATCGGCAATAAACGCAATGTTAAGTTATTGCTAAAAGCCCTCAAGACTTGGCAAATTGAACATCAATATCCCTTCCGATTTAATACAGAAGCATCAGTGGATTTAGCCGCCGATGAAGAACTCATGGATATGATGGTTGACTGTAATTTTGATGCGGTATTTTTAGGCATTGAAACCCCGGACGAAGCCAGTTTAGCTTTAACTAAGAAATACCAAAATACCCGCAGTTCTTTAAGCGAATCGGTTGATAAAATTATCCGGGCGGGGTTGCGACCCATGGCGGGATTTATTATCGGTTTTGATGGTGAAAAATCTGGGGCGGCTTCCCGGGTGATTGAGTTTGTAGATCAGGCGGGTATTCCTACTGCGATGTTGGGGATGTTACAAGCCCTTCCCAATACCGGATTATGGCATCGGTTGGACAAAGAAGGACGGTTACTAGCGGATCGGGAAAACATTAGCCAACACGCTACTAACCAAACCATGTTAATGAACTTTATTCCGACTCGTCCGGTGGAAGAAATTGCCGCCGAATATATCCAGGCTTTTCGGACTCTCTATGAACCCGATCGCTATTTGGACAGAACCTATAACTGTTTCCTGAAATTAGGCGCACCTCGCAGTAAAACCCCTTTTAAAACCCCTGAATTTGTGGATTTACGGGCTTTGGCAATTATTATTTGGCGACAAGGAATTAAGCGATCGACTCGTTGGAAATTCTGGCATCATTTATTTGGTATTCTCCGCCATAACCCGGCGGTTTGGGAACATTATTTAACGGTCTGCGCCCACAATGAACATTTCCTCGAATATCGTGACATCGTAACTGCTGAAATTACTCAACAACTGGAGAATTTTAAAAAAGTGGAGTCGGCGGAATTGCCGCCCGCCGAACTTTTGTCAGAAGTTACAGCTTGAAATAATTAGTGATGGGGAGCAAATTTGCTCCCTATTATCACTTGAATAAAATTAAGTTAAATATATGAGACTGAATCAGATAATCCTATGATGAGAGAATCTTACGATGATATTGATATTGCGCCCCTAATTGACCATACCTTATTAAATCAGATGGCTGATGATGAACAAATTAAAAAGTGTTGCGAGGAAGCGGATCGATATAATTTCGCTTCCGTTTGTATCTTCCCTACTTTTGTGAAACTGGCGCGGGAACTCCTGCAAAATAAAAAGCCTAAAGTTTGTACTGTAATTGGGTTTCCCTGTGGTGCTAATACTTCCGCCGTGAAACTGTATGAAGCCTTAGAAGCGGTCGAGAATGGGGCGACTGAGTTGGATGTGGTGATTAATTTAAGTTGGTTAAAGTCGGGAAAAACTAATGAGTTAAACCGGGAATTAGCCGAAATTTGCGAGGAAACAGGAGTGGTGGTTAAAGCCATTTTGGAAACAGCAGTTTTGACAGACGCAGAAAAACGTCTGGCGGCGGAATTGGCTATTGATGCGGGGGTTTCTTATCTGAAAACTAGCACGGGATATTATGGGGGTGCGACGGTCGAGGATGTTAGCTTACTCAAGCAAGTAGCGCGGTCTCAGGTGGGAATTAAGGCTTCTGGAGGTATTCGCACCCATGAGCAGGCGATCGCACTTTGGAAGGCGGGGGCGACCCGTTTAGGTACTTCTGGAGGGGTGCAGATTATCCGCAACGGTGGACATCAACTCAACCAAGAAAATTAGGATTAATGAGTCGTACTTATAAAGCTACTGGGATTATTTTAAAGGCGATCCCTCTGGGAGAGTCCGATCGCCTATTAACTATTTTAACACCAGAATTTGGTCTGATGCGAGTGGTAGCACCGGGGGCGAGAAAATCGCGATCGCGTTTGGGGGGGACTACGGGTTTATTTGTGGTTAATCAGTGGTTAATTGCGAAAGGGCGATCGCTTGATAAAATTACCCAGGCGGAAATTATCAATTCCCATAGTGGACTCGCTAAAAATTTGGGTAAATTAGCCGCTGGTCAATATTTGGCTGAATTGGTTCTTAGTCAAGCCTTGAGCGAACAACCTCAACCGGAACTATTTTTGCTATTGTCAGAACATTTAGACCGCCTAGAAGAACTCCCTAATACCTCTACAGAAGAAAATGCGATCGATATAGTCGCCCGTTTAACTCATGGAATTTTTCACCTCTTAGCTTGGGCGGGAATTGCTCCCCAGGTCCAGTTATGTTGTCTAACTCAACATCCTTTAAACCCTAATTTAAGCGACCCTAATTGGTTGGTAGGGTTCAGTTTAGCGGCTGGCGGTATTATTAATTTAGCCGCATTATCCCGCATTCAAAGCCAACATAATGACCATCAATCATCCTCAGTTTCCGAAGCATCTGGAGATTATCTAACTGAGGAAATATCTATCAAAATTGATGCCCGCATAGCAGCAGAACCCTTAGCCATTCTTCAACATTTAGCCCAATCAGAATTAACTAATATCTGGAACACCTATCAACCCTCAGCTTGGATAACCGTGGAAAAAATACTGCGTCGCTATGCTGAATATCAGTTCGCTCGTTCGATTCAATCTGCCTCTTTAATTGACAGTTGGCTATTGAATTGTTCCCCTAGTGATTGTTGTAAATAACTAGGACGGATGATTGATTAATTATTGTAGCGGTGGCGGGTAAATTTTTGTTATATTGTGCATAAACAACTCAAGCATGATAAAAATGGTTAAAAAGCAGCCTGGATTATTTGGTATCAGATATTCTAATCGAGATTTTTTACAAAAAAAAGCCTGGGGAAAAAATTGTTTTAATTCATCTTTTCCGACAGCTTTATGTTGCTATTTGCATGATATCAATCTTGAAAATATATATATTAAAGTAAATTCTAACTTAGAGATTGAACATACAAAGATTGCCACCGAAGATGTTTTTGGTATTAATCCCCAATCCGATCTAGCATTTTATGCTTTTGAATCACCATTTACACCCTATCAACAATATTTAATTGGTACTCTTCCCAGAGTTGATTTAGTTACCCAAACTAACGGACTTTGTTTGCGTCCTATGGAAATTAAACTGACCGCATTACCAGATAATACAACTTGCGAACTACCTGAAAATGAGTACGGCTGTGAAATTGTAGTACGACCCGATACTATTGTTTATTTAGCCTGTAGCATAGCCTCTACTCTTCGGCAACAAGGAACTAATATAGCGGAATTACTAAAATTAACATTTCCACAAGATTTAGATTGGACAGAACCCCTATCAGTAATCCCTTATGTTTCAACTATGATAGAAGCGATCGATAACTTAATGAGTCATATTGTTTTAGGTCAAAAGCCATTTTTAATGCAGCCAATTTGGAAAACTCAGGGAAAGTCTCCCCAATTGTCTACCAACTGTTTAGATGTATTTATTTGGAGTGATATTTGCTTTAGTAGATTATTTGTCAATTTAGCCAAACAAGAAATAAAAACCTTTGGTAAAATTATCAAAATTTCCAGATATACACGAACAGTGATTTGGCTATATAAAATGTTAAGTGATTTTGCTGATCGAGGATTATTTGACTATGTAAGCATTATTGATTCTTGCTCATACAATACCAAAAATGATAAAGCATTTGCAGTTAATGGAAAAATAACTCACGAATATATGAAATCAGAGTATTTACGAAAACCAAGAATCCTCAAGCAGGAAATCAAAAATATTATTTTAGGAGACGGTCAAAATTTACTGAGTCCCGAAAGAAGGTTTGATGCTATAATATACAACTCACCGGATTTATTTTTACCATAAATTTGTGAACTATGAGAACTATAGATTTGTTTGCTGGATGTGGTGGATTATCTTTGGGATTTCAAAATGCTGGATTTGACATGAAAGCCGCATTCGAGATATGGAAGCCAGCCATTAAAGTTTATCAACGTAACTTCAGCCATCCCATTTTTCAAGTTGATTTATCCAAAGAAAGCGTTATAAATACTCTAGGAGAGTGGAAACCAGAAGTCATTATTGGTGGCCCTCCATGCCAAGATTTTTCCAGCGCGGGGAAAAGGGATGAAAGTTTAGGGCGTGCTAACTTAACTATCAATTTTGCTGGAATTATTGCTTCTATTAAGCCTCAATTTTTTGTGATGGAAAATGTTTCGAGAATCACCAAGACTCAAACTCTTAAAGTGACTTGGCAAATCTTAAAAAACAGTGGCTATGGTTTAACTGCATCAGTTCTTGATGCTAGTTATTGTGGGGTTCCACAAGCCAGAAAACGATATTTTCTCATCGGTGAACTAGAAGGAAAAGACAATGCTTTAGAACCTTATTTGTTCAAAAATTATGCCTCCAAGCCGATGACAGTTTTTGATTATCTAGGTTTGAGTTTGGGAATTGAGTATTTTTATCGGCACCCAAGAAGTTATCAAAGGCGAGGAATTTTTAGTATCTATGAACCTAGTCCAACAGTGCGAGGTGTAAATCGACCTATCCCTAAAACTTATCAAAAACATCAAGGCGATGCCTGTGACCTCAATCCCTCTCTACGACCACTAACAACTATGGAAAGAAGTTATATCCAAACCTTTCCTAAGTCTTTTAAATTTGAGGGGAGTAAATCCGACTTAGAACAGATGATTGGCAATGCGGTTCCCGTCAAATTAGCTGAATATGTGGCAGGTTCTCTTCTTAAATATATTGAAGATGGTTATAATCACGTTGGGTCTCACGATTCCTATATACAACTTAGCCTCTTTAATTGACAGTTGGCTATTGAATTGTTCCCCTACTAATTGGTGTCAATAAATTAACGGGAAGTTATATCATAAATGTGGGGGGGACAAAATTATGATTAACTTGTCATTAACTATGGTATAATCTTGGCCCGTCTTGAAAATCCTAGTTATTCCGTGCATGGGGTTGACAAAATACTAGATTTATGCAGTGAGGCGATCGCTAAAATTGGGAATTTGGTATCTGATGATACAGTAGATTATGGCGGATCAGTTATATCTAGGATATCAATTCTCAGGGGCTGCCACCAGTGGGAATGTTGATCCCCAATCACTGATTTATGAAAAGGGTGATCTCCGAAGATAATTAATAATGATAACTAAGGAATAGACAATACCCTAATGCAAAACATATTCGGGGGTGGGGTCAAAAGGACCACATTGGCCAAACCAGGCAATGAGTCCTTGTTACTATCATTAGATTTAAAGACAATTGCAGATTATTTTTGAGGAAATGTGCATTTGACGGATTTTTTTGCTAATATTAATTTAGGGACGGGTACTTAAACTTAAACAACAACTTGATTCAACATAAGTGGAGTATTCACAACTATGCAGTTGGTGGAAATAGTTCACCTGAAAGCCTGGGAGTTTTCTAAGTGATTGCCATATCATCGCGTCCGGTTAAACGTAACTGGGTCACAATTAGCTTTGCTTCTACACTCTATCTGGGATCGATTTTGGATTTACTTCTCGCCGAAATCCCGTCGGAGTGCCAAGATGAAATCAGACTAGGACTACAAGAAGCCCTAGTTAATGCTGCTAAACACGGCAATAAGCTAGATCCCAGCAAAACGGTTGTCGTTCGTTTTGCGATCATCAATAATCAGTTCTGGTGGTTGATATCAGACCAAGGAGGGGGATTTAAACCCCCCTCCTGTGAATGTAACCTGTCAGCAGTGGAAACTAATGATAACTGCTGGGATGACCCTGCACTACCCCATGATGAACATGAATGCGGACGAGGATTGTATATTCTTGAGCAAATATTCGATCGCGTGGAGTGGAACCAAGATGGAACCGAACTAATCCTAAGTAAAGAGATCCCGGTTCTCTCACAGTCTAGTCGAGGCTGGTAGGGCTATCTGTGGGATATTTGATTAAACAACTCATTTGGAGGATGATTTAGAGCCATGAGTAGGACACGGAGGTGCAGAAATCGACCGATCTAACCAACCGATCGCCTGTTGTAATCTAGGCATAGCCTCAGATGGTTCATCCTTGAGCAAAAAAATCAAAGCCGCCGCCACCTGTTCCCGAGCGCGAGCATTACGATTTGATTTGAGGCGATGCCAGTCCCGTTCAGAAATAGCCAAATGTTCGGCCAGTTTCTGGGCTAGTTGCAAAGTCTCGGCATTATCAATTTGGGTTGAACTAGAATGAGTCATGGTGATTTTATATTTGAAGTTGGGAGCATTTTCTAATCATTATGCCAAGAAATACCTCATCCCAACCGAACCCCAATGATTCTCAACTGAATCGGGACCAGGAAGAAATCGAAGAAGCCCTCGAATCAGCCTCGAAAGCGATCGCCACTATACAAGAGAGGATAGCTCAAATTCAGCGCGATCGCCAACGTCAAGCGGAGCTGAAAAACCGCATCGACCAAGTGATCCCCCAACTCCAGCAGATCAAATCCCAACAACTCAAGGAAGAATTAAAACAGCTTACCCAGGAACTAGAAGCCGTAGAACTCAACTTAGAAAGCAGCCTGTTTACCTGGGGTAGCCTCAAAGAACCCTTTTGGCAAGCGGTCCGTTTTGGGGGACTAGGGGTAGTAATTGGTTGGCTGCTCAAATCCTGTTCTGGTTAGAGGTAGCAACACATTCAGGAGGGTTGATGAACCATAAGATTTTTGAGATCTCCAGGCGCTACAGCCCCATGTTCAGTAATAATTGCCGTAATTAACTCAGCCGGAGTCACATCAAAAGCCGGATTATAAAACTCCACACCTGGGGGACAAATAGTAGTCGAGCCAATCTGATAAACTTCTTTGGGGTCTCTTTCCTCAATCGGGATACCTTCCCCGCTCTGCAATCGAAAGTCTACCGTAGACAGAGGAGCGGCGACAAAAAACGGGATATTATGGGCACGAGCCACCAAAGCCACATTATAAGTGCCAATTTTATTAGCGGTATCTCCATTAGCCGCAATGCGATCGGCACCAACGATCGCCGCATGAATTAACCCCAACTTCATACAGTGAGCGGCCATATTATCGGCAATCAAAGTCACCGGGATCTGATCCTGTACACATTCCCAAGTAGTTAATTTGGCTCCCTGTAGACGAGGGCGAGTTTCATCAGCATAGACCCGTCCCAACCGTTGCGCCGCCTTACAGGATCGAATGACCCCCAAAGCCGTACCATAACCCGCCGTAGCCAAAGATCCCGTGTTACAGTGAGTCAAAATATTAAGCTGTTCGGGAGTTTTCGGTAAAACCGCCAGTCCGTGATCTCCGATCGCCTGACAAGTATTCAAGTCCTCCGTTTGAATTTTCTGAGCCTCCGCCAATAGCACCTGGGGAATTTCCGACACAGAAACGGAAGTTTCCCTAGCGGTTTTCAGCATTCTTTCAATAGCCCAAAACAAATTTACCGCCGTGGGGCGAGTATTCCCCAAAATCTTCGCCACTCCTTCAAGTTCCGCCAAAAACCCATGGCGATCGCTTTTTTGAATATCCCGCGCCCCCAAATACATACCATAAGCGGCCGCAATACCAATAGCCGGAGCCCCTCGGACAATCATAGTAGCGATCGCCCTAGCCATATCTTCATAGCGTTTAATTTCCACGATCGCATACTCATGACTCAGGCGAGTTTGGTCAATTAGTAAGACGCGATCCTCATGCCAAATAACCGGATAAACCTTAGTTTCCATAGAGAATGTCACTTTATCATAGCCAACACCAGCGATCATCTGTTGTACACTTTCCATCAAGCCGCCATTATACCCATTCCGGGATAATGGGACTACAATTTGATGATTCTGTTTTAAATGATCTTTGTTGAATCAGTCGGAGTTTCATGCTGGATATCAATTTACCCGGTCCCACCAAATCCCCAAACCATAGTACATCGAATCTCAGCCATCCCCGTGATGGTCACATCAATAGAACCCCCGCCGATCAATTCCTCAACCGACATATCGGCCCCAATGACGCTGAAATTCAACAAATGCTCTCAGCGATCGCATACAACAGTATAGAAAGCCTGATTGATAATACCATCCCCCAAGGCATTCGTTTAAACCGTCCCCTGAACCTACCCGCCCCCCTTACAGAACATCAGGCTTTAGTCAAACTCCGCGAAATTGCCAGTAAAAATCAGGTTTACCGTTCTTTTATCGGTATGGGTTACTCCGACTGTATAACCCCCCCCATCATCCAACGGAACATCCTAGAAAATCCGGGATGGTACACCGCATATACTCCCTACCAAGCCGAAATCGCCCAGGGACGCTTAGAAGCCCTACTAAACTTTCAAACACTCGTTATCGACCTAACCGGGCTAGAAATCGCTAATGCCTCCCTTCTCGATGAAGGAACCGCCGCCGCCGAAGCCATGACTATGAGTTATGGAATTAGCAAAGCCAAAGCCCATCACTTTTTTGTCTCCCAAGACTGTCACCCTCAAACCATAGATGTCCTAGAAACTAGGGCCAAACCCCTAGGTATTGAAATCATTATTGGAGATTTCCGCACCTTCGACTTTAGCGAGCCAATTTTTGGGGCTTTATTGCAATACCCCGCCACTAATGGCGCAATTTACGACTATCGGGAATTTATCCAAACCGCCCATAACCATAAAGCCATTATTACCATGGCTGCAGATATCCTCAGCCTTACCCTACTTACACCCCCAGGAGAATTAGGCGCTGATATCGCCGTAGGAAGCACCCAGCGCCTCGGTGTTCCCCTAGGTTATGGGGGGCCCCATGCGGCTTATTTTGCCACCAGATCCGCCTTTAAACGGTCCTGTCCTGGTCGTATGGTGGGGGTTTCCATTGATAGCCAGGGTCAACCCGCCCTCCGACTCGCCCTCCAAACCAGAGAACAACATATTCGCCGCGATAAAGCCACCAGTAATATATGTACCGCCCAGGTTCTGTTAGCTGTCATTGCTAGTATGTATGGGGTATATCATGGACCACAAGGCTTAAAACAGATCGCTGAGAATATCCACCAGTTAACTCTGGTGTTGGCGACGGGTTTGCAAAAGCTGGGATATGCGATCGCCAATCATCACTTTTTTGATACCCTACAAGTGGAATTAGGCGATATATCCTCATCAGAAATTATCACCCTCGCCCAACTCCGCCAGATTAACCTACGACAAATAGCCGATAACTCTATTGGTATCAGCCTAGATGAGACTACCACCACCGCAGATATTATTAATCTGCTGGAAATTTTTGCCATGGGTAAACCCCTACACTTTGGCTTAGAAGAACTTGCCATAAAATCCGCCATTCCCCCCCATTTAACTCGCACTTCTGCCTACCTAACTCACCCCGTTTTTAATAGCCATCACTCAGAAACCGAATTATTGCGGTATTTACACCGCTTAGAAAGTCGGGATTTATCCCTCACTACCTCTATGATTCCTCTCGGTTCCTGTACCATGAAACTTAACGCCACCGCCGAGATGATTCCCGTCACCTGGCCGGAGTTTGGCAAGTTGCACCCCTTCGCACCTAAATCTCAAACTCAGGGTTATCAGATTTTGTGCCAACAGCTTGAGGAATGGTTGGCAGAAATTACCGGATTTGCTGGTATTTCTCTACAGCCTAACGCTGGCTCTCAAGGGGAATACGCAGGTTTATTAGCAATTCGTGGTTATCATCAAAGCCGAGGAGAAAATCAACGCCATATTTGTCTAATTCCTGAATCTGCCCACGGTACTAATCCCGCTAGTGCCGTTATGTGTGGCATGAAAGTTGTACCTGTTAAATGCGACAGTCAGGGTAATATTGATATTGATGATTTGCAGCAAAAAGCGGAACAGCATCAAGACCAACTCGCTGCTTTGATGGTAACTTATCCCTCAACTCATGGCGTGTTTGAAGACGGTATTCGCCATATTTGTGACATCATCCACCGCTGCGGGGGTCAGGTCTATATGGATGGTGCTAATATGAATGCACAGGTGGGGTTATGTCGTCCCGGAGATTTTGGCGCTGATGTCTGTCACCTGAATTTGCACAAAACTTTCTGTATACCCCACGGCGGCGGTGGTCCGGGAATGGGTCCCATTGGGGTGATGCCACACCTATTACCGTTTTTACCCGGTCATTGTGTCGTGGATATGGGGGAAACTCCCAAAGGCGGCGCGGTTTCGGCTGCGCCTTGGGGTAGTGCTAGTATTCTGGTCATCTCCTGGATGTATATTGCTATGATGGGCGCGTTTGGCTTGAAAAAAGCTACGGAGGTCGCCATTCTCAATGCTAATTATATGGCGCGTCGCCTACAGGGGGTTTATCCGATTCTCTATAAGGGTAACAATGGTACAGTTGCCCATGAGTGTATTTTGGATTTGCGATCGCTTAAAAAATCCGCCAATATCGATGTCGATGATATCGCTAAACGACTCATGGATTACGGTTTCCACGCCCCTACTATTTCTTGGCCGGTAGCTGGTACTATGATGGTGGAACCTACAGAAAGTGAGTCCCTCGATGAGTTGGATCGTTTCTGTGCCTCTATGATTGCTATTCGTCAGGAAATTGCTGCCATTGAGTCCGGGGAGTTTGACCGGGAAAATAACCCCCTTAAACAAGCCCCCCACACCGCAGAATCTCTGATTTTGGGTGAGTGGAATCGTCCCTACTCCCGGGAAGTGGCCGCTTATCCCGCCGCTTGGACTCGTGACTATAAATATTGGCCGCCTGTGGGTCGCATTGATAATGCCTTTGGCGATCGCAATTTTGTCTGTTCCTGTGCGCCTATGACCGCTTATCAGGATTAAGCCATAACCCTCTCTCTAATTCAACCATGGGGCTGATCTACCTGATACAGCCCCCGGTTTCTGTATTCAAGGCGATCGAGATTTTACCCTCCAGCTTCACTAAAGCTTTACAATAGCCTCTTAATTGTTTACATAATCTTCTTGATTTTATAGGCTATTCACCCTTATGATCTGGTTAACTGCCTCAGCCAAGGGATTCGGTTTTAGCACCGCACTGGCTGCTGGGTGGTTTTTATCGTTTCACCTCCAGCGTGAAATCCCCATGATAGTTTGATTTACTTGTCACTAAACCAGCCATTTTCCTACTATATCCTTCTTTTTAGCAAAATCAAAATTGGCAGTAGTTCAGTGCAACTTAGTTGACCAAAATATGCCGAGGTATTCGTGCTAAGTTTCATTCATTAAGTGTTACAGACAAGTCAGCCCACTGACACCTAACAAAAACTCCATCAAAACCATCTATCATCTGGTTTTTGGTACAACTGTAAAAACACGGTACATATATCATGAACGAAGTTAAGTTATTCAATATATGTATTGACAATATTACCACCGAACAACTCCTAGAAGAACTTGGGAGACGTGGCGGTATTGTTTTCACTCCTAATGTCGATCACTTGATGCGATTGCAGAAAGACAAAGAATTTTATGACATCTATAATAAGTCCGATTACCGCGTCTGTGATAGTCAGATTGTCTATTATGCTTCTCGTCTTCTCAACCAGCCAATTACCGAAAAAATATCAGGCTCTGACCTATTTCCCGCCTTCTATAATTACTACCGAGATTGTGAAGAGATTACAATATTTTTACTCGGTGCCGCTGAAGGTGTAGCCGCTAGGGCGAAAGTAAAAATCAATGAAAAAGTCGGCCGTGAAATGGTCGTTGACTGCTACTCTCCACCCTTTGGCTTTGAAAAAGACGAACTTGAATGTCAACGCATTGTCGATCGCATTAATCACTCAAAAGCCTCTGTTCTCGCTATTGGGGTCGGCGCTCCCAAACAAGAAAAGTGGATTATGAAACATAAGGATAAACTCAACCATGCCAAAATCTTCTTAGCTATTGGCGCGACTATTGATTTTGAAGCCGGAGAAAAACCCCGTTCACCTCAGTGGATAAGTGAAGCCGGTCTGGAGTGGTTACACAGACTCGTATCTGAACCACTGCGCCTCTGGAAGCGCTATCTCATTGAAGATATGCCCTTTTTCCTGCTACTCATGCAACAAAAACTTAACCTTTATCATTCCCCCTTTAGCTCTCTGGGAGACATGGCTATCCCTAATTGGCAAATGCCTCTATTGGGACAAATACTTCAGGATGCGGGTTTATTAGATGAACTTCAGGTACAACGGGTGCTTGCAATTCAAGACCAAAGGCACAATCTCCGCTTTGGTGAAATTGTCACAGATTTGGGTTGGCTACGTCAAGAAACCGTGGATTTTTTTGCCGAGCAGCTACCTCAAATTGGTGGGAGTCAACAAAGGCAACCTTTGGGTTATTACCTCAAACAGGCTATGCTTTTGGATGATCAACAAATTAACTTGATTTTGCTTGAACAACAGCAAAAATATCTCAGGTTTGGCGAACTTGCAGTCCAGAAAAGATGGCTCAAGCAACAAACTGTTGATTCTATTTTGTCCTATCTCACCCAGTCACAGACCGAAATGCTGCTTTGAACTGAAAATCAACCCCTCTGTTAAGTTTTGTAACGAAAAATTAAGAAATGTTACAAAAAATTTCCTCTGGGGGGAGGTGGTTGCTTTTTTGGGGAGGCTGTGATACTATTTTAGATAATGGGAATATTGCTAACTTTTTTATTTTGAGACAGATTTTCATTGTGTAACTTACTACCTTGATAGTATCATTAGTTCCCAGGACTTGTCAACCCCCGGCGCTAAATTAGGGGGGCCATTTTTTAAAAATTGATGAAAAAATCAACAATTAGAAGTTTCTGTGGTAGCGATCGCCTTGGGTTAAGGTATGCTGTGTATGCTGAGATATTGTGGTCAATGCTGAGAAAATGGTTTACATTCGCCGACGGGGAAACTCCCATAAAAACAATCGGATTATGAGTAATGTTAAGGCTCTGCCAAGGTTACGGTATGATCGGCTGTTATTGTTAGTGATGATCGCTTTCGCTTTGGGGTGGGGTATGCTGTCGATAGTAAGATCCCTAGTAGTGAAACTATCAACCGCAAAAGTGGATCAAATCTCATCAACAGAAGAAATAAAAAGCGGTTATAATGTGCACTCACCACCCAACTGGGATAGTAAAGCACAACTACAGGCGATCGTTAATGAAACAGTAGCGATCGCCAAAAACAAAGGATTCCCCACCGAAGCACTGTCGATCACCTTAGTAGATGTTAGCGATTCCGGCAAGCACTACAAAGCGGGATACAATAACCAAATTTTAAGGTTTCCCGCCAGCGTTGCCAAGTTATTTTGGTTAGTGGGCTTTTTTGATCAAGTTGAACGTGGGTCAATTAGGGATGAATCGAAATTTCATGACCACCTCAACCAAATGATTCGCATTTCCGATAATCAATCAGCCAGTGAAATTGTAGATGCTATTACCCAAAGCACTTCCGGGGAAGCCTTAACCGGAAAAGACTTAACAACTTGGCTAAACCAACGCAGTCAGATTAACAAATTCTTTGAACAAGCTGGTTATGCTGGAATCATTCTCAGCATGAAAAATTATCCCATCGACAACTCACAAGAAACACCCACAGGTAGAGATCTGCAATTAAAGCAAACTCCAGACCTAGTTAATGGAAACCAAATCACCACAGACCAGGCGGCGCGGTTAATGTATGAAATTTACACCCAGCAAGCCGTTTCTCCCATAGCCAGCACCAAAATGGCTTACCTTCTCACCCGAGATCTAAATCCCGAAACTTTTGAGGAAAGCGATCGTCAGTTCATCGAAGGATTTTTAGGTCAATCATTACCCACAGATATATATTTTGGCTCCAAAGTTGGTTATACCAGCTACTCACGCCAAGAAGTGATTTTTGTAAGAACCCTAGATGATCAGACCATTTATATTCTAGCAATTTTCGCCAACGATCCCGCCTACTCTCAAGATCAAGACATATTTCCTCAAATGTCCCGCCACATTTTCGATCGCCTCCATAGAACCCCCCAAAACCTCACCCCCAAAGAAGTTAGCGTTTTTAACCCCACCACCGAACCCAGTCAACTAAAAAACCCTCCCCTTAATTAATTAATTAATTGAGAGGAGGGTCCTGTTAGTAGTAAGAGAATTACTTAACTTCCACTTTAGCGCCAGATTCTTCCAGTTGTTTCTTAATGCTTTCCGCATCTTCTTTGGTGGTAGCTTCCTTAATAGCTTTAGGAGCGCTTTCCACCAAGTCTTTAGCTTCCTTCAGACCCAAGCCAGTAATGCTACGAACCACCTTCAGAACCGCGATTTTCTTATCAGCGGGGAACTCAGTCAGAATTACATCAAACTCAGTTTTCTCTTCTTCCGCCGCCGCTTCAGCACCAGGAGCCGCCATACCAGGAGCCGCCATCATCATCATACCGCCGCCAGCAGAAGCGGAAGCATCAACACCAAAAGCCTCCTCAATTTGCTTAACCAACTCAGATGCTTCTAACAGGCTCAAAGATTTGAGTTGTTCTAAAATTTGATCAGTTTTTTCAGACATGGGTTAACCCTCAACAAGTAATAAATAACAAGCAATTGAAAAGCGATCTAAGCCGCCTGGGAATCGTCTTTTTCGGATACAGCCTTGATAGCGCGCACCAGAGAAGCCGGAACTTCTTTGATACCAACCGCCAGTTTCGTGGGAACTGCATTGACTCCAACCGCCACCTTCGTAGGAATAGAGTTGATCGCTCCGGCGATACGAGCAATGAGTTCTTCCTTGGTGGGAAGTTCTGTAATAGCTTTGATGTCATCAGGACTCAAAGCCCGACCTTCCATCACCCCGCCGCGTAGTTCAGTTTTTTTGCTTTCCTTTTGAAAAGCCTGATACGCTTTAATCGCAGCACCTAAATCGTCTTGAATGAAGATAAACGCTGAACTACCGCTGAGGAATTTCTCCATCGCTTTCCAGTTGTCATCCCCTTCAAGGGCTTTCTGCATCAAGGTGTTTTTTGTGACTTTGCAGACACTACCGGTTTCCCGAAGGCGGTTCCGCAAGTCAGTAATTTGGGAAACAGACAGCCCAGTATAGTCAATCACCAAAGTCAGTTGAGCCGAGCTTAACTGCTTCTGGAGATCTACAACAATCTTTTCCTTTTGGGCTAAGGTTCTTCCCATTCCTGTTGAACCTCCGTGTTTGATGAACGCCCAATCCCTAATGGGTGAAACAGAAGACAAATTGGCATTAAAAAACCCGGAATTCATCAAGCCGGGTAAAGGAATAAAAATTATCCGTTAGAACTCAAGGCATAATTAGCCTTTAATTCACCGTTAAAATCTTTAATACCTTAACCTCGGCAGGATATTAAGCCAGTTGCGCCTGCTGTCTTCGGTTATCAGATCTTTAGAATTATAAGTGGGCTACAGTGCTTAATTGCACAATTAAACATTATTACACTGTTCGTGTATCTTGTCAAGCAAAAAGTTATTTTTCGGGAAATCAGCAGCAGGGAGTAGGGATGATGAGATTTGAGTACCAACCTCCTCCCCTCCCTCTCCCTGTCTACTTCTTCGAGTTTCTGTAGCTCACAGATTCCCTTTCCCTATGCAGCTTCCGCGATTTTCAGATCCCGCAAAGCATTGATATCTAACTGAATCGCTGGACCCATAGTGCTACAGACATAAACACTCCGCCAATAGCGACCTTTAGCCCCAGAGGGACGGTTACGGTCAATACATTCTTGTAACGCCGACAGGTTAACCAGCAGGTCTTCCGCTGAGAAAGATACCTTTCCAAACATCACGTGGACAATCCCGGTGCGATCGCTCCGAAACTCCAGTTTTCCTGCCTTAAATTCAGCGATCGCCTGAGTCAAATCCATAGTCACCGTACCACCCTTGGGGGAAGGCATCAAACCCTTTGGACCCAACAAACGACCCAACTTAGCCACCTGGGGCATCATATCCGGTGTAGCGATTAACTTGTCAAAATCCAGCATTCCTTTCTGAATTTCTGCGATCAGATCATCTGACCCCACCAAGTCCGCCCCAGCGCTTTGGGCTTCAGCCACCTTATCACCTTTAGCCAAAACAGCCACCCGCACTTCTTGTCCGGTTCCTTTCGGCAGTGTAACCGTTGTTCTCAGTTGCTGATCGGTATATTTAGGGTCAATACCAAGACGAATGTGAGCTTCCACCGACTCCACGAATTTAGCAGTTGCCGTTTCCTTGAGTAGTGTCAAGCCCTCTAGGGGTTCATAAAGTCTATCTTCAACCTTTTGTTGAAGTTCTTGTAATCGACGCGATACTTTTTTTGTCATGATTTCCTCCTGGGGTCAATAACGAAGTTACACTTCTCCCCCAATATTTCAATTCAACAATTGGGTTGGCTCAAATTTTTTTCTTAGCTACCTAAGTTAATCCGAGACAGCAATACCCATATTACGGGCTGTCCCTTCCACAATCTTCATGGCAGCTTCCACATCATTCGCATTCAGGTCAGGCATTTTCACCTCTGCGATTTCTCGCAACTGGCTGCGGTTAATTGTTCCCACTCGAACCCGGTTCGGTTCACCGGAACCTTTTTCAATTCCGGCCGCTTTCTTAATTAGCACTGACGCTGGCGGAGTTTTGAGGACAAAAGTAAAACTTCGATCTTCATAAACCGAAATCTCTACCGGAATCACCAAACCCACCTTATCCGCAGTTTTGGCGTTATACTCCTTACAAAACATCATGATGTTCACCCCATGCTGACCCAAAGCTGGGCCGATAGGGGGAGCTGGGTTAGCTTTTCCTGCGTTAATTGCTAACTTGATAACTGCTACAACTTTCTTTGCCATTTGTTAGCCCTGCTTTTCAACCTGATTGAACTCCAATTCCACTGGCGTGTCTCGTCCAAAAATCGACAGTAAGGCTTTTAGCTTATTACGTTCCGGGCTCACTTCAATGACATCCCCTTCAAAGTCTTTGAACGGGCCAGATAGCACCAGGATATGATCCCCACTCGCCATCTCTACCTTGACAACAGTTTCCTGTTGCTGGGTTTGTCTGAAAATCCGATCAACTTCTGATGGACTTAATGGCAGGGGTTTAACATGGCCCCGCCCTCGCCCGGAGTGACGTTTCTGCTCTGCCCCGACAAAGTTAATCACATGAGGGGTATTTTTGACAACCTGCCAAGCCTCATCGTCAACATCCCACTGGTTTAACTCATTATTCCAGTTCAGTTTCATCTGGATTAACACATAGCCCGGAAATACTTTTTCCTGACCATGCTGGCGACTACCATCCTTACGGAGTTTAATCGCCTGAGTCTGGGGAATCTCCACTTTGAGAATCCGGTCAGCCACATCCAGAGTTTGAACCCGTTGGTCTAAGTTCAGTTTCACCCGCTTTTCACAGCCCGATGCCACCTGAACAGCATACCAGCGAACTTGTCCTGGTGCATATTCTGACTCACTGTCTATTTCAGACATTGCATTGAGTTGTTCTGACTCATCTGATCCAAAAGTCATCCAAATACCTGCCCCGACGACCAACGAAAGAAGTTATCTATTAAATAGATTAGTGTGGCTGAAAGCATTACCATTAATAAGACTCCCGCCGATTCACTCAGCAGTTGCTGACGAGTTGGCCAGACCACCTTATCTAGTTCTTCCTTGGTTCCTTTCAAAAAACCACCAACACTAAACCCCTTCGGGACTTCCTGAATCCCTGCTTCTTCTTTCTTTGACACAGCTTTCCCCCTCGTGATTTTTAACTTAACAGTCGATTTTAACAACTGCCGCACGCTGGCTCAAACTACTTATCATAACATCCTCAGTGCAATAATTAAATATCCCATAACACTTTTTCAGTTGTAGTTGATTCGTCTCGCTCGGCAGCTTTCCTATGCAAAAACCAGGTTAAAAACAACTTAACCCGGTTTACTTTTGCTTAGTTAACGCGCCCTGAAGGACTTGAACCCTCGACATCAGGTTTTGGAGACCTGCGTTCTACCAACTGAACTAAGGACGCACCCAGCATGGGGCTTTTATGCCACATGCGTTTGCTAGTATAGCACGGTGTTTTGAACAATGCAAGTGCTTGGTTGGGAAATTTCAAGTTTTGCTCGGAAACCTTCACCACAAGGGACTTACAGAGGACGGTCAAAACGCTGAGGAACCCGCGTCGCTTTCCCAACGCGATCGCGAAGATAGTACAATTTAGCCCGACGGACTTTCCCTCTCATGATTACCTTAATACTAGCAATCCTGGGTGAGTGAAGCAAGAACACCCGTTCTACCCCAACCCCCTGGAAAATACGACGGACGGTGATAGTTTCGTTGATACCACCATTACGCATAGCGATTACCGTCCCTTGATAGGGCTGGATCCGTTCCTTTCCACCTTCAGTGATTCTGACACCGACTTTCACCGTATCTCCCACATAGATTTTAGGGATACTTTCTTTTTGGACGTTGGTTTTGACACTTTCGATCTCTTCTTGCTCAATGGCGCGGATAATTTCCTGGGCTTGCATGGCAATCGTTTAAAACTCACAATCTCTCATTATGACATCCTTTGGTCATTTTTTCAACCTAACCGACAACGATTCCCCCGGTTCAAATCAACCCCTACCCCCTGCACCATGAAATTAACAGTAGGGAAGGGAAGGGACAAGGCACGGCTTGTCTGTATACCTATACCCATAAGCCATGACTGGGAGGAATTTTAAGCGGCTTGAGAAGATTTTAGCAGAGGAAAACCCAGACCTTCTCGTTGTTCTAAATAACAGTGAGCAACCCGGCGCGCCAGAGTCCGAATTCTGCCAATATATCTAGTGCGTTCAGTCACAGCAATTACCCCCCTAGCATCTAATAAATTGAAACTGTGGGAACACTTGAGAACATAGTCTAAACTCGGTAAAACTAAACCTTGCTCAATTAACTGTTCCGCCTCCTGTTCATACAACGAAAATAAATTAAACAGTAACTCCGGATTAGATGCCTCAAAATTGTAGGTACATTGTTCTATTTCCCCTTGTAGATGAATATCACCATAGTTAATCTCATCAGTCCAAGCAATTTTGACGATCGCATCTACATTTTGCAAATACATCGCCAGCCTTTCTAATCCATAGGTAATTTCAATACAAACCGGACGACAATCAATTCCTCCGCATTGTTGGAAGTAGGTAAACTGAGTAATTTCCATACCATCTAACCACACTTCCCAACCTACACCCCAAGCACCCAAAGTGGGGGACTCCCAGTTATCCTCAACAAACCGAATATCATGGTCTTCGGGATTGATTCCTAGTACCCGCAAAGAGTCTAAATAAATCTCTTGGATATTGTTGGGAGAAGGCTTGATTAGCACCTGATATTGATAATAATGTTGAAAACGGTTAGGGTTCTCCCCATAACGTCCATCTGTAGGGCGGCGACAGGGTTCTATATAGGCCACAGACCAAGGTTCTGGACCGATCGCCCGTAGAAATGTATGATGGCTCATGGTTCCTGCCCCTTTTTCGGTATCATAGGGTTGGGCAATTAAACAACCGCGATCGCTCCAAAATTGGTTCAGGGTGGCAATAACTGATTGAAAGTTCACTGGTAAATTATTGATGGCTAAGGTGTCCGCCACAATTCTATCAAATATCATCCTCATTATTTCACAATTGCCAACTTACCTATACTTTCCCTAGGCTATTGTTGCTTTGATGATAAGATGGGTCTGGTAACAATTACTGGAAGAGAAAATTATGTCTGCTACACATTACTTATCTGTTGTTAAGGCATTAAAAATGCTAGGGCTGGCGGGATTTTTCGCAACTTTTGCGAGTCCGGTTCATGGTCAAATTAACCTTGATTTTTCCGAGGATATCATCCTGGCTCAGAATCTTAGCAGCGATATAGTATGGCGCAGGCTCAATCAACAGGAAACCCGTGATACTATTGATGCCATACTTGGTAGCCCTATGGGAATCGCCGGATTAAATCAATTGGCGATCGAAGGCTTTATTGGCTTTGATTGTGGCAAAAGTTATTATCAGGATGTGGATGGTTTTCGCTGGCTACTTCAGGTTAATTGTCGTACACCTAGAGGGGTTTCTACTGCTGTGGGCTATGATGAGATTCGGGTTATTTTTAATTCTTTTGAAGGCAGAATTGAGTCCTTTACTACTGAGCGTCATGGCGGCGATTTACCGACTGGGGCGCTCCGTTTAGATTGACAATTATCTTGCCTAAATTGGCGGCTAATACTATTAATCAATAAGCCGCAAATATCTACCATATAACCCTCGTAAAAACCTCTGAGGATACTATAGCTATGCTCGATGATGTGCTGTCAGACCAGCAAGATCCAAAGCCAAAGCCTCGGATACCCTCGGCTACTAACCCGGTTTCTCTTTTTGGCTACTTCACTAATTCCTACTCAATAGTTGAAATTGTCGGTTTGGCGTATCTTAGGTAACACTAACTTTGGCCTAAATGGGAGGATTTAGTTAAGTTTAGCTAATGTATGGCTGGCGATAGTTTTGATTTTATAAAGTTTGTTAAGAATTAATAAGTTTTTATTGATAATAACTAGCAAATACTTGACGAGATTATAGGGGTTTTGCTACCATGTAGGAAATGGCTTCCAAGGGCTTCTTGTGTCTTGGTGCAAAAAAAAGCTCTGTAACCCCTATCCAATGGTTAAAATTAATATTATCTGGTAAAAATTTAAAAATGTCGATGCACGAATTTTCGGGGAATTGGGGGAAGTCCCAAAGCAGTGTCTTGACAAAATAGACATTATGTGCATACCTCCCCAATCAGGGTATAGGATAGTCTAAGGAGTTAAGGGGTGGTTGTAAGAGGAGAATGAGACAGAAGCCATGAGATTTTTAGTCTTAGGTTTAGTGCTGTTTGGGTTATTGTCAGTGACGATCGCACCAGTTTCAGAAGCTGGGATATGTCGAATGTTTGATCATCACCAGATATGTATAATTAGCATCAAACGCAGCGCCAAATACCATTGGGAATATAGGGCGAAATTGAGTATTGACGGGGTAGCGCAGGGAGAGTGGATTTATAATTGTCGCGATCGCCTGCGGGTGAGTTCAGACGGAAAACAGAGTAAAGTTCAACCCCACAGTTTTGGGGAGTATCTTTGTCGGAGAGTTAACTAATAACCTCTTGTCGAAATTCCCCCCAGGCTTCCATAGCATTAGGGTCAGAAGGAAAACCCCGGCGCATTAAAAGCAAGCCATTATCGAACTGTAAAATACCATATTCTTGAGTAGAAGTCAAGCGATCGGTAGTTTCTACGATCGCACGTAAAGCATCACGATCGCCACTAAAAGCGACCTGATAGCGTTGAAGTTGCCACAAATCAGCAATAATATAATCCATAGCCACCAACTGACCCTGATCATTGATTAATTGATACAGAGGGAAGCGTAGAACCTGGCGGCGACTGGATAAATGAGGAATTAAATAAGTAGTTCCCGCCACACTAGCATCAGGGGGAATTTCGGCTAAAAGCGATCGCATATTTTGAGACCGTGGCCATTGTTCAGTCAAAGAAACATAAACCCAGGGTTGAATGGAATCAGGGATTAAAAAATACAGAGTTCGATTGGGATTAGAAGTGATGGTAAATATCAAAGACAGACAGATACAAGCGACCCAAAAACGGCGAAATTTGGGAGAAGGTAACTCAGCTTCTGGGGATTTTTCTTGTTGTTTAGCCCACCACAAAATGCTACCATAAAACAATCCGGGAACTACGGTCATGGCGTAGCGAATTGTAATAGCTAAAACGGACATTCCTTGAGCAGAAAACAACTTTAATAAAGGAAAGCCGGCAATCATCCAAGAAGCGGGAGCGATCGCCGGAATAAAAGCCAAAGGCAACCATTGACCCAAAAGATATGTAATAGTGCGACCAAAGGGAGTAAATAACTGCTGAATAAACCGCAAGGGATTACTAACCATCCCCCAAATAATTTGTAAAGTCGAGGCTTCATCTCCCTCGGCGTATTGACCAAAGCGTTCCATCATGAACCGCTGGGAGATATCCGCCGAAAACAAGGGCATAATCAGATTAGTTAAAACCAGCATATAACCGAAACTGAGAACACAGACAATCAAGCCACGGCGGGGGAATCTGTGGCTGAGAATCATATAAACTCCCACGCCAAATAAAACCACGCCAGCATCTTCTCGCACCCCTAAAATCAAAACGGAAAATATCCAGAATAACCACCACCAACCTTTCTCCATAGCCAAGAGAAGGGTAAACACAAATAAAGGAATTTGGCTGACATCGTGAAAATTAGCTAAAGTGGGACCGATAACTGCATTAGCGCCATAAAAACTAACTACAATTAAGGCAGATAGAGGCGGTTCTAAGTATTGTCTGGCTAGGAGGTAAAGAACTAAACCCGCAGCAGTTACCAAAGTGACCTGTAAGACGCTGAGGGTGACAGGAGAGGGAAATATTGCGTACAGGGGTAGCCATAGGAGCAAAGCGGGGGTAAAGTGTTGTCCGAGGCGGTGATAGGAAACGTCGGGGAACTGGCCTTGGTGGACAACATTAGTAGACAGGGCGGAAGATAGGGAACTCTGAAAAAAACGGCCGTGGATACCATTCCAGAAGACTTGGTTAAAAATGCCCTGATCATAGGAAGCATAAAAGGTGAAGTAGCGGTGCAGTAACAAAACCATACAGATGCCCCAAAATGCGATCGCACTACCTAGCAACAGTTTCAGGGACGGGTTTTTATGCCAGTTGACCAAGATAACCACTCCATCTTAAATTAGCTCAAATCATTAATATCTCATATTTACGGCAGATAGGGGTCAACTTGATTAGCCATGATGTCAAATCACAGGCTAGAATCTAAAGCAGATATTAAATTGAGTCAACCAGTAAGCGCTAGTATCATCCCCTAGCTCTTCATATTCCAGCAGCAGTGTCGAATTGATCAGGTCTTTTGTCCCCATTGAAAGTCATTCATGGAAGTCGGAACTACCCATAGCAAGACCAACTCTGAAGAATGCTTACAGCTTTTGCTGTTTGTCGATGGTCGCCCTAGCTCCAGAGAGCAAGTCCAACAAATATGTGAATATCTCGAAGTCCTTAAATCTGAGGACAGATTTGATCTGCAAATTATTGATGTGGGAGAGCAGCCCTATCTGGCTGAACACTTTAAGTTAGTTGCCACCCCGGCTTTGGTCAAAATTCATCCCTCACCCCGACATATTCTAGCGGGTACTGATATTGTTAAGCAGCTTAATGAATTTTGGCTACGGTGGCAGCAATCTCTTGAACAGTATCAAACTCAGCAGCCATTTGAGGCGAAAGGTTCAGTTAAAAATTATCGCTCTGTTGCTGACCTCAACTATATTGCAGAACTAATCCGACTCAGTGACGAGGTGTTTCGCCTCAAGCAAGAAAAAGAACAATTGCAACAACAGGTAAGTTTTAAGGATCGGATTATTGAAATTTTGGCCCACGACCTCCGTAGTCCTTTGACCGCCGCCTCTCTGGCTTTGGAAACTTTGGAAAATAGCCAAATCGCCGGAGCGCCTAACTCTAAGAAATTTACACCGGCTCTCAAATCTCGCTTAATTAAACAAGCTCGTACTCAGATCCGTCAGATCGATAGGATGATTACTAATATATTAAAGGCGGCTACTGGTCAGAGTTCTCGGTTACAACTGCAACCTTTGCAATTGTCACTGTTAGCATTTTTTCAGGAGATACTACCAGAGTTTGATGATCAGTTACAGGCGAAATCTCTGGAACTCAAAACGGATTTACCTACTGATACTCCTTATGTCTATGCCGATCGCGAACGGATTCGTCAAGTTATTGTTAATTTGTTGGATAATGCGATTAAATATACCCCAGAGGGTGGCACTATTTGGGTGTCTGTCTTGCATCGGACTACCCAAAAAATACAGGTCAGTATTTGTGACAGTGGCCCCGGTATTCCTGAAGAAAATCGCGATCGCATTTTTCAGGATCACTTCCGTCTCGAACGGGATGAGTCCCTCGATGGCTATGGTATTGGTTTATCCCTGTGTCAGAGAATTATCCATGCTCACTATGGTCAGATTTGGGTCAGTTCTACCTCTTCGATGGGCGGTAGCTGTTTTCACTTTACCCTACCTGTTTATGACATTTACCCTACCTTTTAAGTCAACTTGTTGATTTTTTGTTCAATTTAACAAAATGTGGCGGAATTCCCCTTCCTCGCTTGCAGGGAGGGGATGAATAGCAACCAATAAACAAACTGAGCGATAGCGAATCCTCGGATGATCAGCTACAATGTTATCGGCAACAGCAAATCAAGATAATGTATAAGGGGTACAAGTATCGCATCTACCCAACCGACGACCAAAAAGCGTCTCTCGCCAAGGCGTTTGGATGCTGTCGTTGGTATTGGAATTTGGCACTCAACCTATGCCAAGAAACATATCTCAAGACAGGCAAAGGATTATCTCGTGGATATATCCAGGGTCTGTTGCCAGGGTTAAAAAAGGAATACCCTTGGCTAACGGATGCCTATTCCCAGTCTTTGCAAGTTGTTGCTCTCAATCTTTCCACTGCCTACAAAAACTTCTTTGAGAAGCGGGCGCAATTGCCCCGTTTCAAGTCAAAGCATGGTCGGCAGTCATTAAGTTATCCCGCCAACGTTAAGTTTGAAGGAGACTATATCAAACTACCTGGGAAGATTGGGCTAGTCTACTGTCATCGTCATCGAGAATTTGAAGGGACAATCAAAACTGTAACTGTCTCCCAAAATTCTGATGGACAATACTATGCTTCGGTATTGGTGGATGATGGGAAAGAAACTCCGAGTCAGTCTACCGAAGGTAAAGCAGTTGGCATTGACGTTGGATTGACTCATTTCGCCATTACCAGTGATGGGTCAAAGTATGATAATCCCAGTCATTTCGCCAAACATTACCGTAATCTTAAACGCCAACAAAAAAAACTATCCCGTAAGCAAAAGGGCAGTCATAATAGAATTAAAGCCAAAGTAAAGGTAGCTAAAGTTCATAGCAAGATTGCCCATTGCCGTGAGGACTTTCTACACAAACTATCCCGCCAGATAGTCAACGAAAACCAAGTTATTGCTGTAGAGAATCTGAATGTAAAAGGGATGGTACAAAACCGCAAACTAGCCAAGGCGATTAGTGATGTAGGCTGGGGAATGTTTACCACAATGCTTAAATATAAAGCGGAGTGGGAAGGAAAAACCTATATTGAGGTTGACCGTTTCTTTGCATCCTCTAAAACCTGTCACGTTTGCCTCAACCGAGTAGATAGTTTGTCGTTAGATATTCGTCAATGGCAATGTCAACATTGTGGGACTTTTCATGATCGAGATGTCAACGCGGCACAAAATATCAGAAATGAAGCCTTGCGGATATTGTCGTTGGGAACCAGCGATACTGCCTGTGGAGGGAATGTAAGACAACCTGGCAAAACATCGGTTTTGTTAGATGCAGTTCCCGTTGAATCAGGAAGCCCCATCCTCTAGGGCGGCAGGGTGGGGTAGTTCACTTCGGAAAATTCGCGCTTGAGGGGTTGACAGGGGTGAGGATTAGCGGTAATATATTGACAATACGCTGAATAATGGGATATTTGCAAAAATAAAAAAAGTGCAACCATCCCATTATATTAAAATAGTACCGCAACTGCACCGAAAAAGCCACCCCTCCCCCCAAAAAAGCGAAAATTTTAACATTTCTTAAAATTTCGTTACAAAAGTTAACAATGTAGCTGTCGAAGAGCGGCAATAATCTTCTGATTAGCTTGAGGAAAGGAAAACTGATCAATTTCTGCCAAAGTAACCCAGCGAATTTCTTGACATTCTATTGTTTTAGGTACTCCGTAGAGATGAGTGCAGTTATAGGCTTCAAGTGTAATCCGAAAATCGTTATAGGAGTGTTCAACAGTGATCAGATGGTCTTGGACAGCGATCGCAATGCCAATTTCCTCAGAAATTTCGCGTCGGATACAATCTTGAACAGTTTCACCGGGTTCAATTTTACCACCAGGAAACTCCCAAAGTCCGCCCATAACACCTTGAGGAAGACGTTTATCAATCAAAATATGTCCGTCATCGTTCCAGATCACAGCAACACCAATAGATTTATGGGGAACAGCAGATAAGGTTTCAGACATGAGAGATTGAGTGATAGTGAAAACAACTGGGGAAATAGTTAATTTCCCCAGAGTAGAATCAAAAAAAGTAGATTATTAACTAGCTAGGTAATCATTAACATCCTGTTTGCGCTTACGAAGTTTGGTCAAAGCCTCCCGTTCAATTTGTCGGACTCTTTCACGACTGATATTAAGGCGATCGCCAATTTTAGCGAGAGTTAAAGTCTGTCCATCATCCAAACCAAAGCGCAGAGCTAAAACCTGTCGTTGCTGGTCAGTAAGATCAGTCATCAAAGATTCTAAATCTGATCGCAAAGAAGAATTAAGAGCAAACTGCTCAGGGGAATTGGTAGTATCTTCCAACAGGTCAACCAATTCCGTATCCTGATTATCACCAACCCGCAGATCGAGAGATAAAGGAAGACGTGATTTTTCGAGATACTCACGAATCTGCTTAGGAGTGAGATCCAACTCAGCAGCCAATTCATTCATAGTAGCTGCTCGGCCTAACTGTTGTGCAAGTTGACGTTGTGCCTTTTTGATTTTATTAAGTTTTTCTGTGATATGAATCGGCAAGCGAATAGTACGGCCTTTTTCAGCGATCGCGCGGGTAATGGCTTGTCGAATCCACCAATAGGCATAGGTAGAAAACCGATAACCCTTAGTAGGATCGAACTTTTCAACTCCTCGTTGCATCCCGATAGTACCTTCCTGAATGAGATCGAGCAGATCCACATTGCGCTTGATATACTTTTTGGCCACAGAGACCACCAGACGCAGATTAGCCTCTACCATCTTACGCTTGGCTAATTGACCCTGATGCAAGATATGTTGCAATTGTGCCACAGACAAGTTAACTAATTCAGCCCATTGAGCCTCAGTAGGTTCATAGGCTAATTGTTTAGCCAACTCATTGCGTTTTTCCTGCAATAAAGTTGCCTGTTGTACCTGTTTACCATAGACAATTTCTTGCTCATGGGTCAGCAGAGGAACACGACCAATTTCTCGCAGGTAGGCCCGCACCGAGTCGGTGTCCGAGGTTTTAGCAGTTTTCATGGCATCTCCCCGATAGCTCTGACAAATTAAGCCCATAACTTGAACTGGAAATAAAAGCGACGGGCAATCACGCTTTTCTCCGATGTAGCAGCCAGGCATCCTTAGTAGCCCAGCGCCTATCAACGCCAAGGCGTTTACATTACTCAACGTTATGTTACGAATGTTAACATTTATGAGACCAAATGACCATCCTTTTTTCGATTGAATTTTTATAATTTGCCAAATCAATTGGTTTGAGGGTAGCCCGTAATCAATTCTGCAATTGCATCATGGAAAACAAAATGGGATCGTGAGCGGATAATTTTAGCCCCCTCGCCATATCCGTCCCAGGGGATAGTCAGCTACAAACTGTGCATTGTTTCTAGGTTCAATAGTGAGGTATTGTCAGAAGTGACCAATAATTTGGGGTAAAGCCCCACCCTATAGGGGTGGCCAGCAATCAATCCTCAGCCAACTGGGTCTGTCTGTAAGGTGTGTCAGTTGTGGATAGTTTTCGGTTATCCGGTTATTTTTCTCAATCTGACGCACCCTACTAATCCTAATAATCTCCCCGTCTCTATGAAACGCGGGGAATGTCAATATGCCCTTATCACTTCCTCCGGTTATGACCTACTGTCTCGGTATAATTACTTCTTACGGCTTTGTAATGGCTGCCGACTCCCGCACCAACGCAGGAGTTGATTACATTTCTACCTATCGCAAACTATTTGATTTTTCTAATCCTGGGGAAAGGGTGATTTTACTCTCTACCGCCGGAAACCTATCTATCACCCAGGGAATTATCAGCACACTAGAGAAAGACCTCAAAATTAACGACAATCAAAATCTCCATAACCTCGAATCGATGTATGATGTCGCTCGTTATGTAGGTGGTCAACTGCGGCGAATGCAAGAATTTGATGAAGCCTCCCTCAAAAAGCATAACATTGATGCTAGTTGCACCTTGCTCTTAGCTGGTCAGATTAAAGGTCAAGACCCCGCCCTATTCCTGATCTATAATCAAGGCAACTTCATCCATGCCACCAAGGACACCCCCTTCCTGCAAATTGGGGAGACCAAATATGGTAAACCCATTTTAGATCGTACCCTCAGTTTTAATACCCAATTAGAGGCGGCCGCTAAATGTGCCCTTTTGTCTATTGACTCTACCATGAAGTCTAATATCTCTGTGGGTCCCCCTATCAATCTGGCTATGTATGAAAGAGATACTTTTGTAATTGATAACTGGCTGCGTCTGCGTCTGGGAGACCCCTACCTAGCCAAAATTAGGAAAATGTGGGAAGACTCCCTTAAACAAGCCTTTGAACACATTCCCAGCATCAACTGGCAACACCGGGAAGACCAATCCTCTGAGGATATTCTGATTGACTGAGTTGGGGCAAATATCCCTCAGACAAGGTAAACCTCACCCCAGGCTTACCTTGTCTATATCACTCAATCTATCTATCTAATCCATCATCAAAATTAACCGATGACTAGATATATTATTAATCGCTTATTAACTGCTATTCCTACTTTGATAGCCATTAGTGTTGTATTATTTCTAGTCTTGGCATTAGCCCCCGGCGACCCTATGGGAGAGTTCGCCTCTAACCCTTCTATTACCGCCGAAGTTCGCGAAAATATTAGGCGATCGCTAGGTTTAGATCAGCCGATATGGATTCGCTATTTTAAGTGGGCTTGGTCATTTTTACAAGGGGATATGGGCTACTCTTTTACCAGCAGGGTTCCTGTCAGTGAACTAATTAGCCAACGACTACCCACCAGCCTCTGGATAGCTGGTTCTGCGTATCTTTTGGCAGTCATTATCGCTTTCCCCTTGGGCATAATTTCCGCCATCAAGCGCTATTCACTATTTGACCAACTAGCTACCACCTTCGCTTTTTTGGGATTCTCCCTGCCACCTTTTTTTACGGGGCTGTTATTTATTATTATCTTTAGTGTTAATCTCAACTGGTTTCCGTTTATCTATAATAGTAACCTACAGGTTACTAACTTATCCACATTCTGGCAACAAATTCAACAGTCAATAATGCCAATTTCGGTATTGGCATTATTCCAATCAGCCGTGTTAATGCGATTTATTCGGTCGGCTATCTTGGAGGAGTTAAACCGCGATTATGTCCGCACCGCACACGCTAAAGGATTACCTAATTTTCAGGTGATTAACTTTCATGTCTTACGCAATGCTTTAATTCCTGTTATCACTTTAATGGCTTTAAATATCCCGGAAATTTTTACGGGCGCATTGGTTACAGAGCAGGTGTTTAGAGTCCCCGGAATTGGCGCGCTTTTGGTCAATTCTATTTATCGTAGTGATACCCCAGTCGTCATGGGTATTACCTTTGTTTATGCGGTTTTGGTCGTGTTTTTTAACCTCATTGCTGATATACTCTATGGATTTTTAGACCCTCGCGTTCAATATAAATAGCTCAGGATGATTGTTAAGTTATGTAAAGAAATGTTAAGAAATGTTGCAAAAAATTTTTTTTGGCGGGGGTGGTGGCTTTTTGGCTTGACTTGTGATATCATTTTACATAATGGGAATAGTTGCAAAATTTTTATTTATGCCAATACCCAATTATTTAACCTATCTGTCAATATAGTATCATTAGTTGCCCGCACTTGTCAACCCTCAGCCCTGATCTGGATGAACAATTTTTTTTAAATTGATGAAAACATCAACTTGATCAGATAAAATAAAGGTTAATGAATTAATCGGCAAAATATTAAAGGTGATATGACTAATGATGTGTTGAAAACCCGCAGTGTATTGTCAGATATATGGGTAAGATTTCGGCGGGATAAAATGGCGGTAATTGGTAGTTGTGTGTTACTACTGATTATAGTGTCTATTATATTCGGTCCAATGATTTATACGACACCAACGGATCGGATTGATTTTGGTAATTCTGTGTTACCTCCTAGTTGGAATCATCCCTTTGGTACTAATGATTTAGGACAAGACCAATTAGCGAGGATTCTGAGGGGTGGACGCATTTCTTTAGCGGTGGGTTTGGCGGCGATGTTAGTGGCGATCGCTTTAGGAACTTTCATGGGTGCGATCGCCGGATTTTATGGAGGTATTATAGATAGTATATTAATGGGAGTAACGGATTTATTTTTAGCGTTACCGCAACTGCCGATATTATTATTAGTAATTTACTTATTTCGGGAACCGATGAGAGCGATCGCCGGTTCCGAAGCGGGAATTTTCATTTTAATTGTATTAGTAGTAGGGGGACTTAATTGGATGTCTGTAGCCCGATTAGTGCGGGCGAGTTTTTGGTCAACGAGAGAGATGGATTTTGTGATAGCAGCTAAGGCGATCGGGGCTAAACCGCACCGTTTAATTTTAGTTCATATTCTCCCGAATGTTCTGACTCCGATTATTGTCGCAGCGACCCTATCAGTAGGAACAGCAATTATCACGGAATCAACCCTAAGTTTTCTAGGGTTAGGATTTCCCCCAGATATTCCCACCTGGGGAAGGATGTTATATGATGCCCAAAACTACATAGAAACCGCGCCGCACATGGTTATATTTCCCGGTGCTGCCATTTTTTTAACAGTAATTAGTATTAACTATATTGGCGATGGATTACGAGATGCACTAGACCCCAAATCTCATGTTTAATCCTGATAATTGGCACTGAGAAATAGGCGTTTATGCTAAAATATGGGTAATCAGATAAAAGCAGCATTTTTCAGTAATTAATTTTGATTTTGGTGGAATTATGTATCAGCAAATGAGACTGTGGGATAATCAACCAGATATCAGCCATCCTAGTTCAGTGAAGGATTTAGGTAAAAAAGTGATTATTGATACTGATGGTTTGGTCATATTGTATGGCAATTTTTTGACGTTGACAGAAAGCGATCGCTTATTTTGGGAGTTGTATAAATCCCTTAATTGGAGACAAGAAGAGATTAAAATATTTGGAAAAATCAGACCCATACCGAGACTGACAGCTTGGTATGCAGATGCAGGAAAATCCTATACATATTCAGGCATCAAACATCATGCACAACCCTGGAACCCGACACTTAAATCAATCAAATCCCAGGTTGAAGATATAGCGGAAGTGACTTTTAATAGTGTTCTAATTAATCTGTATAGGGATGGAAAAGATAGTATGTCGTGGCATAGCGATGACGAACCAGAACTAGGTAAAAATCCGATGATAGCGTCAGTCAGCTTAGGGGGAACCCGTCGATTTTCTGGGAAGCATAAAATCCACAAAAACCTGAAATTTAATATTGATTTAACCAGCGGTAGTCTGCTGTTAATGAAAGGGGAGACTCAGCACTTTTGGCAACATCAAATCCCCAAAACTTCCCAAGTTGTGGAACCGCGAATTAATTTAACTTTTAGAATGGTTAAATAATCACAATAAATCAGATATTTAGGAGGCGATCGCCTTGGCCACAAACCATCTCGCGCCCACCCCTAAGCTAGATTTAGGTGTGAATTTAGGCATTGGGTATTAAAATTTAATTAAGAAATCCGGTTGCTCAGACTTGAGGGATATTTTATGGTATAGTATCCGAAAAAGTTTACCATTGAATATCATAGAGACTTGGGCATGAACAAGAGCGAAGAAATACAGGGTATTATTGCCCAACGTCAGCCCCTCGCCGAAAAGCTGGCAGATATCGAAACGGGTTTATCATCCCTGTGTGGTTTGATTCAGGGTTGCGAACAAGAACGCGATCGCCAGCTTGAATATTGGTCGGGGGATACCGCAACCGAGGCAAAACTCCGAAATCTCGACTTTGCCAAATTTGAGGAAATTGCCAGTGCTTCTCTGGGGTCATTGCACCGACTCCAGGGCAGATTTTCCCGCAAAACCCTTAATATTGGGGTGATTGGGCGCACGGGACACGGCAAAAGCACCTTGTTACAGAGTTTGACGGGACTGAAAAATGATGTGATTCCGGCAATGCCGGGGAAGACTTGCACGGCAGCCCGTAGCACCATTTGTCATCAACCCGGAAATTTGACCACCGCCGAAATTCAATTTCACGATCTCGAATCTTTTTTAACCGAGGTGATTATTCCCTATTACGAGAAACTCAGACTCACCCCGGTTCCGCGTTCTTTTAAGGAGTTTGCCGATAGCGCCATTCCCAGTTTACCCAGGGGCGAGGATGAAACAGACAGTAATATTTATAAACGCCTCAAAGAGGATTATCACAGCAATGGGAAAAAATATAAAGAATACTTGGGGAGGGGTTCTTTAACCATTCAAGACGAGTCGCAGATTTCTGATTATGTGGCGTCAAAATATAATCAGGATGGTCAACTGATTAACCATGAATGTTTGGCGGTGAAGCACGTTAAAATCTCTTGTCCGTTTCCCTTGGATGAAATCGGCGCGATCGCTTTAGTAGATGTTCCCGGTTTAGGGGATTTTCGCTTAGCAGATGAGAGTTTAGTCATTGAAGCCCTAGCCCAAGAAGTAGATTTTATTCTATTTATTCGCAAACCGTCCAAAGACCGGGCAAACTTCGAGCAAAGCGATACACAATTATATGATTTGGCGAATAAAGCGTTAAACGATTTGCCGTCTCGGTCTATATTTGTTCTGAATGCCGATCACAATGGGGAAAATCTGGAAAGTTGCCGTTCTCTGAAACGGGATATTGATTCAGAAACGGTGAAAATGCCCGTGTTAGATTGTGTGATTGCTGACTGTTATTCCCAGGAAGAAGGGAATAACAAAGTGCTTCAGGCAGTTCTGGATAATCTGCGATCAAACGTGACGCAACTAGACCGGAATTATACCCAACAAAAAATCGCCGATTTGCAAGCCAGTCTCAAGGAATTAAAGCAGCAATTGCAATTAGCCCAAGCCGCGTTACCGAATATTGATAACGAGAAAAAAGATGATCGGTATTATGCTTTGTTTAAGTCTTTGTATAAGCAAATGAAGCGTGAAATTGAGGCATTGCTGAGACAACTCGAAGAAAATCGCCCGGAAATCGATAAAAATCTTCAAGCTGCAATTGAGCGAGTGATTAAAGAGTGTAAGAGTGAAAATATAATGCCTACTCTTACAGAAATTCAAGAGCGAAGAGATGAAGAAAAATCTTACGATATAGCGTATAAACAATACTTAAATGAATTAAGAGCCAGTTTATCTAGTCGCTTTCTAGATATTGACAAAGGATTGGCTGAAACAATTGAACGGACTAAAACTGAGGTGGCTAATGTTCTAGTAGAAAAATGTGATTTAGGTGGAATAGCACCAGGTCGTGGTTCAGATTTCATCAAGGAAGTGGCGAGCCAAATTCCCTTAGAATATACGGAACTGAAAAAAGGGTTTGATATTCTCTCAGGATTTAATCTGTCTTATCGCGGATTAATTCAGCATCGGATTCGGTCGAAATTAGATCGGTTAACCCCGGATAAAACCGCAAGCTTGAACATAAAAGGGGCAAACGATCAAATGATTTTAGAAATTATTTTAGAACAGTTAAAAGAACTGTATCAGGAAACCATTTATGAATGTGAAAAGGCCTTGACTGGATTTTTATCCGAACCGAGTCAAGCATCATTTGCGATCGTTGAAGAATTTGCTGATCGCGTTTTTCGGGCTAAAGACGTAGAAAATGATTGGTATTCATTTTTGATGAGAAAGCGGGATAAGATTTGGAGAGAGTTTGAGAACCTACAAAAGCAAATTGATGCTATTCAAGAATGGTCAAGACTTTTAGAATCGGTTTCTGGTCAGATCAATGATTTAGAAGCATCATTAAATAATTTGTAGAACCATCAAATAACCAGAGTAACTTTGTGAGGATAGTCAATGACATCTTTTTGGAAAAACCTATTTCGCCAGGAACTACCAGTGCTAAACGTCACCATGTTGGGGCCGGGTGGTGTAGGTAAAACTAGCTTACTAGCAGCCATGTATGACCAGTTTGATAACGTCAGTCAGGATTTACAACTGCGGGCTGAAGAACAAAGTAAATCTGAGTTAAAGACAAGACTCAAAGAGCTTAAAAGTATGGTGGAATCCAGCAGGAGTATCAAAGTGAAAGATGGGGTTAGCGGAACGAAAGGTGAACCCCGCTCCTTTAAGTTTGAGTTTGGACAAACCGGAACTGCTCCAGCTTTAGAAATTAATTTCCAAGATTATCCAGGAGGATGGTTAGAAGGAGATGAACACAAAAAACAAGTCAAAGCCTTGATTCGAGACTCCGTAGCCGTGTTGATTCCTATTAATACCCCCCCTTTAATGGAAAGGGAAGGAAAATACCATGAGAAGTTTAATCAGCCAACACAATTAAATGATCTCTTCAAAACTATCTACAAGGATTTAGATTCGCCCCGTCTGGTAATCCTTGCACCGGTTAAATGTGAAAAATACATGAACAACCCCCCAGAGCTATTTAAAGAGGTGAGAGAAGGCTATAAACAAATGCTGAATCAGTTTGCCAGTGAGAAGTTATTGCCAAAAGTGGCGGTGGTGATTACGCCAGTGCAAACCGTTGGCAGTGTAGTGTTTTCACGAGTTGAAGAAATTGATGATCAGCCAATTTTTTACTATCGCAAACCGCAGCCCAGCGACCCCTATCAGCCGAAAAATACGGAAGTTCCTTTACGGTATCTATTGCGCTTTTTGCTGAAATTACATCTGGATACGAGGCGGGCTTCTATATTCACCAGAATTCAGGATTCTTTTGGTCGAAATGTTGGGCTGCAAAATGCGGTGAGTCGCTTTGCAGAACCGAGAACCGATGAAGCGGATATTATTCAAGGAATAGAGTGGTTGAAACTATAAGAGGATTAAACATGGATACTTATGTACAAAGCCGTGGGATTTCTAAAGACTACTGCTGGTTAGATCAAAATCAAAGGAAAATTTCCGATCTACCGGATAATTTGAAGCGAATGCTGACAATGGTGGATGGGGATTATTTTTCCCTGGTGATTTATCGTGCCAATGGTCAGTTATCTTTGTTGGTTACGGCGTTGAAATCGCAAAATCGCATAGATAACCAAACTCGGAAAATTTGTAATTCGGTTGTGTGGGCGGGCTGGTTTGGCAACGATTCTGATGAAGGAACATTGCGATCGCTTGCGATTCAAGCATTAAATGGGGAGTTAGCAGCGAAAGTCGATCCAGCGGTTATTTCGGAAAATAACGATCGCGGTTTTACGGTCAACTTCGATCGCTTAAAACCGGAGAATCTTGGCCTTGCGTCCGTGGAAAATAACCCGGCTGATTCCGAGAAAATCGGCAACTTATCCGCCCTAAAAGATGAGCTAATTGGCGACCTGAAAAAATATGCTTTGCCCAAACATGATGGGATGTTAGTTGTAGTTTGCTCAACGGTCTCGAAATCCAGCCTTGAAGGGGAGCGAGTTTGGCGAGGTTTGTCGGATCAAATTTCTGGGGATGACTGGATTGACTTGCCCGGGGAGGATGATAAAAGTGACAACTTTCGCCGTCAATCTTCTTCTTCTAATCGTGATACTAATATATCTTCAAAGTCAGAAAAATCGAAATCTGGAACTGCTTCTACGCCTTCTTCGGGTTTACCGAAATCTTTTTCAGCCTCTCCAAGAAGTGATCAAAGAACTCCAGAAGATTCTCCCCTGAAAAAATGGATACCGATTATTGTACCTTTTATAATCGGTTTATTAATTGGGATAGTTGGTCATTATTTATACTACACTAATATTCCCAATAAGCAAAGAGAGCAAATTGAACAAAATGAACAAACAATTTCCCAGCAGAAACAAACAATTTCCCAGCAGAAACAAACAATTGATGAACAGGAAGACACGATCGCCCAAAAAGCAGAAACCATCAAAAATGAAGACAAACTAATGAAAGAAATACGAGATTATCTAAATGAATTTACTAAAAAAGGCTCACCCTTAATAAAGGGTGCCGAGGAGTTGGTCAATACAATTCAAAAATAATTGACCGCAGGCATTTTAAGGCGATCGCTGGTAACGCTGACTAGAGGCTCTGGCTCATTGGGATGCAGGACTATTCCAGTCTCCATTATCCCTGTTCAGGGGACTGAAACTGCGCCATTAACCAGGCTCCAACTTGGGACTGGTCTTGGTTGCGACTCCGTTGTAGCGCTTGGTCTAGGGTCGCTATCTCTAGTCCTGGAAACATCAAAGAGACATCAATTCGTTGACTACCGCGATCGCTCATCTGATACGCCAAAACCTCCCCTGTTTCGACGTTCACAATCCAATATTCAGCAATCCCGACATCTTCATACAGCACTCGCTTAACGGTGCGATCGTCTAACAGGGATGATTTTGCCACCTCCACCACCAAATCCGGCACCGGATACTCTTCCAGATTTACAATGTCAGTGCCCCTCGGGATGGCGGTTGCGTTGGTGCCAACGTAACAAGCTAAATCCGGCTGAAATTCGACATAGCCAGTTTTACGGAAAGAACAGTTGCCCACAATTGTGAACGGAATGCTTTTCAAAATGCCATAGAGATTAATAGCAAGGGCGATAATTGCATGATTGTTGCTGTGGTCAAAACCTACGGAGAGTTGCATTTCTAATCGCATTCGCCCATTGCTGTAATAGCCTTTGGATTTAGCGTGGGCGGGGTCATCCAAAGCACTCAGGTACTCATTCCAGGTAGCAAGAACCCAGGAATCGCTGGCGACTAACGTAGAGAGTGGATTCATGCTCATCTTTAAATGCTTAACAGATTCAAACGGGGGTGGTTTAGTTTACGAGCCGCATAGATTAGACAAGCCTTGAGATCACCAGCTTCGAGATCAGGCATTTCTTCAAGGATTTCTCCCTGACTTAAACCGGAGGCAAACAAGTCCAGGACATCGGATACTCGGATTCTCATTCCTCGGATACAGGGGCGACCGCCACATTGTCTAGGATTAACGGTAATTCTGGAAAGTAGTTCGCTCATACTTGATGGTTTCCTTGTGATTCGGTTCGATTCACGGTGTCGTTAATTTTAGTTTACTAGAAATTCCCCGAGTCCTAACCCAGCGTCTGGACTACCGGGGGTCGCCAATCAACACCAAGGGCGACCAGAAAAACGGATGACGGTGAGACTGACTTAATTTCGCCTGACGCAATATCAAGCTAGACTATTGCTTAACTAACGGTTTCGATCGCTGAATTGCTGATAATATTAGCATCAACTGTAGCCAGTGTTAACCCATAGTACATAGCGGTGGCTACAATAAATCTGTCGGCTGGGTCTTGATGGGGTAGGGAAATCTGGCGACTTAAAATAGCAATGGCATAATTCATCTCAGCTTCACGAGTTTTCAGTGTTTTCAAAGCTAAGTTAACCCATGTAATCGGGTCAGGATGTAAAGATATCCGTTTTTTTTCTGCTAAAATCAATGTTTCCCAAATGCTAATTGGACTCAGCCAAAGTTCAGTATTAGGAGCGACAATTGTAGTTTGAAGTTGGCTTGATAAGCGTTGGTTTCCCAGTAAATACCACAGCCAAATGTGGGTATCTAGCAGCAGTTTCATTGCAGCACATCCCAGGGTTGAGGATCTGGAGTAATTATATCTCCTAAAATTTCACCGCTTCCCTTCATTACCCCAAAAGCGGGGCGTTCATCTGAGGGAGTGGCGGGATAGATAATCACTAAGGGTTTGCCTTCATGGATGACCGTAATGGGGGTTTTAGTGCGTTCGACTTCTAAAAAGAGATTCTGGAGAATTTGAGGCAGTTCATGGGTCGTAATTTCTGTCATCGGTTACCTCCTGGAGGGTGAAAAAATCTTGTAAATGTCGCACCGCTGAATTTTAGCTGATTAGAAATTCCCGGAGTCCTGACCTACGGTATTTCCGAAGTCATATCTAATCCGATTAAATAACCATTACCCGTTGTTCCAGAAACCCGGTTTCGGGTCAGGATGCGTGAATAAGTGGGAGATGACCTGATGGGCGCGTTAATCAACTGTCCAATCTTGAATTGTTAAGCCTGGGACTTTCCTGAAATCTTGGAGGTTTCGGGTTAACAAAACCCGATCGCCCTATCCCGCGATCGCCGCCATTCTCAGATCCATTGTAGAGACTCGAATTTTTTGCGCTTCGTAGCTCCTGGAAAACTGCGATCGCCTGCACATCAAAGGGTAAAATGGGAGCCGAGGCAAGGCATTGGAGAATCTCTGACAATAGAGAATGCTGACTTATCCGATTCATTAAACGGGAAAACTCTCGTCGAGACCCTCCTTGCCAAAAACTAATGTGGTCCGATGAGAGCAAATAATTGACGTCGGGTTGCCCTCCTTCCTAGATTCTAGCTATTAGGCGCGAAAAGTGCGCCCATCTTTAAGGGTTTCCAGAAATGGGGTTTCGTCAGAAATAGAACCCACAACTTACAAGGTAACTCTTTTCTAGTTTAGAGTTGGGGAACCCCAACGGTCTACAGTCAACTCTATAGTTCTGGTTCTGGTGGTGACTCCCTAACGGGGGTCGCCAATTAACACCAACGGCGACCAGAAAAAGGGATGACGGTGAGACTGACTTAACTTCGCCTGACGCAACGCCTCCACCTTGGTTAACCCCTCCTGCATCACCAGACGATAAAATTCCGTTGTCACTGCCTCTGTCGCCTGGTCATCCACATTCCACAACGTCGCCATCAATGCCCGGGCCCCGGCACGTTCCCAAATATAAGCCATCCCCATAATCGCATCTCCATCGATATTGGTCTGTAACGCCGTCTGACAGGCGGTTAAGGCCACCAATTGCGTATCCTGTAACCCCAGTAACGCCGCATCCGCTAGGGGATATTCTCCATCGGCAAATAACAGGGTGTTGGGGTTCATGTGGATTTCTCGTTGCTCGTCATCGGCACAAGTCTCTCCCAAACAACAACCCAATTGCTGAAAACAGCCGTGGGTGGCTAGATGCAGATAGCGATGACGGGGGGATTGACGTTTGAACACCTCCAAGGTGGCCTGTTGGTGGCGGTAAATCTCACTCTCTGGGGCGAGGCGGAGGAGGGCATCGACTTCGGCTTCGGTTCCCGGGAGGTTAAAGGGGTCTAGGGGTTGGGGATTGGCAAAGCCTAGCACTCGGTAGTCCCCAGAGAAGCGGGGGGAAAGGGTGGCGGTGACTAGGGCGACGGTGAGCAAGGTTCCCCCCAGTTTCCAATGGTGTTTGACCGTCGCGCCAATGCCCAGGACTCCCAGGAGGAGGGGAATCGTCCACAGGGGAAAGGTGAGAAACCGGGAGGGGGAAGGATTGGCGAGGAGGGAACGACTGGAGAGACGAGTGAGGTAATGGATGGGGTACTGTTGCAGGAGGAAACGGTCGGTTTGTGAGTCCCGGAGGGTTTCAAAGGGGAATTGTCGCAGGGACCCGGTGGCGATGATGGCGAGTTGTTGGGGGTTGAGTGCCTCAATGTCTTGGGCAACCGGGCGGATCAGGTGGTCGTAGAGGGAGGCGGAAACCCGACGATAGCCAGAATTGCGGCTTTGGAGCATCTGGCGATAGTCTGTCACCCAGTTGTTAAATTCATCGGCATCGATGGGGACTTTCTGGACGCTGAGGCTTTGACGCTCCCCTGCCTAAAGGCGGGGGGATTCTTCATTCACAGACTCACCGTAATTGAGCAGGATTTCTCCAACACAACTAGAGGACAAGTCTCCTGAAGCTTGAGATTTGGTGCGCCCCACCATACTTAATCCTTTTTGCAAGATGTTGATGGCTGCGTTTCTATCACGACAATCTATATATCCACAGTTAGGACATACATGAGTACGAGTAGATAACGACTTCTCGACTTTTTGCCCACAATTAGAGCAATTTTGAGAAGTATTATGAGGTGGAACAGCAATCACTAACTTGCCGTACTTCTCCCCAAAATACTCTAACCATCGTCTAAAAGTAGCCCATCCTGCATCAGTTATCGACTTAGCTAAACGATGATTTTTAACCATACCTCGAATATTTAAGTCTTCACAAACTACCAAATCGTTAGATTGGATTAAACGGAGTGCCACGCTCTTGACAAACTCTTCTCGCTGTCTGCTTACTCTTAAATGCTTTTTGGCATATCCTTGTCTAGCTTTGTGATAATTCCGGGATTGTTTTTGACCTTTGCGGTATTTTTTAGACTTTCTTTTATTGAGACGATTTAATTGTTTTTCTGATTGACGATAAAGCTGGGGACAATCAACTTGATTTCCTTGTGCATCAACTAAAAAGAATTTTAAACCGACATCAATACCTGTTGCTTGTTTAGAGGGATTTAAAGGTTTTATGGTATCTCTAGGGTCTAATTTAATGCAGAATTGAACATAATATCCATCGGCACGGTTAATAATCCTGACCCGCTTAATTTGCTCAGGTTGGTAGTAATTAATGTCCCTAGAACCTATCAACTTAAGTTGACCTATACCCTTTTTATCTGTAAAGGTAATATGACGTTTATCGTCTGATAGTTTCCATCCAGAGACTTTATACTCAACTGAACGAGAGTGTTTTTTGAATTGAGGATAACCCTTTTTACCTTTGACGTTATTTTGACAATTTTCGTAAAAACGAGTAATTGCTCTTAAGGTTCTCTCAACAGCAGCTTGGCAAGCATGGGAGTTTAAATCGTTAACAAAATTAAACTCTTTTCTTAATCTCGTGTTGTATCTAAATAACTCAACCTTGCCTACACCCCGATTGTCCATCCAATAACGCAAAACTTTATTTCGAACAAATTGAGTGGTCCGAATAGCTTCGTTGATGGCTTCAATTTGACGTGGCTTGGGCTTGACTTTGTATTCGAGTACGAACATTTTGACAGCGCTTGCTCTTGCATCAAATACTAACACCAAATTGACAGAATGATAAAGTTAAACCCAAAAAGCCGTCCTCCGCTACGCTAAAGGACGGGGCTTGTACCCAATTTTTCGGTCATCGAGGGCGGCTTGGGCTTCGGGGTTGGCGACTCTCACACCGATGAGACGGTTATAATCGGCGAGTTCGTAGGTGGTGAAGCGGTTCGCCCATTCAAAGGCGCGTTGGGGCTGGTTTTGGTCGATGAGGATGTCAACCAGGGCGACGGCGGGGCCGCGATTGGTTTGGAGGAAAGTCTCCCGGAATTCTTTTTGCAGTTCACTACGCAGGGAGAGGAGGATGTTGAGGGAGTCTTCCCAGTGGGTGATGGCTTTGTCCGGTTGATTGGTGTCTCGGTAGACAGACGCTATGTTGCTGAGAGTGGTGGCTTCTCCTGATCGATCGCCCACTTCTCGGAAAATTGGCAAAGCCTGATTGAAATAGTCCAAAGATTTAGTCCGGTTGCCCAAGGCATTGTACACCAAGCCAATGTTAGTGAGGATGGTGGCTTCCCCTGATCTGTTATTCGTCTCTCGAAAAGGAATCAGTGCTTGTTCATAGAACTCTAAAGCCTTTTGTCTTTGTCCGATCCGGTTATAATTTCGACCAATCCCTAAAAGGGCTACAGCTTCCAACTGCCGATGTTGCCATTGTCGAGCCGCTTCTAAAACACGCTCAAACGTCTCAATCGCCTGCACAGGTTGCCCCTGTCGTGTCTGTTTAAGGGCTTCCTGTAACAGTTCCTCAACCTCCCTTTGCGACAGTCTCCCCTGCACCAAAACCGTCTGTGCCTCCACCCAAGGCGACAGAGACCCCATGCCCAACAGCAGCGAAACCGTCAACAGCGAACTTACCCAGCGTCCAGTCATGGCTCAACTCTCCCTGTGACTTCCTCTCCTCTATTATTGCCCGAAGGCGCAGAAATTGAGTCGCCCCAACCGCCACAGACAGGACATAACCCCTAAATGTAGGGGCGATTCGCGAATCGCCTCTACAGATTGATGGTTGGCCCTTCCCCAATGCATAAGTCCTGACAGAGCCATGATTTGAGTCTCATCGCCCCTGCCGTTTCTCCACGACTATAATCAAGGTAATCACACTCTTGCTGGTGCCATGAACCTATCCCTCACCCCAGAAATAGAACAACGGATTGCGGCTCAACTCAACCCAGGACATGACCAATCCACCCATGAGGTCATCTTAGCCGCCCTAGAACTCCTGGACCAACGCCAGCAATAGCTGAGTGAACTGCGTCAGGAAATGGCGATGAGTGCCACTCCAATTGAACAGGGACAAGTTATAGATGGAGAAGTGGTCTGCGATCGCATCCTCAACCGTTTACATCATTTTTCCTCGACCCGATAGCATCGATATTGCTCGGACTATCAATGGGTATTCGGATTCATAATCACTGAAAACAAAACCAGAAAAAATCATGAAAAACACAACCCAATTTCAAGAAATTGCTGCCGAAGTGCAACTGTTTAATGATATCGAACAAAAGGAAAAATTTGTTTTTGTCGTCGGTGCTTTAGTTTCTCGATTAATTAGCCTTCAGAAAGGAGCAGAAATTATGGAGATAGAACCCGAAATGCTTTTAAAGATTTTGGAAATGATGAGTATCAATTTCTCTTATCTTACCCCTGAAGATATTAAAATGGAAAAAACTTGGTAAAAACGATGAAAATTGTTTTCAATTGTTCTCCGTTAATTTTCCTGGCTAGATTAGACTTCCTAGAAAATTTTATCAATGACGCCCATCAGTTTTATATCCCCCTAGGGGTGCAATTAGAAATCAATGCCAAACCAGATTCAGCATCAAAATACGTTAATCGACTGATTTTAAATCAGCAATTATTAGTCCAAGAACTTAAATTACTATCTTTGGCGAATCGTTTAAATGATAGGCTAGGCCGAGGGGAATCAGAGGCCATTTCTTTGGCAATAGAGTTACAAGCAGATTATATAATTCTTGATGATTTTGCGGCTAGAAAGGATGCTAAAAGATTGGGCTTAAATGTTAAAGGAACTTTGGCAGTGGTTCGCAAATTACACTTAGAAGGTCAGATTAATATTTCAGATTTTGATGTTTTGTATCAAAAAATCACAGAAATCAATTTTCGAGTCAAGCGAGAAATTTTTGATGAGATTTTTGATAATTAGATTAGGAATTAAACGTCCAGTCATGGCTCAACTCTCCCTGTAACTGCCTCTCCTTTATTATTGCCCGAAGGCGCAGAAATTGAGTCGCCCCAACCGCCACAGACAGGACATGAACCCTAAATATAGGGGCGATTCGCGAATCGCCTCTACAGATTGATGGTTGGCCCTTCCCAAATGCGTAAGTCCTGACAGAGCCATGATTTGAGTCTCATCGCCCCTGCTGTTTCTCCACGACTATAATCACGGGAATCACACTCTTGCTGGTGTCATGAACCTATCACTCACCCCAGAAATAGAACAACGGATTGCGGATCAACTCAACCCAGGACATGACCAATCCACCCATGAGGTCATCTTAGCCGCCCTAGAACTCCTGGACCAACGCCAGCAATAGCTGACTGAACTGCGTCAGGAAATGGCGATGAGTGCCACTCCAATTGAACAGGGACAAGTTATAGAGGGAGAAGTGGTCTGCGATCGCATCTTCAACCGTTTACAGCAACCGAACCCGGGTCAATAATGGGAACCAATTCTGTCTGTGAAGCGGCCCCTGTTGGCGGCTTCCTTGGGTTCGCTGAGAATGATAGCGGTTGCTATCATAGACACAACTTGCCTCTGTTTCCCTAGGCGTTTTTCACCCCCTAGGTTTCACCATTCGGCAATGTTATTACTGAATTAACGATAAAAAAATATGACCCTCAAAGAACAAATTATCAAAGAACTAGACTCCTTACCTGAGTCAACCCTGGAGGTTATTTTAGAAAATATTCGCCCAATAAAATCCCAAGAAAAAGTTGAGGAAGACCCCTTCTTCCAAGCCTATTTAGATACATTGCCGCAATGGGAGGAGGTTTATCGTCGCCTTGCAGATGCCTAAATTCGTACCCCTGACTAGCGTCCTGAAAATCCATCAGGCTCAGATCGATCAGTTTAGTGGGTTCCATGGCATCCGCGATCAAGAACTGCTTGAATCTGCCCTAGCCCAACCTCAAGCAACCTTTGGTGGGCAATATCTACATCCAAACATTCCCGCCCAAGCCGCTGCCTACTTATTCCATATCTGTATGAATCACCCTTTTCTAGATGGCAATAAACGAACCGATCTGGCTACGGCGATCGCCTTTCTGGAGGTTAATCATTATCAGCTACAACTCTCTCAAGATAAGGCTTATGACCTAATGATTCAAGTTGCTGAACACAAAATCAACAAAGATACGCTTATTGCTTATCTAACGGAACATATTCAAGAAAAGTTTTAAAATGCGTTAAAACCCTTTATAAATATTGGGTTGGGGAGGGCTTTATAGCGGTTCGGTGGATTGGTGAGGTACTTTTTAAAGCCCCTCTCCCGTATGGGAGAGGGGTTTGGGGTGAGGGCTTTACCTCATGAGTCTGAGAATCGCTATAATTAAATACAGTGACATTGATTGATTGGTCAAATTCGCCTCTACAGATTGATGGTTGGTCCTTCCCAAATGCGTAAGTCCTGACAGAGCCATGATTTGAGTCTCATCGCCCCTGCCGTTTCTCTACTACTATAATCAAGGTAATCACGCTCTTGCTGATGCCATGAACCTATCCCTCACCCCAGAAATAGAACAACGGATTGCGGAGCAACTCAACCTTGGGTTCGCTGAGAATGATAGCGTTTGCTATCATAGACACAACTTGCCTCTGTTTCTCTAGGCGTTTTTCACTGCCCTAGGTTTCACCCCAAAGGAGTCCTCTGGTCATGCCCCACCCCTTAAAAGTGGTCTATCACAACGGGACCTTTATCCTGAAAACAGATTGCCATTTGCCCGAAGGCGCGGAAGTGGAATTATGGGTCAATTCCTCCCGACTCATTCCGCCTAAAATCTCAAATCCGGGCGAGAAAGCCATTGCTGTTCTCCTCTGGCAAGTTGCTTGTGAGTATCTGGCAGCGAGTCGCAAACTAGAGCCGTTGGGATAGGAGCGAGGACCGGACTGGATAGCCGATTATATCAACTCCACTTGATTAAGGAATTTAGCAAAATGACCACCGAACAACTATTAGAGAAATGGAAAACTTTAGACCCTGAGCAACAGCAACAAGTTCTTGCTTTTATTGAGGTCATTCATCCAACCCCAAAACCGACTCAATCTAGTTCCCGCTTAGGACAACAACTCAGAAAAATCCGCCAAGAAATTATAGAGTCGGGACCCCCATTATTAACTCCGGAAGAAATCGAACAGGAGAAAGCCGAACGTCGTGGAGGATATCTAAACCCATCATGATCCGAACTTTTATCGATGCAGGAGTGCTAATTTATGCGGCTCGGGGTCAAAATGAAATCGCTGAACTTGCTTTACAAGTTTTAGAAGATGATCGGCGAGAATTTGCCTCTAATATTTTTGTAAAATTAGAGGTTTTGCCTAAAGCCATTTATAACCAGCAAAGTAGCGAAATCAAGTTTTATGAAACCTTTTTTCAGGCGGTCACTTATTGAGCCAATGATATCAACAGGATAATTGAAAATGCTTATCAAGAATCTAGCCAGTTTGGACTCGGAGCAATGAATGCTTTACATATTGCTGCGGCAGTCTCCGTTGGAGCCACAGAATTTATAACAAATGAAAAACCTCTCAAATCTATCCATCGAACTCAAAGTATTAAAGTGATTTCTATTCATCCGTCCTCGGGATAATTCATCAAGAGCGATGTTGGTCAGGTCAGGGGATACGAATATCTTTATTGATGTGAACGAACCAAGAAACCCCATCACATTAAATAGAGAAATGGGGGTTCTCTATGACTTAATCCTCCCGGTGACGACGCACCAGATTCACCACCATTTCCATTTCATCCTCTGACAAGGGGATAATCTGATCTAACATAAAATCATAATCGCCCTGGAGTTCGAGTTTCCCCTGTAAATCATCATCCTCCCAAGCCTCTGGACCCCGAATTGTGATCTGGTTTTCCTGCCCAGACTGCATGGCAGAGAAGGGAACCCGCCAAGTTTCTGGCTTGCCCATATCCTCGCCGCGAATTTTAGGCCCCCTTCCAAGAACTACCCCCTGATTTTGCTGGCGATCGCGCTCTATTTTGGCAATTTCCGTCAGGGGCAATCCTTGGGAAACTCCCGCCAGTTGCAGTTGGCGGGTTTCTGGGTTAAATCCCAGTAATTCATGGTTGCCACTCCCCCCCGCTTTTAACTCAATTTTGACACTCACTGGGAGCATGACTTGAATAATTGGCGGTGAGGGTAATGGATTGAGTTGCCCAGTAGGGGTAACTTCAGCCGTTTGGGACGGAAAGCTCATGCCACAGCCCGCTATTCCCAGGGAGGAAACCATCAAAACCAGTGACAAGATATGGCAAGTTGGATGTTTCATGACAGATTATATTTATATTGGTTCAGAAACCGATGGGGAGTGCATCCCACTTTTGTAGCCCTCACCCTAAATCCCTCTCCCCCTGAGCTAAGTCGAAGGGTTGGGAGAGGGACTTTGAATCCGGTTCTCCTTCTTCCTCTTGCTCCCTCTCCCTCTGGGAGAGGGCTGGGGTGAGGGCGGATGAGGACCGACTTGCCAAACGGTAAGATGTACTCCCGATGGGGTTTGTCGTCATCTTTGGGAGAAGGTTGAAATGAGTGAGTCACCGCGTTTGCCCCCGGAAACCTTGAATCTGGCTCCCCCTCTTGCTCCCTCTCCCTCTGGGAGAGGGCTGGGGTGAGGGCGGATGAGGACCGAGTTGCCAAACGGTAAGATGTACTCCCGATGGGGTTTGTCGTCATCTTTGGGAGAAGGTTGAAATGAGTGAGTCACCGCGTTTGCCCCCGGAAACCTTGAATCTGGCTCCCCCTCTTGCTCCCTCTCCCTCTGGGAGAGGGCTGGGGTGAGGGCGGATGAGGACCGACTTGCCAAACGGTAAGATGTACTCCCGATGGGGTTTGTCGTCATCTTTGGGAGAAGGTTGAAATGAGTGAGTCACCGCGTTTGCCCCCGGAAACCTTGAATCTGGCTCCCCCTCTTGCTCCCTCTCCCTCTGGGAGAGGGCTGGGGTGAGGGCGGATGAGGACCGAGTTGCCAAACGGTAAGATGTACTCCCGATGGGGTTTGTCGTCATCTTTGGGAGAAGGTTGAAATGAGTGAGTCACCGCGTTTGCCCCCGGAAACCTTGAATCTGGCTCCCCCTCTTGCTCCCTCTCCCTCTGGGAGAGGGCTGGGGTGAGGGCGGATGAGGACCGAGTTGCCAAACGGTAAGATGTACTCCCGATGGGGTTTGTCGTCATCTTTGGGAGAAGGTTGAAATGAGTGAGTCACCGCGTTTGCCCCCGGAAACCTTGAATCTGGCTCCCCCTCTTGCTCCCTCTCCCTCTGGGAGAGGGCTGGGGTGAGGGCGGATGAGGACCGAGTTGCCAAACGGTAAGATGTACTCCCGATGGGGTTTGTCGTCATCTTTGGGAGAAGGTTGAAATGAGTGAGTCACCGCGTTTGCCCCCGGAAACCTTGAATCTGGCTCCCCCTCTTGCTCCCTCTCCCTCTGGGAGAGGGCTGGGGTGAGGGCGGATGAGGACCGAGTTGCCAAACGGTAAGATGTACTCCCGATGGGGTTTGTCGTCATCTTTGGGAGAAGGTTGAAATGAGTGAGTCACCGCGTTTGCCCCCGGAAACCTTGAATCTGGCTCCCCCTCTTGCTCCCTCTCCCTCTGGGAGAGGGCTGGGGTGAGGGCGGATGAGGACCGAGTTGCCAAACGGTAAGATGTACTCCCGATGGGGTTTGTCGTCATCTTTGGGAGAAGGTTGAAATGAGTGAGTCACCGCGTTTGCCCCCGGAAACCTTGAATCTGGCTCCCCCTCTTGCTCCCTCTCCCTCTGGGAGAGGGCTGGGGTGAGGGCGGATGAGGACCGACTTGCCAAACGGTAAGATGTACTCCCGATGGGGTTTGTCGTCATCTTTGGGAGAAGGTTGAAATGAGTGAGTCACCGCGTTTGCCCCCGGAAACTTTTGCCCTGGGAAGAATTGCCAGTTTACTGGTGATGTTGGGGGCGGTGCTATACTTCACGGGTTGGACTTATCGCTGGATCTATTTCGGATTTTTCCAACTGGAAGTGACGACGCTGCCTTTGCCCCTAGAGTCGTTTTATATTGCTGCCTTTCAAGTGTTTTTCGGCAGTTTCCGCGCAATTCTCCATACTATTATAACCATCGCCTTGATTGTGGTGGGGGTTTATTGCAGTCTGTGGTTACTGGAAGGGCAACCCTCCCAAGGGTTCCAAGCTGGAATGCAGAAAATCTATCAGCGGACACTGGATTGTCTGAATACTCGTTTAACCCGTGGTCAACCGCCTCAACGCCTCTGGAAACGCGGGCTGTTTCGGTTGTATCGGGGACTGCTGCAACTGGTGAAGTCGTTTCTGGAGTTCCACCTGTTGGAGTATCAATCTCTGCGCTTCCTACGATCGCTCCTGGATGAAACATTGATTATCTGTTGGCTGCTGGCTGGCTGTTTCTGGCTGGCACAATGGCAGGGAGAAGCCGATGCGTGGCGGGATGCCGTGAATGAAACTTCGTCTCTCCCGGTGGTGACGGTGGTGGTGCGAGAGGATAGTTTTCCCTTGGGGGTGAACCCCGATGATATCCGCAATCCCCAAGGTATCCGCATTATTGGTGACGCAAGCAGCTATCAGCAACTCCTAAGTGAAGCGATTAATAACCCCAGCCAGAATCGCGTCTGGCGGCTGCTGATTGATGTAGATGGAGACTATTATATATTCCCGGCACTACCTGAACCCGATCAAACCCGCCGCCCGCCGTTGGTGGTGATGCCGCGTAGTCATCAAGGCGATCGCCTAATTCAGTTGCGCCCCACCCTCGACACCGATATTCCCAGTAGGGATAACAAGTGATAATCGCTCATCGATACCTAGGTAATAGGAAAGCCGGAAGGGTCGGTGATGGGATGACTATCGGGTTATGATTGAAATAGCCCGAAAAGCGTGACAACCTGCCCTTAAGATGAATCAAACCCTGTGGATCGCCCGACACGGCGATCGCCAAGACCATGCCGATTCCAATTGGTATCGTAGCAGTAGCAATCCCTTTGACCCGCCCTTGTCAGCCAAAGGCGAGAAGCAAGCGATCGCCCTAGCCCAACGTCTAGGGGAAGAAAAGATTAACTACATTTTCGCATCCCCATTTCTGCGAACCGTTGCTACCGCCCACGCCGTCGCCGAAGTTCTCGATTTACCAGTGCAACTAGAACCGGGACTGGGAGAGTTTTTAAGTGGTTACACCTTCCCCTATTTGCCGAAAACGCGATCGCCATCAGAACTCAAAGCAGATTTTCCCCGCATTAATCTTAACTATCAATCCCCCCAAAGTTTGCAGTATCCCGAAACCTGGTCTATGGCTCAACAACGCATGACCAGCACTATCCAACGCTTAACCACACAATACCCCGAAAATCTCCTTTTGGTAGGTCATGCAGCCTCAGTGAAAGGACTCACCCAAGCATTAATTACGCGAAAGCCGAAACTCAAAACCTCTCTTTGCTCTCTAGTCAAGTTAGTAGCTGATGATCATGGTTGGAACCTGGAACTAGCCGGAGATACTAGCCATCTGGAACTAGCCGGGGTGGCTTCCCAGTCTCATCTACTCAGAGCCGCTCTGAGATATTACCGCTATTATCGATATGCTTACCGATATCAGCCCGAATTACCTCGATGATATATAATATGTTGCGGTTAATGGTGCTAGAATCGGAAAGGCCAATCGTCCATAAGTTGGGTGCCCCTAATAATTTGCCAAACATTTGGCAGTGAAAACGCGATTTATAAAGGAAATAACTGCATGAGTTCAACAACCGTCCAAGCCAAATATGAAATTAAAGACCCAACACTCGCCTCAAAAGGCAAACAACGGATTGAATGGGCGGGGCGTGAAATGCCAGTTTTGCGCCAAATTGAAGAACGTTTTGCCCAAGAAAAGCCCTTTGAAGGTATTCGTTTAGTCGCTTGCTGTCACGTCACCACAGAAACAGCACATTTGGCGATCGCTCTCAAAGCTGGGGGCGCGGATGCTATACTTATTGCTAGTAACCCCCTGTCTACCCAAGACGATGTAGCCGCTAGTTTGGTGGTTGATTATGGCATCCCCGTTTTCGCTATGAAAGGGGAAGATACAGCCACCTATCTGCGCCACGTCGAGATTGCCCTAGATCACCGCCCCAATATTATTATTGATGACGGTAGTGATGTCACTGCTACCCTCGTTAAAAACCGTCAGCATCAAATACCTGAAATTATCGGCACCACCGAAGAAACCACTACCGGAATTGTGCGTCTGCGCGCCATGTTTAATGATGGGAAACTGACTTTCCCCGCTATGAACGTTAACGACGCGGATACTAAGCACTTTTTTGATAACCGCTACGGAACTGGTCAATCTACCCTTGATGGTATTATCCGCGCTACTAATGTTCTGCTCGCTGGTAAAAATGTCGTCGTTGTCGGTTACGGTTGGTGTGGTAAAGGCTCCGCCTTGCGCGCTCGTGGATTGGGTGCTAATGTGATTGTTACCGAAGTTGATCCAGTCCGGGCTATTGAAGCCGTCATGGACGGTTTCCGGGTCATGCCTATGGAACAAGCCGCTGCCGTGGGAGATTTGTTTATTACTGTAACTGGTAATAAGCACGTTATTCGTGGGGAACATTTCGATGTGATGAAAGATGGGGCTATGGTTTGTAACTCTGGTCACTTCGATATTGAAATTGACCTGAAAGCCCTGGCGGAACGTTCTACAGAAATCAAGGAAGTTCGTAACTTTACCCAACAATATAAGCTCAAAACTGGTAAATCTGTTGTCGTTTTGGGTGAAGGACGTTTGATCAATTTGGCTGCTGCTGAAGGTCATCCTAGTGCCGTTATGGATATGAGTTTTGCTAACCAGGCGATGGCTTGTGAATACCTGGTGAAAAATAAAGGCAAACTTGAACCCGGTCTGCACTCTATCCCCCAAGATGTCGATCAGGAAATTGCTCGCCTGAAGTTGAAGGCGATGGGTATTGCTATTGATACCTTGACCCCAGAACAGATTGAATATAGCAATTCCTGGACTATGGGAACTGATTAATCTGTCAAGTTTTTCTGGGGATTTAATTTAGGTATTTGTGATGGCAACCGGAAACGGTTGCCTAACTATATTCTGGTTGATTGATTCTACTTAGTTTTTTTATCTTTGCTGTGGCTTGTGGCAAAACTTTCTGTTGAACTTCAGCGCTATTTTTGGGAAGAGTCGCGTTCATCTCAGGTAACGCTGGGTGATATTATTACTCTGGCAGGAGAGCGGATTTTTGGGTTTTTGTTTGTGGTGCTGGCGCTGCCTTCCGCCCTCCCGATTCCGGCTCCTGGCTATTCGATTCCCTTTGGGATTTTATTATTTTTGTTAGCTATTCAATTGGTGGCGGGTTCACAAACGCCTTGGTTTCCAAATTCATGGCTCAACCGTCCTATGTCTTTGGAAAAGGTACAGGGAATTTTAAAAGTGGGGATTCCTTGGTTACAGAAAATTGAGGTGGTTTGTCGTCCCCGCTTAAGTTTTATTTGTACTCATCCCGTGGGACGGGTTGTGATTGGTTGTGCGATCGCCATTATGGCAGTCTCCATGATGCTCCCCATTCCCTTAACTAATACACTACCAGCGATCGGGATTTTTATTACCGGATTTGGGCTGTTAGATGATGATGGGGCCATTACCTTGGGGGGATTAGTAGTTTGTTTGATGGGAGCAGTCCTTTCCGGTTTAATTCTACTGTTTGGCTATGAAGCAGTGAAAGCCGGGATTAATTACCTACGGTTGTCTATCAGTCGCTAAAATCCCCTCCACTGGTCCGAAAAGTGATCACCATCACTACAACTGAGTTGATTGCGTCATCAGTTGATTTGCGTAGTCTCACCTAGAAACCCTATGAACATCACGAGAATCACTCCGAGAAATCACTGAGATTTTCGGAAACCTTTGGGATGATGAAGATACTAAAAGGTTGGCCGCTTACTTGTCCTGGAGAGAAATATGATTGTGATGACTACATCTACCAAAACTTATATCAACCCGGATGGCTCACTCGCAGAACTTCCTCTGTCCACCAAATTCGGGAATATAGAACTTAGACAGATTTACCATCTAGCCCAAACCAAGAATTGGGAACCTGAAACTCTCGAAAGTCGCATCGATCGCGCTTTGTCCATGGTCGATGCTAATTGGGGGAATCCCAAAGAACAGCTTTTGTTAGAATTAGTTCGTCAGGGTAGGGCCGACCAAATCGATGGTATTGAATATTGGACTGCTCAAATCGACGAAACACGGGCGGCGGGAATTTGTCTTGACCCGGTTACATTGACATTAGAAGTTATGGTGATTGATTTACAGTGGTTTACCCCTATCCATCGGGAACAGGTGAGAACCCTATCAAGATTATGCCAGCTTACCAGTTCAAGTTGTTATGATTCAGAATCGGGCTCGAAATATTGGTCGCTATAGCTGAGCGCAAGTGCAATAATGATCATACTTACCAACATATTTCCGAAAATATCGCGAAATTACCAGTTAATCGCCCTCTCATCATCAATAGCTAGGGTGCGTCAAGCAGCAATATGTTCGCACCCTAAAGTCTAATTCTATAACACGCCTGCCCGTTGTAGCAGTACCAGGGTCCCCTGTAAGTCAGCTAGATTGGCTAAGTCAATTCTTGGCGGATTGATTTGATCAATAGATAACTGTCGCTCTGGGGCTGGTATCCCTTCGACTAGGGGATATTCTTTGGTTTCTCGGGCGAAGAAGTTTTGGGCGTTATTGGTCAGTAAAAACTGGATAAATCGCTGTGCATCTTGGGCGTTTCTGGCTGTGTCGAGAATAGCTACTCCGGCTATATTAATTAATGATCCCGTATCGCCACGGGTGTAGTGGTGAGCGACAGGGAAGTTAGGATCATCTGCTAAGAAGCGATATAGGTAGTAGTTATTGGTTAACCCCATATCTACTTCTCCTCGACCTACAGCTTCAACAATAGCGGTATTGTTCCGGTAAACCACAGCCCCATTATTTCTCATGGCTTGGAGCCATTCCAGGGTTTTAGCATCACCTTCTACTAGGCGCATGGCGGTAACGAAGGACTGAAAAGAACCGTTGGTGGGAGCCCAGCCAACTCTCCCCCGCCATTTGGGTTGGGTTAGTTCAGAGATGGAGTTGGGTAGTTGGTTGCGGTTGACCTGGTTGGTGTTGTAGGCTAGTACCCGCGCTCTACCTGTAATCCCTACCCAGTGGTTGTTAGGGGAACGGAAACGAGAATCTACTTTGCTGATCATTTGTGCGGGAATGGCGCGAGTTCGACCGGCTTTTTGTAAGGCTCCCAAGGCTCCAGCATCTTGAGCAAAAAATATGTCAGCAGGGCTATTGCGTCCTTCTTCGAGAATAGCGATCGCTAATTCTGCAGTATCACCATAGCGGACCCTAATATTAATACCTAGCTGCTGTTCCGCTTGTTTGATTAATGGACCAATCAGAGCTTCTCCTCGCCCAGAGTAAATAGTTAAAGTCTGATTCTGAGACTGGCTAACTTGGGCTAAACCCAGAACTAAGGCTAGGGTGAGCATCCCCGCCAAAAAATGTCTACGTTTGAACATTTGTTACCCTCATCTAGTTTTTGTCAGCGACAGTTATTAAGAATTAGTTGCATCTAATTCCAGACAAACTATATCACCCTGTGGGGAGTTAAACAAGAATTTTTATTAATAAAGGAAGAGTGAGCCGCAGGTCAGAGGCTGGTTAATAGGTGTTAATACATTGCCACCAAGACAGAGCCGATGATTATATCATAATAGATAGCATTAAGTTTATTGATAAGTAATGTCAATATAGCCAAACTGGGGGAATAAATGACTATAATAGTCAACTAAACGTGCTGTTGTAATAGTTCAAATTGTTGAGAGGAAATGCGGTTAGCCTGATATAAGGTTTGGGAAATTTCATCGAGACTTAATACCGCATGGCCACGATAGCCATTTTCTGTCAACCTTTCCATGACGTTGCGACCATGATCGATAAATACGACAATATCCTCAACCCTGAGTCCTGCGGCTTGTAATGTGGCGGCTCCTTTCATGACACTATTGCCGGTAATGAGGATATCATCGACAACGACAACGACTTCCCCTGGCTGAAAATGTCCTTCTATGGCTCTTTTTGCCCCATAGCTTTTAACTTCCTTTCGGGGAAAGACCATAGGCCGTCCTAAGCGGAGAGATAGACCCGTGGCTGTAGGTAGAGACCCATAGGGAATACCCGCAATGCGATCGAAATTAAGATTTTGGAGAATTTCCCCATAGGCTCCGACAATTTGATGAAAAATCTGGGGGATGGAAATAATCCGGCGCAAGTCAATATAATAGGGTAGAACCTCTCCTGATGATTGCACATGGTCGCCAAACATAATGCAACCAATATCATAAAGTTGCAGAATCAGGTCGCGGTGGGGTTCATTTTCCAAGAAACAGACATCAGGAAGCCACAGGTCACAGCTAGGACTACCTTGCATAACCCGCAGGCGTTCGTCATTGATAGCATCTCGCAAAGACCGCACTGCCTCTGTAACAGTTCCCCGTTGTAATAAACGTGGTGGTAGGGGTAGCAACAGACCCGCACCGTCAGCACCCAAACCCGCCGCCAGAATTTGGATCAGATCATCTTGTTCGGTTAGATCGTTTTCCTCAGCACTATTTCCCTGAACCAAAATCAAACGCTCTGGAGCTTGGCGACGAATTCGTGCTAACATATCCGCCATGACCCCGACTTCTAACCCGACCTGTTCTGGAGTTCCCCAGGTTTGGGTAGCTCGCACCAATTCCAAGTACAGAGGATGTCCCGGGTTAGGATATTCTTGGAGTAGGTTAGCCGACGGGTTAGCAGTCGCACACAGGACAAATACTGCTTTATTAGGATAGACCAGAAAGGGTGTGACCAAATCCTGTCCGGTGTAGGGGGATACGGTACAAGCATCAACCCCCCATTCTTTAAAAATCATGCGCGCAAACAGGCTGGCACTATTGAGGTCGGCGTGTTTAGCATCGAGAATGACTGGCATTGTAGAGGGGATCTGGTCTAAAATCTGCTGTAAAAGATGCCACCCGGACAAGCCAAGTCCTAAATAGGCATTTAAAGTTAGTTTATAGGCACAAACTAAGTAGGCGGTTTGGTGTACGATCGCCTTTAACCATCGATACCACTCCTCCACGAGTTTACCATCATCAACTAGCCCTAGACCCTGCTCATTCTCAAAGTTAGGCGGATATACTTCCGGGTCCGGGTCGAGGTTCACATAAAGCAAACTTTGGTTGCGGTCAATGCTGCTAATTAGTTTATCGGAAAAATTCATATTGCCTCCATTTAATCGAACCGCTAGAATACTGTGATTCACTAGGAATTTATGGGCAATGTCTGAGCAAGTTAATTTCCAATCATCTCCGTCCCATATTAATCAAATTGCCTTGGCTTTTAGAAAGGGAGGGTTAATCGGCTTATGTTTGCAGGGTTTTTTTGGGGTTGTACCCATTTTTCTGTTGTTGTTTGCGTTATTTCTCAGTCCCGCCAGAAATAGACGGCTTGACAATCATTTGTGGGTTTAGTTTTGGCTTATGGTTGTTTGTTGGCTCTAGGGTTTACCATTTATTGGTGTTTTCACTATACCCGAATTGGTGATCAACTGACTGACCCGGACCGTCGTCCGAGTAAGGCTAGTGTAACTCGCTCTCTTTGGATTGGGTTAGCTACTAATATAGCGGGTATGATTTGTGCTATGGTTGTGGCAATGTGGAAGGTGGGGGCTCTATTATTTAGAATGCTGTCTGTGCCACCGGGAGCCGCCACGATTTATAATCCGAGTGAGGGGGCGGCTATTTTAAGTCGCAGCGGTCCGATTATTGTGCCTATGGATATGATTACACTACAGGCTGCTGTTAATGCTATGGCGGCGGAGTTGGTGGGGATTATTGTATCTTTATTTCTGCTCTATCAAATTACTCAAAGTTTATCTAATCGGGAAAAAAGGGTGACTGATTTGGGGGGTTAATGAGGAGCGATCGCTTTCAGATTAAGTGATCAAGGCTGAGAGTAAGTGTTAAGCGACCACCGCCAAACCATACTTTTGAAATATATTTATAGCTGTGCTGACTTCTTCTGGGGTGGGTTCTTCGGTATCTTTAAGTTTATATTCATAGCCGATTTGCTCCCATTTATATTCTCCCATTTTATGAAAGGGCAAAATCTCGACTTTTTCTACATTGCTGAAGCCGGACACAAACTTAGCTAATGCCTCCATATTATTGATGTCATTAGTTAAATTGGGTACTAACACAAACCGCACCCATGTCGGTTTATTAATCTCATGTAAATACTTGGCAAAATTCAGGGTTGGTTCTACGGAAACACAGGTGACTTTCCGATAGGTTTCGCTGTGATAAGATTTGATATCTAAAAGCACTAAATCGGTATAATCTAGCACTGGTTTGGCTACATTAATGGGGATATAACCAGAGGTATCTAAGGCTGTATGAATACCCAATTCCCGACAGCGCCGGAAGATTTCTGCCACAAACTCTGGCTGCATTAAGGGTTCGCCGCCAGTGACAGTAATACCGCCATTAGAAAACCGCATATAGGAGCGATATTTGACTACTTCTTGGATGATTTCTTCGACTGTGACTTGTTTACCACCTGCTACTTCTTGACAGTCGGGGTTATGACAATAAAGACAGCGCAGGGGACAACCCTGGGTAAACACGACAAATCTAATTCCTGGACCGTCTACGGTTCCGCAACTTTCATAGGAATGAATGTTACCCGATATTTGAGTTTGAGAATCAGACATAATTATGATAATAGACAACAGAAACCCGGATTGATTAAAACCGGGTTATTACAGACTAACTAATGATGGATAACCACCGAGTTAATCACATTTAACTGTAGATTAACCCGGTGTATAAATCCCTAGATGCGACTATGGAAAGTACGATTAATCACATCTAATTGTTGCTCGCGGGTCAACTTGATAAAGTTGACGGCGTAACCGGATACACGAATGGTTAGTTGTGGATATTTTTCGGGATGTTCCATGGCTTCGACCAAGGTTTCCCGGTTCAGGACGTTGACGTTAATATGATGGCCGTCGTCGGCGAAGTAACCATCTAAAATTCCCACCAGGTTGCTAATACGATCGCCTTCCTGTTTTCCTAATGCTTGTGGTACAATAGAAAAGGTGTAAGAAATGCCGTCTTGAGAATGCTCATAGGGCAGTTTCGCCACAGAAGCCAAAGCCGCGATCGCTCCTTGTGTATCCCGTGCGTGCATAGGATTAGCACCCGGTGCAAAAGGTTCGCCAGCTTTCCGACCGTCAGGAGTATTACCAGTTTTCTTACCGTAAACCACATTAGAAGTAATGGTCAGAATTGACTGGGTAGGAACTGAGTTCCGGTAGGTTTTGTGCTGACGGATTTTGTTCATAAATTGCTTGACCAAATTGGCAGCAATATCATCAACGCGATCGTCATTATTCCCGAATTTGGGATAATCGCCTTCGATTTCATAATCCACTACCAAACCTTGGTCATTGCGGATCACTTTCACCCGAGAATATTTAATAGCAGAGAAAGCATCAGCTACCACAGACAGACCCGCCATACCACAAGCCATCGTCCGATATACATCACGATCATGCAGTGCCAGTTCAATCCGCTCGTAGGCGTATTTATCGTGCATGAAGTGAATAATATTCAGGGTGTTGACATACAACCGAGACAACCATTCTAAACAGCGATCGAATTTCTCCGCCACATCTTCATATTCGAGATAATCGCCCTTAACTGGAAGCCATGAGGGGCCGATTTGCTCGCCAGTTGTCTCATCTTTACCGCCATTAATCGCATACAGTAGCGCCTTGGCTAAATTCGCCCGTGCGCCGAAAAACTGCATTTGCTTACCGATTTTCATGGCGCTAACACAGCAAGCAATGCCATAATCATCGCCATATTCTGCCCGCATCAAATCGTCATTTTCATACTGGGTAGAACAGGTTTCAATGGAGACCTTAGCACAGTAGCGCTTAAAGTTCTCTGGCAAACGTTCCGACCATAAAATAGTCAGGTTAGGTTCAGGAGCAGCACCCAAGGTGTAGAGTGTGTGCAGGAACCGGAAACTGTTTTTTGTGACTAAGGGGCGACCATCTTCACCCATACCACCAATACATTCTGTTACCCAGGTAGGATCACCAGAAAATAGTTGGTTATATTCAGGAGCCCGCAGGAACCGCACCATCCGTAATTTCATCACGAAATGGTCGATAATTTCCTGAGCCCCACTTTCGGTGAGAGTGCCATTTTGGAAATCTCGCTCGAAGTAGATATCTAAGAAATTAGATACCCGTCCCAGAGACATAGCCGCGCCATTTTGTTCTTTGACTGCTGCTAAATAGCCAAAATAAGTCCACTGTACGGCTTCTTGGGCGGTGGCGGCGGGTTTGGCGATGTTCAACCCGTATGATGCTGCCATTTCTTTGAGTTCTTGGAGCGATCGGATTTCTTCGCAGATTTCTTCGCGCCGCGCGATCGTTTCTGAGTCCATTGCGTCTAATTCCAGAGACGCTTGTTGCTCTTTTTTGTCTAAAATTAGGCGATCGACTCCATACAGCGCCACCCGCCGATAGTCACCAATAATGCGACCGCGACCATAAGCATCTGGTAATCCCGTTACCAGTCCAGAATGGCGCGCTAGGAGAATTTCTGGCGTGTAAGCATCAAAAACACCATCATTGTGGGTTTTGCGATACTGAGTAAAGATTTTTTCCGTTTCCGGGTCCAGTTCGTAGCCGTAGGCTTCTAGGGATTTTTTAACTACCCGAATACCACCATAGGGCATAATCGCTCGTTTCAGGGGTTTATCAGTTTGCAAACCCACGATTTGCTCTAAACTGCGATCTATATATCCCGCACCATAGGCATTAATCCCAGAAGGAATTTTAGTTTCTGCGTCTAAAATGCCCTTTTTGCGTTCCTCTGCCATCAGTTCCTTAACCTGATCCCAGAGGTTATTGGTGCGTTCTGTAGCATTAGCTAAAAACCCGCTATCTCCTTCATAAAGACTGTAGTTTTTTTGGATAAAATCACGAACATTTACTTCTTTCGTCCATTTACCCTGTTTAAATCCTTGCCATTCGGGAGTTATATTACCACTACTGTTGTCTGTAGGTGATGTCAGTTTCGTGGGTTTTTCTACAGTTGAAACCATATCTTTAAGTTTCCTCTTGTTCAGTTCTTTAGGGTTGAGGCAGTCTCACAAATTAGCAGCCATATACTCCCCGATAAACACCCCTACAATCCGTGGGCAATTTACCGTTACCAAAACAGTTCACAGACGGGGCAGCATTCACAACCTCAAGCTATATAATTGGCAGACTAGACATGATAAAATGACAAGTCTTGACACCAAACAATTAATGCTATCTGGGTTGCAGGTACTATCTATATAGTTGTTAATCGGGAAATCTGGTGGACAGAGTGCCGCAGGTGTTATTTTTCTTTCTGGCAATAATTTTCAATCACCACCTACGACGCATTTTTGGATTGAACTTCTAACTAATTAAGAGCTATTTGCTGACTAACCTTTTTTCTTTCTCTTCTACTATTAATAACTAAAAATACAGTATTTGTAAATAGTAAAAAGTAGGATTTAGTATCCAGTTTTTGTTCCTTATATGCTGAAATACCTATAATCAGTAGGATAAAGTAGGATAAAGTAGGATTTAGGATAATTTAGGATAATTTAATAGTCTCATTTTCTGGGCAAAGCTGGCCCCAGGGAGCCGTCTATCAGTCCCTTTCCTAGATCAGAAATTCAAGATCATTTATATGTATTAATTAGAGTGCCCAAAATTAAACTTTTTTTAAGAGTTGAGAGCCGATTTACCCTTGTCAGTTGGCGTATATCATTGTATAATACGACCGTTTGTGGTCGTGCCAATATGTAAAGACGCGCCCCACTCCCAAGCGAAAACTATGAGCAATTCCGAAACAATTTTTACGAAAATCATCCGCCGGGAAATTCCAGCCGATATCGTCTATGAAGATGATCTAGTGTTAGCTTTCCGAGACGTTGCACCCCAAGCACCCGTTCACATTTTGGTAATTCCCAAAAAACCGATTCCTAAATTAGAGGAAGCGACCCCCGATGACCATGGGCTGATGGGACATTTACTGCTGAAGGTGAAACAAGTAGCCCAGGAAGCTGGGTTAACTAATGGTTATCGTGTAGTGATTAATAATGGTTCTGATGGGGGACAAACTGTAGATCATCTTCACATTCATATCCTGGGAGGTCGGGCTATGCAGTGGCCTCCTGGTTGAGGTTAATTTCTAGGTTTCAGCCTTGAGATTTTGGGCAACTTGATTAAGTCGTTGAATACCGATTTTAGTTTCCCGCAAACCATTAGCAGTTTCAGTGGAACTTTGACTAAGACTATTCATAGCCTGGAAGACTTGCTGAATTGCTTGGGCCTGTTGTTGGGAACTCAGAGAGATTTGTTGGGAATTTAAAACCACTTCATTAATCGCCTCTAGGGTGGCTTCCTGATTGCTAATAATCACATGATTAATGGCATCACTGACATCTGTAGAGGCTTTTAAAACCGGGTTAATGGCTTCGGTAACTTTTTCAAAAGCATTGACGGTCCCCCGAGAAAGTTCGATAGTTTGTTCGGCAGTCTTGCTACCCTCATTAGTGACTAATACGGTACTATCGATCGCCTTTTGAATATTATTAACTAAAGCGGTAATTTTTTGAGCCGACTGTTTACTCTGGTCTGCCAATTTGCGGATTTCCATGGCTACCACAGCAAAACCTTTACCATGAACACCAGCACGGGCGGCTTCTACGGCTGCATTCAATGCTAACATATTAGTCTGGTTAGCCAAATCAGCCGCCATATTAGTAATCATGCCAACTTGTTCAGTTTGCTGGCTGAGTCGAACAATTTGATCAGCAATAGCCTCTACTTTTTCCTTGAGATTCAAGATTTTCTGTAGGGTTAGCTGTACCGCCTCGGTTTCCGACTCAGCGAGTTTTAACACCTGCTGGGCGCTTTCAGAAGAAAACTGACCGAGAGTGAGGACTTGCTGGCCGCTTTTGATCGAAGATTTAGCCATATCTAAGACTTGATTGGCGATATCGGCGGAGGATTCTGCCTGTTCGGCCATTGACCGGGCTGCTTCTCCTAGTTCATCCATTGTAGCAGTAGTTTCATTAATTGCTCCTGCCTGTTGGCTGGCGTTGCGTTCTTGTTGTTCTGTGGTACTAGCAATCTGATTAGAAGAACTCGCAATTATACTAATGCTATCATTAAGAGTCCGGCTAATGCGGGCGGAAATTACCAGAGCCAAAACAATAGCTAGAGTAGCAGCTATAAACATTCCCAATGCAGCCATCATAGTGAGAGTATTCATGGCATTTTCCAACTCTCTATACTTAGCATTGAGAAGCTGCTGCTTTTGCTCGTCAATATTTTCTCCGGTAGCTGCTACCTCACTGACACTAAGGGCTTTTGCTTCGGCTTGGGCTAAGGGTAATTGATTACTATCAATCAGATTAAATACGTTTCTGGAAATCCGATCAATCTCATTACCAGCTTGTCTGATCTTGGTTAATTCATCCCTCAACCTGGGATCATCAATCTGTCTCATCAAGTTGTCATAATTAGTTGTGAACTGCTCAAAGGCTTGTTTATAGAGACTTTCGTAGTCTTCTAACTCAGGGTATAAAAGGCTCATTCGCACATTTCGCAACATTTTATAAATGCCAAAAATCATCTGATCAACAAATTCCATTTGCAGTTGAGTGGTCTCGACTGCAGCGGTAATTTTCACCACGTTTGTAGCTTGGTGGTAAATTACTGATACCACTCCAAAAGAGAGTAAAATCGGTATAGCATATCCTATCAATATGCGCCATTTAAGTTTGATAGTTTGGCGTTTAGATTCAATCATTAATCAGTGGTGTATAAAAGATGAACAGGTAAATCAAAGGCTTTCAGGTTTCTTCCCGAAAAGGCAATCCTTAAAAAAGGTGCTGGTTGGCTCTGGACTTGGGTAATATATATCATAAACTTGCCTATTTATAGGGATGTTGCAGATAGATGGGAACTGCTAATATCAGGAAATCAAAATATTTTAGATTCGGGATAAATCGATGCACTCAAGGGCTAGGGTCGGGCTTGAGTCCCGTAGATGCTAGTCGGAAATCATTATTAATCCTGGCTGTAACTGCTTGTCTAGGTTTATCCCGTTCCCAGTGAATTTTTTGAGCGGGAAAGTAAATGGCCTGATATGCTTTAACTGTCTCCTGTTGAGATAGGCCTTCTTGCGATCGCCTAATAGCTCGTTCTAATGCGGTTTCCCAACTACATTCAATCCAAAAAGAAAGGTCATAGTATGACTGGAACTCTTGTTTTAACAAAAAGATTCCTTCCAAGATAATTATATCAATATTGTCGAATTTATATCTATGCTTTTGATATTCTGTGGCGGTTTCTTGAGTATAATTGACCTCAAGAGAGACTGAGCGAAGTTGGCGCAGGGGAAAGACTAATTGGCTGAATAACTGGTCAAAGCGAATCGCATATTGATAAAAGTGGGCGGCGGGGTTAGTCTGGCTAAATCTTTGGTGGGGTAGATTAAGCCATCCATCAATATTGATGCTGGCTACCCGCAGGTTTCCCTGGCTAAGTATTTTGACAATTTGGGCGGTGATATAGCCTTTTCCAGAAGCGTCAATTCCTGAGATGGCGACTAGGACGGGTTGCTGAGGTGACAGCAATTTACGCTGAATAGCGATCGCATCAATAATATCATTAAGATTAATAGGTTGGTAATTTACTGCCATTGTGTTGTATAATGGGCTAGTTACTAATTGTTATGGCGCGGTTGATTCGGGCTTCTGTCTATCTGGTAAGGGGCGAAAATCTTTACAGAGGGAAGGTTAAATGGCTGAAATGACGGTAACAGATGCTTTGGCAGAATTAACGCTACTGGGTAAGCGCATAGAATCAGCCCGATCAGGGTTAGAAGGTAATACATTAATCACTGTAGTAGAAGTGGGAAAAACTCCTGTGGGCTACAGAAATCGGGATGAGTATAACACTAAAGCACGGGCGGCGGTGCAAAAGGTAGATGCTTTAATTGCCCGTCGGCGTACAATTAAAAGGGCAGTGGTTTTGTCTAATGCGGTGACAATGGTATCAGTAGCAGGGGAAGAAATGACTGTGGCTGAAGCGATCGAGATGAAAAACTTTATCGCCTATTATGAGTCGGTTCTGAATACGATGGAATCAGCTTATACTTCGGCGCGCAAAGATTTTGATGTAGCCCAGGCGCGGGTGAAGGAAAGACTGGTTGACACTCCCCAGCCTAAAGGCGTGGGGATTCTTCCTTCAACGACTCGACTTGCTCTGACAGGTTTGCACCAACCAAAGTAGCGGTCAAATCTCCAGAAGCGTTAAGTTTCCGTATGCCCTACGGTACTCAAGGCAGCGTTCAGAATGTTGATGGCTGCGTTATAGTCTCGGTCTAACTCACACCCACACTGACAAATATGGGTTCGAGTTGAGAGACTTTTCTTGACAATCGTGCCGCAGCTCGAGCATTTTTGAGAGGTATAAGCAGGGTTTACCGCTACGGTAATCTTGCCAAATTTCACCCCAAAATACTCCAACCATTTCCTGAACTGATACCAAAGAGCATCGTGAATCGACTTGGCGAGACAGTGGTTTCTCACAATATTCTTAATCCTCAAATCTTCGTAAGCCACCAGATCGTTAGATTGGATTACGCAACGCGCCAATCTCTTGGCGTGTTCTTCACGTTGCCGACTTATTTTGAGGTGTGCTCGCCCGAGTCGATTAACGGCTTTTTTTCGGTTGGCAGAGCCTTTCTGTTTTTGGCTCACCCTTCGGTGAGCGCGTTTCAGCTTTTTCTCGGCGTTTCGGTAAAACCTCAGGTTCGGTTCGCTCTGTCCGTTTGAATCGGTGTAGAATTCCTTGAGTCCGACATCTAAACCCACGGTATTTCCTGATGGTTCGATTTCTTCTCGAACGTCTACTTTGACGCAAAACTGTGCGTAGTAGCCGTCGGCTCTACGAATCAGCCGAACCCGTTTGATTTGTTCTGTACCGTAAAACGCCAAATCCCAAGTTCCAATCAACTTGAGTCGTCCGATCCCTTTCTTGTCGGTAAAGACAATATGCTTAGGGTCGAGTAACTTCCAACCGGAGTTTTTGTACTCGACAGAACGACTATTTTTCTTGAACCTGGGATATCCTTTCTTGCCGGGAACTTGCTGGCGGCAGTTTTCAAAAAAACGAGAAATTGAAGACCAGGCACGTTCGGCCGAAGCTTGACGAGCCGTACTGTTGAGTTCTCGAACCAAGTCATACTCTCGAGCAAGGACTCGACAGTATTTGTTAAGGTCGTATTTGTTAACACCTCGGTTGTCCATCCAATAGCGCAGTGCTTTGTTGCGAACGAATTGTGCGGTTCGGATCGCTTCTTCAATCGCTGCGTATTGGTGGGACTTCCCTTTAACTTTGAACTCGAGAACAAGCATGGCTCGAACAGACTCTATGCTGTTCACCATAGCACAAAATGCTTGGCTAAGTGAAAGCCGCCCTAGAAGGGCGGGGTTTTAGACCCATGATTTTTGATAAATTGGCGATCGAAGTATTAGGCAAAAATGCGGCTTCGGAAAAGTATCAATCTCTAGCTGATAGTTTTTTGGGACGGGAGGGAGTAGAAATACTTGACCCTACCAATTTGACTGGGGAATGCGATCGCCGCCAAGAGTTTGTGGAGGAGTTTAAATCCACTGTAGACCGGGTGCTGTCTATTAGCAACGCCCGCACTTTGATTAACATTTCTGATTAGCTGATCTATATATCGAGCATCAATGTAATGGTGCTGGTCTCTCGAAAAACTCTAAATTTATGGCTCAGAGATGGATCTTCTAGGCGAAGCATACCATCTCGCTTATATGGCTTAAAGTTTAGCGGTCAACGATTAATCTTTAATCCTCAACCCTTAAACCTTAGACCATTAACCCTCAAGTAATAAAAGTTAAACCTCGATTAAATCCTGGGGTTTGGTTATGGGTTCCATAAAACCTTGAGTTTATCCACCAGGCTGGGAGGTCAGCACCTTTTTATGTGATTATTGATACTGTTTTTTGGTGGTTGGTATGAGTCTATCTGGGGATACAGAGGGGGATGGAAAACCTGATACTCAAGGCGATCGCCAATTTTTCTAGCCTATTTCTTGACTCGTAGGCGAAAATTGGCTATATTGTCAACACAAGTATCAATTTGATATAATGTTGGAACTATCTGCATTAGGACTACTACAGCGCGAACCTTTACACGGCTACCGACTGAAGCAGCGCCTAGAGCTGTTTATGGGAAGCTGTATCAGCGTTAACTATGGTGCAATTTATCCCTTGCTGAAACGTTTGGAAGAACGGGGATATATTCAAGTTATCCTAGAAGAGGCAGGGGACGCGGGTTCGAGTCGGAAGGTTTATGGTATTACCGCCGCCGGACGTGAGCGATGGTTATACAAAATGCTAGAACAGCCGCAAGAGAGTTGGGTTAAAAGCCGTTCTAGGTTTCTAATTAAGTATTTCTTTTTTAGTGACTTAAATATACACAATCGCCTGAAATTGTTAGAATATCGCCTCAGAGCTTGTCAGCAAAGGATGGCATATCTGAACCAGAAAGAGGTTGAATATGTGCCGATTGATTCCTATCAATCAGATATCTGGCAAAGGGCGAAGTTTTTGTTAGATTCAGAGTCTAAATGGCTCGAAAAAACCTACGATAATTTGCAACAAGAACTAGGGGGTGGTGATTCTCTATCTTCAGACAGATCACAATTGTGAATAGCCGAGATCTACAATGGCAGTAGACTAGGGAATTGACAGTAAAATTTTGCCGCCAACAATTATAATCATACTACAATTTATTATGTCTTATCCATCATCAACAGAATCATCAAACTCGAATTATCATCAGTCGGTCGTGGAAGTTGAGGGGAGTGGTGAACATTCGCCAATAGAAAACCAAAATCAGATAGAAAGCGATCGCCATTCGGAATCAGAACCTAGTAATAAATCCAACAATTGGGTATCAGCGACCGTAGGAATATTACTAGCCCTAGGAGTAGGCTTTGCTGGGGGTCAGTGGTGGTACTCCAGTAAAGCGCAAGCGGACACTACCCCAGCGGCGGCGAGTAATTCCCCCCAAAGACCGAGGGGAGTTCCGGTGAGAGTCACCAGCATAGAAACTAGGAACTTTCAGGATGCTGGGGAATTTGTGGGGACTCTGGAAGCGCGGGAGTCGGTGGAAGTAAGATCGGAAATAGAAGGGAGAATCACGCAAGTATATGTTAGGTCAGGGGAGATGGTAAATCAAGGGCAGGCGATCGCCCGTTTAAGAAGTGATGACCTAGAAGCGCAACTACGACAAGCCCAAGCCAACCTAGTGCGAACCCAAGCCAGAGTAGCAGAATTACAAGCCGGAAGTCGCCCGGAAGAAATTGCGGAAGCCCGTGGGAGATTAGCGGAATCTGTCGCCCGTCTAAATGATGCTCAATCTGGTAGTTTACTAGCAGAAATCAATCAAGCCCAAGCCCAAATAGATGCCAATATAGCAGCAGCAGAGTTAGCGGAAAAACGGGTAACTAGATTTCAAGAACTCACGGAAGCCGGGGCAATTTCCAGAGATGAATTTGATGCCTTAGTGTCACAGAAACAAACCGCCCAAGCGAATCTGAGAGCTGCCGAAAGACGACTAGAACAATTACAGCAAAATCGCCAATCAGAAATAGCCCTGAGAGAAGCGGGAGTCGAACAATCTCAACAGGCGTTAAGACGCTTAGAAAGTGGCACGAGACCCCAAGAAATCGACCAAGCAGAAGCCCAAGTAGCGGAAGCCGCCGCCCGTGTTCGCCAGTTAGAAGTGCAGCTACAAGAGACGACTGTACAAGCACCTTTTACGGGGATAGTTGGCGATGTGACAGCGAGACCGGGAGACTTTGTTAACCGGGGTGCGACCTTAACCAGTCTGACAGAAAACGATCGCTTAGAACTGAGATTATCTATTCCCCTAGAACGCCAAGGCGACCTACGGGAGGGACTAGCAGTAGAAATGCAGGACCCCCAAGGTCAACCTATCGGAACCGGACGCATTAGCTTTATTTCCCCCACGGTAAATCCTAATTCTCAAAGTATCTTAGCCAAAGCCACATTTACTAATCCTGACGGACTGCTCCGCACGGGTCAATTCGTGAGGGCGCGGGTAATTTGGAATGAAAAACCGAACACAGTAGTTGTACCGATGACCGCCGTACAATTTTCGGGAGATGAAAGGTTTGTATTTACCACGGAAGGGGGAGAAAATCCCACCGCGAAAAGGCAGGTAATTCGCTTAGGTTTAATTAGAGACCAATATGCGGAAGTGGTGGAAGGTTTACGACCCGGTGAACAACTGATAGTTTCCGGGATTCAAAGACTGTCAGATGGTGCTGCTATCAATCCTCAAAATTAACTGGGGGCGAGAATCATAGCCAATAAGTAGTGAGGGTAAATTGTGTTTACAAATTTCTTTATTAAACGTCCAGTTTTTGCCACTGTCTGTTCCCTGGTCATCATCCTAGTGGGTTTTGTGGGATTTACCCGACTACCTGTGCAAGAATTTCCGAGCATTGATCCTCCGGTTGTCAGAGTTAGGACTACCTATCCGGGGGCGAATGCGGAAGTAGTCGAAACAGAAGTTACGGAAATTCTGGAGGCGGCTATTAACGGGGTTCAAGGACTAAGAACGATGACCTCCTCCAGTAGAGAGGGGCTAAGTTCTATCAATGTTGAGTTTGAATTGGAACGGGATTTAGAAGTAGCCGTCCAGGATGTTCTCTCCCGTGTATCTAGGGCGACGGGGCGACTACCTTCTGATGTGAATAACCCGGTAGTTTCTAAGGATGGTAGCGACGACGATCGCATTATGTGGATTGCCATATATGGCGATCGCTTTAGCACCTTAGAACTCAGTAATTATGCCGACCAATTCCTGAGAAATTCCCTAGAAACCGTTAACGGAGTCGGCAGTATTTTCATAGGTGGGGAACGTCGCTACGCCATGAGAATTTGGCTAGATGCCAAACGTATGGCAGCCCGTAATGTGACCCCCCTAGACGTAGAAAATGCCCTACAGAGACAAAACGTAGAAATCCCTAGCGGTCGCATCGAAGGGGAGACCATGGAATTTCCCGTCCGCACCCTAGGAAGACTACAAACCCCCCCCGAATACGAAGACCTAATTATCAGGCGCAACCCCGACGGTACACAAATACGCATCGGAGATATTGGCTATGCAGAAATCGGCGCAGAAAGCGATCGCACCATTGCCAGATTCAGGGGTCAACCCGCCGTTACCATAGGAGTTAGTAGACTTTCCGACGCGAACCTTTTAGAAGTAGCTACAGGGGTGAAGGAAAGAATGAAAGAACTTTCCCAAAACTTCCCCGACGGCATGAACTATACCGTAGCAGTAGACTACTCGGAATTTGTGCAAGTTGCCATTGATGAAGTATGGCAAAGTCTCCTGTTAGCCATATCCCTGGTGGTATTAGTTATCTTCCTATTTCTGAAAAACTGGCGGGCTACCCTAATTCCCACCATCACCATTCCCGTCTCATTAATCGGCGCATTTGGGGCGATGTTTTTTCTGGGATTCTCCATTAATGTCTTGACCCTATTTGCCCTAACTCTAGCCACCGGATTAGTGGTAGATGATACCATTGTGGTTTTAGAAAATATCGTCCGCTATATTGACGAGAAGAAAATGCACCCTTTCCAGGCTGCCATTCATGCCATGGGGGAGGTTGTCTTTGCTGTAATTGCCACTACTGTGGTGCTAATTGCCGTATTTGTGCCCGTCAGTTTTTCCGGGGGAGCCACCGGACAAATTTTTAATGAATTTGCCATCACCCTAGCCATTTCTGTGGTGTTCTCATCCTTCGTTGCTCTCACCTTAGCGCCCGCTGTTTCGGCGATTATCTTAAAACCATCCCACAGCAGTAACAACCTGTTGATGAGGCTGCTATCAGCCCCTCTGAATGTCTTTGATTGGCTCCTCGATCGCATCGCCAATATCTATGATGCCAGCCTGCGATTATTGATATCATTTAAACCTGTGATTTTGCTGGGTTTTGTAGCATCTCTAGGCCTCACAGCTTGGCTATTTGTACAATTGCCTCAAGGGTTTTTGCCAACGGAAGATAGGGGGCGAATTTTTGTGCCGATTAATGCTCCCGAAGGTGCAAGCATAAACTATACCAATAATGTGGTTAGGGAAGTTGAAGAAATCTTGGGTGATGTGCCGGAAATGCGGGCATTTTTTACCCTAACCGGATTTGGGAGAGGCGCAGCCCAAGCTAACCGAGGCTTTGCTTTTACTAGCCTTGTCCCCTGGTCAGAACGTACAGAACCGGAACAGTCTCAACAGGCGATCGTCCGACGTTTATTTGGCAAGTTTTCCCAAATTACCGATGCCATGGTATTTGCCATTAACCCGAGTTCACTACCAGGAAGTCGCCTCGGTCAACCTGTACAATTTGTGCTTCAGGGAAATGATATTAGCGAGTTAGCACAAGTTTCTGAACAATTGGCTATGGCGGCGAATGAATTACCTCAATTAGTGAATATGGACACCGATTTAAAGCTGAATAAGCCGGAATTAGTCCTAGAGGTAAATAGAGCCCAAGCTGGAAATTTGGGGGTTTCTGTGCAAGAAATAGCCCGGACTTTGCAAATTATGTTGGGTGGTCGGGAAATTACCAATTTTAACCAGGGAAATCAACGTTATGAAGTGATAGTTAGGGGACAGTCGGAATTTCGGGCTAGTCCTGAAGATATTGGGGAAATATCTGTGCGATCGGAGTCCGGTCAAATGATCCCCCTCAGTAATTTGGTGACTATCCGTGACTCGACTCTACCACCACAAATTAACCACTTTAACCGCTTCCGGTCGGCGACTTTAGAAGGTAGTGCCGCCCCTGGATATAGTCTCGGTGAAGCCTTGGAAGCTCTCCAAGATTTAGCCGATCGCACTATTCCTGAGACCATGAGAACAGACTTAGCTGGAGAGTCCCGCGAGTTTAGTCAGGCTGGAGATGCGACAATTTACATTTTCGGGTTGTCCCTAGCGTTTATTTTCCTAACTTTGGCGGCGCAGTTTGAAAGTTTTGTCGATCCATTGGTGATTTTATTAGCGGTCCCCCTATCCCTATTAGGTGCTTTTGGGGCGCTATGGTTGGCGGAATTGGAGTTAAATATTTATAGCCGCATTGGTTTGATTATGTTAATCGGACTTTCGACTAAAAACTCGATTCTCATTGTGGAATTTGCTAACCAACTGCGGGAAATGGGGCGGTCTATTAGTCAGGCGGCGATCGAAGCTGGAAAAGTCCGATTTCGCCCCATTTTGATGACGGCTTTATCAACTATTTTTGGGGTGATGCCTCTGGCTTTTGCGACGGGTGCGGGTGCGGTTAGTCGGGTTTCTATTGGTATGTCAGTAATGGGAGGAATGCTGGTTTCCACTCTACTGAGTTTGTATATTGTGCCAGTGTTTTATATCATTGCGACCACTTTACAGTCCCGTTTAGTTGGTGACAAACACCCCGCAGCCCGTCAGGTTTCAGAACCTGTTTATTATGCCCCCGAAAATGCCAATGGTAACGGTTACACTATCATAACTGGCAATGGTAATGGCAATGGCAATGGTAATGGCAATGGCAATGGCAATGGCAATGGCAAAACCAAAACCACTGTTAATAAACCTGTAGAAACAGCCCCCAAATCCAGTCATGATAGTTCCCAAAACTGATTAAACCGAAACGGTTTCGACACCATTAATTAAAGCCACCAAGCCGAAAACAATAAATAAACATCCACTGGCGGCGGTAATGGTACGTTCGGAAATGCGACCGGCAATTATGCGGCCTCCTAAAACGGCGATCGCTGTTGAGATACTATGCCCTAAAATCACCCCGGATATTACTCCCACGGGGTGATAAGTGGCTGCTAAAGCAATGGTAGCAATTTGAGTGCGATCGCCCCACTCCCCGATAAAAGTTAAAGTAAACGCTTCCAGCAATATCCCCAGCTTCGACTTCTTTTTAGCTAAATTAGACCCAGCCACCGCCTTCATAGCCTCCTCTTCTTCCTCACCACAGGACTGAGAGGATGGCATTTGACTAGCTTGGTATAACAATTTAATTCCAAATATACTAAACAGGAAAATGGTCGCCCAGTGGAGATAACTAGGCGGCAAGAAAGCCACCACTCGACCCATAACGACAGCAATAATTGTCATAGATGCCAAAGCTGCTATCACCCCGGCAAAAACCAGCCTTCTGGGGTATCGCATTGACAAAATAGCAGCGATAAAAAAGGTTTTATCACCTAATTCCGACAAGCTAATCAATAAAAGTCCCGCTGTAAATGCAGTTAACATATTATCAGTATTTTCTCCCTTAGAATAGATAGGACAGGGGGGCATCTAAGAACAGCCCCAGGTTATTATATCATTAATTAGATGAAGATTTCCGGTTAAATTTGGGGGGATATATCAAGAGCAAATTTCATAAATTAATCATATTGCCTTCATTCCACTTTCATATTTTCCGAAATCCGATAATATCAACCCATTACAAATGAGTAAGATGATAGTGATTATGGAGAGTCCCCCTACCAGAACCGAGAGCGATCGCAGTAGGTTCAGCCTTGAATTGTGCCAAATCCGTCCCTAGCAGGAGTAAAATGGTAAAGAGGGAATGGTATTCTCGGCAGGTGGCTCCAGAAGCTGTGCCGAGAGGACAAGCCACCCTGCCACCAGTGGAAACAATTATATCTTTTAGGTTTCTTATGTCATTTCAGCCCAGATCTAGCGGCATTTTACTACACCCTACCTCCCTGCCAGGTCGATATGGCATCGGGGATATAGGACCCAATGCTTATCAGTTTGTGGACTTTCTCAGAGACAGTCACCAACAACTGTGGCAAATCCTGCCCCTAGGTCCAACCGGGTTTGGTAATTCTCCTTACCTTTCCTATTCCGCCTTTGCGGGAAATCCTCTGTTAATCAGTCCTGATATGTTAGCCGAGACAGGACTACTGACCAAAAAAGATTTAGACAAAATCCCCACCCTACCTACAGATATGGTGGATTTTGACCGGGTAAAAGAACTGAAAACCCCCCTATTTCTCAAAGCCTTCCAGAATTTTCGGAAACAGGAACCATCAGACCTTCATGGAGAATTTGATGAGTTTTGCCGCCAGAAAAGCTACTGGCTAGATGACTATGCGTTTTTTATGGCTCTCAAAGATGCCCAAGGCGGAGCCAGTTGGCACACTTGGGATGATGAAATTTCCCGGCGCAAACCGGAGGCGATGAAAAAATGGCAGGAAAAACTGGGCGAAGAAATCTTTTTCCATAAGTATCTGCAATTTACCTTCAATCGTCAGTGGGCGAATTTGAAGCGCTACGCCAACGAACAAGGAATCCAGATTTTTGGGGATTTAGCGATTTATGTAGCCCATGATAGTGCTGATGTGTGGTCTCATCCTGAAATTTTCTGTTTGGACGGAGAAACCGGAGAAGCGTCTTTAATGGCAGGAGTCCCACCAGATTACTTTAGCGAAAGTGGTCAACTGTGGGGTAATCCGGTTTATAACTGGGATCGCCTTAAACAAAATGGGTTTGATTGGTGGGTGCATCGTATTCAATCGATGTTGGATTATGTAGACCTAATTCGGATTGACCATTTCCGGGGTCTGGAATCTTTTTGGGCAGTTCCCCAAGGCGAAACTACTGCCATGAATGGTGAGTGGGTAAATGCACCGGGAGAGGATCTATTCCACACGATTGAGGAAAAGTTAGGGCGGCTGCCGATTATTGCTGAAGATTTGGGGATTATTACGCCAGAGGTGGAAGCCTTGCGGGATAAATTTGAGTTACCTGGTATGAAGGTGCTACATTTTGCATTTGATTCGGGACGGGATAACCCCTATTTACCCTATAACTACACTTCCCCTAATTGGGTGGTGTATACGGGAACCCATGATAATGATACGACTGTGGGCTGGTTTAATAATCGATCGCTTAAACAACAAGCCTATGTAACTCGTTATTTAGGTTATTTAGGTGAGGTGCTAAATGATGGCATTCACTGGGATATGATTCGGCTGGCTTTGTCATCAGTAGCTAATCAGGCAATTTTGCCCCTACAAGATGTGTTGGGATTGGGAAGTGAGGCTAAAATGAATAAACCCAGTACCGCTGAGGGTAACTGGGCTTGGCGTTGTGAACCTGGGTTGCTAACTGATGAAATTGGCGATCGCCTGAAGTTCTGGACAGATACCTACGGACGCGCGCCTAGATAATCCTAGATAATAAGGTGAACTAGGAACTGGGAAGATCGGCGGTTTCGTCGCTATTCCCAGCCTTAAATACGGCTTCCTGGACCATTCCTGGTTCCCCTAAGCGTCTGGCTTCGCCGTTGTTGACTTTCACCAATACGCCCCCGGCATTTCCGGCTACTACTACCACTTCAGTTTTAGCTTTCCAGGTTTTTTGAGTGCCACCGGGTAATATTCCCTGAAATTCGGTTTTTCCGTCTATTTCAATCAGTACCCAAGACTCGTCCTTAACCACTATTCCCACTTCAACATCCTGAATAATAGGTTGTGGTGCGGGTGCGGGTGCGGGTGCGGGTGCGGGTACGGGTGCGGGTGCGGGTGCGGGTGCGGAAGATTGAGACACTAACTGACCCTGTGGGGGGGGTGGTGTTGTGGTTGCTGGATTTGGCTGTGGGGTGACAACATCCTCGGTAGCTGATTCTGTCTGTGTAACTGCTAATTCACCGGATTGGGGAACCAGATAAGATAGGGCATTAACGGCACAAATAATCAGTAGAGTATAAGTTAGATACAGATGAGTTGGCCGTAATTGTGGCATAGACAGCAATTTAAGCGATCGCACCAGAGTATTTTCCCCAGGTTCGGGTAAAAAGAAATTGGCTAACTCCTCTCCATTTAACCCCAAAGCATCTGCATATTGGCGAATCAGACCCTGAGTATAAATAGGTTCAGGTAGGCTATCTATTTTACCTTCTTCGATGGCTTGGAGTAAATGGGTGCGAATACGGGTATAAGCCGCCACCATACCCAAGGAGAAGGAATTTTTCATCCTGGCATCACGCAACTGTTGACCAATATCTGATAGGCGTTGTGCCTGGTCATGATCAACTCGATTTTGTGGTTGCTTGTGATTTTCGGATCTATTTTTAAAAATTGGGTGAGTAAGAGTTAATTTCATAAGCCATGATCCTCAAGAACAACTGCCAGATTTCCAGACACGGACTCGATTCTTTAGCAAATGCACTTCAGAGTTTTTCAGGGATCTATATTCACCTGAAGCTAATTCAGGTTTCCCAGTCGAGTTGAGATAAATAGGCCCAATTGCTGTCCGATGCAGTTGAACCACAGGATAACCGAGAGCCTCTGCTACTCGCCGAATCTGTCGGTTTCTCCCTTCTCGTAAAACCACTTCTAGCAAAGTCTGAGAGCCGCGAGGTTTCCCGATGCGCCTAACTTTAGCTGGTAATGTGTTTTTACCAGATAGTAGGATACCTTGTCTCCACTGTTCTAAAACAGATTCTGGAGGACAGCCTTGGACTAGAACTTGATAGGTTTTAGCTACATGATAACGGGGATGGGTTAAAAGAAATGTCAGTTCACCATCATTTGTGATCAGTAATGCTCCGGTTGAGTCGGTATCTAAGCGACCCACGGGGTGCAGTCCCTGTCCGACTTGGAGTTGACGCGGGAGCAGGTCTAAAACGGTTTTTCGGCCTTGGGGTTCTGCACAGGTGGAAACTACGCCTAGGGGTTTATTTAGCAGTAGGTATAGGGGTTGGGGTTGACTGGAAGGGTGCAGTGCGCGTCCGTCAATTTCAATGCGATCGCATTTAGGGTCTGCTTTCTGGCCTAAATAAGCCTGATCGCCATTTACCTTGACCCTTCCTGATAGTATCATCTCCTCGGCATGGCGACGAGAGGCGACTCCCCAGTGAGATATGATTTTCTGTAGCCGTTCATTCATAGAGTTTCGGGACAGGGGATCCCAGATTTGCCCGGGTGGATGTTGGATTACAACGGGGTGATTTGCTGGGTAGAAGGCACTGATTTTCCTTAATTATGGGAGTTATAGGAGTTCCCGTAGTAGTGGCTCAATCTGTAGGTGAGACTGACGAGTTAGATTCTTGCATATATCTATGCTGTATATACCAATATTACAGCAATTCTTGATTTTTTGATCACAAATAAACAGCGAGATTATGACGGGTACGAAAACTGAGCAAAAGAAACTGATCGGAACGGTTCTATCGGCGGCGCTGCAGCTTTGGCTGCGATCGCAAGTTGAGGGCGTAGAATCTTTAAAGGTCCATGTGGGAGGTGGTAACCGATCGCTACTGAAGGGTTCTATTCCCACGGTGTCAGTCTCAGCTAGGGCTGTGATTTACCAAGGTTTGCATCTTTCCCAAGTAGTTTTGGGAAGTTCCGGTATCCGTATTAATTTAGGTCAGGTTCTCCAGGGTAAGCCTTTACAACTGCTCGAAGCGATCGAGGTTGATTGTGATTTGCAAATTCTCGCCTCGGATCTTAATGCTTCGGTGAGTTCGCCACTTTTAGCCAATGCCATTACCGAACTGCTAGAGTCTCGCTTACCATTGACTGAGGGAACCCTAGAAAATCTGCAATTAAGGCTAAATAGCGATCGCCTGACCTTAAATGCGGATTTAATAACTGATACCCATGGGGCGATCGCCTTTAGTTTAGATAGCCAATTACAGCGGATGAGTTCCACCCAACTATTACTACACCAGCCCTATATCAAAGCCGATCCCCTGATTAGTGGGACTGTGCTAGAGTCAATTCCGATTGAGTTGGGAACTGATGTAGACATCGAGGATCTGAGCATCAGTGAGGAACAGCTTACCCTGCGGGGAAAAATTTGGGTCAATCCCTAGGTTCTTAATAAAGGTAGCACTAGGGTGACAAAGTAGTAGACTAGGGGGGCGGTAAAAACATAGCTATCAGCGCGATCGAGAATGCCGCCGTGACCGGGGATGAGTTGACCGGAATCTTTGACTCCAGCATCGCGCTTCATCATTGATTCGGTCAGGTCTCCCAAAAGACTAGCTATGCCAATTATAATACCGAGGGCGAAACCTGTCCAGAGAAACTGCGGCCATTGCAGAAACCAAGCGCCAGCGATCGCCACTCCAATGCTGCCTAAAATCCCGAAGATAGCACCTTCTACGGTTTTTTTGGGGCTAATATCAGAAAGTCGCGTCCGCCCCAAAAATTTCCCAAAAATGTAAGCGCCAATATCAGCGGCCCAAATGCAACCAAAAGCCAGTAGGCTGGCGGTTAATCCTTCGGTGAGGGTATAGGATAAATCCCACGATGGCGGAAAGTATCTGAGTTGAGGTAGGTTAGTGGTGACATGGGTTAACAGGGGACTGGAACCATCTAGCCCCACCCGTAGCCTAATCCAATAACTGGGTAAGTATCCACCATAAAACAGACCCAAAATGGAGGCGGCAATATCAGCAATGCTAGAGATTCTGGGTTGAAATAGCAAATAGAAGCAGATGAGGGTTCCGGCTAAGGCGAAGATAGCATCTACTAGGTTGGGGGCGATCGCAGCGGTAATTAATAGGGCTTGACTGACGACTAGGGTAGTTTTACCGGCGGGTTCGATGCCTTTAGCCCGCACCAGTTGAAAGTATTCTAACTGACCTAGGTAAACAATCACCCCAAAGCCGAGGGTGAAGTACCATCCCCCTAGGGTTAGCATGATTAAGGCGAGGGCGATCGCCACAATTCCACTGATGACACGAGACCAAGACATGGCTGATTGACAAGTTAGTTACACAAAGCGCAAATCCAGAAAAGCTAAGAGTTCATGAGCCCTGACCGCCTAGGGTGGAAATAAGGGGTGATTTCGACAGTCAACTTTTCCTGGTTCAATCCATTTTCTCACCACTGAGGATAAACATAGGATCAATTGCTACTAAACTTTGCGATCGCCCTCGAGTCTCCATGCGGTTAATGGAAGATTGGACGACCTCGACATTGCGCACCTGTAATTGAGCAAACCCTTCGGAAATTAGGTATAAGGTTTCTAAATTGGAGGCGGTGGCTACAATACGGCCTTGGGGCTGTAAATAAGACCACACGGTAATGAGAATGTCTTTGATGGCTTTTCCTCCCTCCAAACAAACCCGGTGGGGAGGATCTTTGAGCCCATGCAAACAGTCGGGGGCGTTTCCTTCAATGACATCTACATTGGTGACACCGAAGCGATCGCAATTAGTGCGGATCAGGTGGGCTACTTCCCCATCCCTTTCAACGGCAATAATTCGACCCTGGGGACATAATAAACCAGTTTCAACGGCAATGGTTCCAGTTCCCGCCCCAATATCCCACACTATACAATCTGGTTGTAGCCGTAGATAGGAAATCAACAGCAATCTTACCTCCCGTTTACTCATGGGAATTCCTGGTAAACGTTCAAAGAGATGATCGGGAATGCCGGGGGTAATATAAGGCCAAAGTGGGGAAGACATAAAATCATTGGTGACTTGTGCTGCTAGGGGACTGGAAATAGAAAGCCAGGGCGGGGAGTTTCAATGATCAATTACCCGCAGGGTTGCTAAGGTCTTATCGCTAGAGCCGGTAATTTCTCCCCCCAATGCTTGTACCTGTTGCAAAAATGCGATCGCTTTTTTAGAGATAGCTTCCCCCGGCCACAAAATTGGCACACCGGGGGGATAGGGACAAACACACTCAGCGCTAATTTGACCGGGACAGTCTGGAGTTGGTAGTGAGATGGTTTTGGCAAAAAAGGCATCTCGGACAGACATGGCGGAAACCTCAGCTATGGCGGTTTCAAAGGGGGATATGGTATCGATCATCTGCCAGTGATGCTGGTTTTGGGTGGGGGGATTTTGTGATGCTTCAGATAAGGCTTTTTGGCTGAGAAATGCGAATCCCTTAATCATCTGATCGATATCGGCTTGGCTGTTGGCGGGACTGATGATCATGGTCAAGTGTTGGAGATCTGGTAACTCAGCAGTTACCCCAAACTGTTGATGCAGAATTGTGTCTGCTTCATAACCACTTAACCCGCAGTGGCTGACCTCAACGGTTAACCGGGTTGGGTCTAAGGCAACACACCCAGCCGTTAGGGGGGGATGATAGACCCGTAAACCGGGTAAGTTTTCTAATTGAGTTTTTGCCCTCTGTGCTAATTTTAGCGCTTCTGTGAGCCTTTTTTGACCGTGATTGACGATTTGATGGCGGGCGGCATCAAGGGAAGCTAAGAGCAGATAACTGGGGCTGGTGGTTTGTAGCATTTGTAGGGCGTTATCGAGGCGGCTAAGGTTGATGCGATCGCCTTTAATGTGTACCATTGAGGCTTGATTCATTGCCCCTAGGACTTTATGGGTAGATTGTACGGTTAAATCAGCCCCCCATTGTAGGGCGCTTGGGGGTAGCTGCTGATGAAAGTGAAAATGTCCGCCATGGGCTTCGTCTACCAGCAGGGGGATGTTATGGTTATGAACTATGGTGGCTATGGCTGCTAAATTACCACAGATGCCGTGATAGGTGGGATACACTACCATCACGGCTTTGATGTCTGGGTGTTTCTCTAGGGCTTTGGCGATCGCTTTGGGGGTCAGGCTCAGGGGGAAATGCCAATCTTGGTCATATTCGGGATTAATAAAGATAGCCCGCGCACCGGACATTACCAAGCCTGAGATTACCGATTTATGAATGTTTCGCGGTAGGAGAATTTTGTCTTCTGGGTCACAGGTGGCTAAAATTGAGGCGATGATCCCCACTGTGGAACCGTTGACTAAAAATCTGCACAGGTCGCTCCCAAAGGCTGCCGCTGCTAATTCCTGAGCCTGTTTAATCACTCCCTCCGGTGCAAATAGATTATCTAATTCTGGCAATTCTGGCAAATCCGCCCTAAATACTTGCGACCCAAAAACCGCCGCCAAAGATTCGGGAATCCCCTGTCCCCGCCGATGTCCTGGGGTATAAAAAGCCGCACCGGGTGTTTCCGCCGCTTGTTTAAGGGCTGTTAATAGGGGAGTTTGATTTTGATCCATAATTGATCCACATCCACACAGGTCGCAAATTCCGGCTGATTTGTTATTTATATTTTGACTGTTTACTGCTATTATAACATATATCAAACCACTATAAAACCTTTATAGAACTGTATGCTTACCGCCGGAATTGTCGGATTACCGAATGTCGGAAAATCTACTCTTTTTAATGCCCTAGTTGCTAATGCTAAAGCCCAGGCTGCTAATTTTCCCTTTTGTACCATTGAGCCTAATGTGGGGGTAGTGGCGGTTCCTGATGAACGTTTACAGGTGTTGGCTAAAATTTCTAATTCTGAGCAAATTGTCCCCACCAGAATTGAATTTGTTGATATCGCTGGACTGGTGCAAGGTGCCAGTCAAGGGGAGGGATTAGGTAATCAGTTTCTCTCCCATATTCGTGAGGTAGATGCGATCGTTCAGGTGGTGCGCTGCTTTGACAATGATGATATTATTCATGTGTCCGGTTCCGTCGATCCGGTGCGGGATATTGAAATTATTAATCTGGAATTGGCTTTAGCTGATTTGTCTCAGGTAGAACGTCGCATAGAACGCACCCGCAAACAAGCCCGCACTAGCAAAGAAGCCCAGTTAGAATTGGGCGCTTTAGAGAAGATTGCCGCCGTCTTAAATGAGGGTAAATCTGCCCGTTTAGTGGATTTATCCGAAGAAGAAACCGAGGCAATTAAAGGCTTGGGCTTGTTGACCCGAAAACCGATTATTTATGCCGCTAATGTGTCCGAAGATGATTTGGCGACGGGTAATGAATGGGTGGAAAAAGTGAGGGCGATCGCCTCCCAAGAAAATGCCCAAGTTGTGATTATTTCCGCTCAAGTAGAATCCGAACTTGTCGAACTTTCCGAAGCAGAAAAGCAGGACTTTTTGGAATCCTTGGGAGTGCAAGAAGGTGGTTTAAAATCCCTAATTGCGGCCACCTATAAACTCTTAGGACTGCGAACATTTTTGACCACTGGGCCAAAAGAAACTCGCGCCTGGACTATCCACGAGGGAATGTCCGCACCCCAAGCCGCTGGAGTTATTCACTCTGATTTTGAAAGGGGTTTTATCCGCGCCGAAACCGTAGCTTATCAAGATTTAGTTACTCATGGGTCTATGAATGGGGCTAAGGATAAAGGCTTAGTCCGCAGTGAAGGTAAAGAATATATCGTCCAAGAGGGAGATGTCATGTTGTTCCGGTTTAATGTTTAATAGAGTTAGGGGGAAGTTTCTTTAATCGGTGAGGTAGAATTACTCAACTCAAGGCTTGCGGGTCATGGCTGATTAATTTCTCACACATCTAATCAAGAAATCCTCCCAACATACAACTTAATACTGAGGTCTAAATTATGGATTTAATCATTGCTTGGTTGGTGACAGCGGTCAGCTTATTTTTAATTGCTCAACTCAGGCAATTTACCGGGGTAGAAATCGAAGACTTTAAAAAAGCCTTAATATCCTCGGCGGTGTTCGGGTTATTAAATCTTTTAGTCCGACCAATTTTAGGGCTTTTCACTGTCCCTCTGTCGGTGGTTTTGTCGAGTTTCCTTCTCACCTTATTGGTGAATATGGCGATTTTTGGACTAGCGGCTTGGCTAGTGAGAGGCTTCTATCTGCGTTGGGGTATTTGGAGTGCTTTAATTGGGGCTCTGGCTTTGAGTTTCATTAACTCTATTTTATACGAAGTTCTAGGGAACCTAAACCTAGGGGTGTAAAGACATAGGTCAACTCCAAAATTAGTGGCTATGGGGAATGTCTGACACCCTTGTAGCCATTAACTAGGATGGTTTTTGAGGGGCTTTCGGTTGAGTTTTAACAATGGCATTTTTCAGGAGTTCTTTATTAATTGTTGTCGGAGTCGCCGCCGAATTAGCACCAGGACGCGCCGTAGCCGCTGAGAAATGGGGAGTTTCGGTAAAATTCCAATGATTGAGAATATCCAATTGTGCATCAACAATGGGATCATATTTTTCGTACCAACTAGCGATCGCCGTTGATAAAGTTTCGATATCATCTGGTAAAGGTTCAATTAAAGTCAGCAGTTCTTGACATTTAGCTTCAGTGAACAATTTAGGCTGAGTTTTCAGGAGTTTAATAAAGGCTTCTAGGTTTTGCTTATAGAAAGACATAGCAGCAGTTAGTTAAGATTTTCTGAAATTTAGGATAATACTTATTCTACTAATATACCATAAAAATAGCAATTCTACAAGTCATCAATAATTGTATTATGTTAGCGAGAGTTTGGAGTGCGTCGGTAGTTGGTATTGATGCGGTGAAAGTCGGAGTTGAGGTAGATCTTTCGGGAGGACTCCCCAAAATCATTGTTTTAGGTTTACCTGATACAGCGGTTCAGGAGTCGCGGGAAAGAGTGAAAGCCACCCTCAAAAATGCAGGTTATAGTTTCCCCATGGGAAATATAGTAATTAACCTAACTCCGGCGGACTTGCGGAAAGAAGGACCAAGTTTTGATCTCCCGATAAGTATTGGTATTTTAGCAGCTTCCGAACAGGTAAAAGCCGATTTATTGGGAGATTTTCTGTTTTTAGGGGAAGTCTCTTTAGATGGCAGTTTGCGTCCGGTAGCGGGGGTATTACCCATCGCCGCCGAAGCCGAAAATATGGGAATTACTGGTTTAGTAGTTCCCGAAGATAATGCTAGGGAGGCGGCGGTAGTTAAGGGGGTTTCGGTGTATGGTTTTAAGTCAATTTTCGAGGTAGTAGATTTTCTGAATTACCCCGATAATTATGAGCCACTCAAGTTAGATAGTTCCCAGATTTTAGCCACCCCCAAATCAACTAATTTAGACCTCAAAGATGTTAAAGGACAATCCCACGCTCGCCGCGCCTTAGAAATTGCTGCCACTGGGGGTCATAATCTAATTTTTGTGGGTCCCCCAGGTAGTGGTAAAACCATGTTAGCGAGACGTTTACCAGGTATTTTACCACCTTTAAACTTTGCGGAAGCCTTAGAAGTTACGCGCATTCATTCCGTGGCGGGACTGTTAAAAAATCGGGGAACTTTAGTAAGCGATCGCCCTTTTCGTAGCCCCCACCATTCCGCCTCTGGTCCTTCTTTAGTGGGTGGTGGAAGTTATCCCAAACCGGGGGAGATTTCTTTAGCTCATCGCGGCATTTTGTTCCTAGATGAATTAACGGAATTTCGCCGGAATGTTTTAGAGTTTTTAAGACAACCCCTAGAGGATGGATTTGTAACGGTAACCCGTACCCGTTTATCAGTGGTTTTTCCCTCCCAGTTTACCTTAATTGCGAGTACAAATCCCTGTCCTTGTGGATATTATGGCGACCCGATACAAGCCTGTACCTGTTCTCCTCGTCAACGGGAACAATATTGGGCAAAACTATCAGGGCCTTTGATGGATAGGATTGATTTACAAGTAGCAGTCAACCGACTAAAGCCGGAAGAAATTACTCGCAATTCTACGGCGGAATCATCAGAAACTGTACTAGAAAGAGTGCAAAAAGGGCGGTCAAGGGCTTATCATAGATTCAAGGATGAGCCTTTACAGTGTAATGCGGAGATGCAGAGTCGCCAAATTCAGCGTTGGTGTCAACTAGACGAGGCGAGTTGTCAACTTCTCGAAGCAGCTATCCGCCGTCTAGGACTGTCGGCGCGGGGAAGCGATCGCGTTTTGAAAGTAGCGAGGACTATCGCCGACCTCGCGGGAGAAGACAACATCAAACCTAATCACATTGGCGAGGCTATTCAGTATCGCACATTAGATAGAATGCAGTAGAATAGTTAATAGATATCCACTGCGGGTCATACCTATGAGTATTAAGAAAAAACCGAAAATTCCTAAATCCAGAAAAATCGCCAATTTGCTATTAATTCTAGCCGGGGTGATTTTAATTGGTAATTGGTTATTGCCTCAAATTACCCGACCGAGAATTCCGAAAGTCCCCTATAGTTTATTTATCCAACAGGTTGAAAGGGGGGAAGTTCAAGCGGTGTTGCTGGGGGATAATGAAATTCGCTATCAACTGCGACCAGAAGGAGAGGAACCCCCCCGAATTTTAGCGACTACTCCAGTTTTTGACCCGGAACTTCCTAAACGTTTACAAGCCCAAGGTATAGATTTCGCCGCGCCGCCACCTCCCCAAAATGCCTGGTTTAATGTATTGTTAAATTGGGTAGTTCCGCCGTTAATTTTAGTGGCTGCTTTTCAATTTTTTATGAAACGAGACCCCCAAGGAGCGCTATCAATTAGCAAAAGTAAAGCGAAGGTATATGTTGAGGGAGAGTCGGCAAAAATTACTTTTGATGATATTGCGGGAGTTGAGGAAGCCAAAGCTGAACTAGCCGAGGTGGTAGACTTCCTGAAAAATCCCCAAAGATTTCTCGAAATTGGCGCAAGAATTCCCAAGGGTTTATTATTAGTAGGACCGCCAGGGACTGGTAAAACTCTGATGGCGAAAGCGGTGGCTGGAGAGGCGGGAGTCCCGTTTTTTAGCATTTCGGCTTCGGAATTTGTGGAGTTATTTGTGGGGACGGGGGCGGCGCGAGTTAGAGATTTATTTGAACAGGCAAAAACGAAGGCACCTTGTATTATTTTTATTGACGAATTAGATGCGATCGGTAAATCCAGAAGTGGCGGCGGTGGCGGTTTTCAAAGTGGTAGTAGTGACGAAAGAGAACAAACACTGAACCAATTATTAACGGAAATGGATGGGTTTGCAGTGGGGGCGGAAACGGTGATTGTGTTAGCTGCTACTAACCGCCCAGAGGCTTTAGATGCGGCTTTATTACGCCCGGGAAGGTTTGACCGTCAAGTGTTGGTTGATCGTCCTGACTTAGCAGGTAGAAAAGCGATTTTAGATATCTATGCGAAACGGGTTAAATTAGAACCTGATGTGGATCTGCAAGCGATCGCTACTCGCACTCCTGGTTTTGGGGGTGCAGACCTGGCAAATTTAGTGAATGAGGCGGCTTTGTTGGCAGCAAGAAGGCATCGGAAACTGGTCGGACAACAAGATTTTTATGAAGCCATAGAAAGGGTGGTTGCTGGGCTGGAAAAACGCAGCCGGGTTTTGAGTGACAAAGAAAAGAAAATTGTGGCTTATCACGAAGTCGGACACGCTTTAGTTGGGGCGTTAATGCCGGGGGGTGGAAAAGTTGCTAAAATTTCGATTGTTCCCCGTGGTTTAAGTGCTTTGGGCTATACTTTAAAAATGCCTACTGAGGATAGATTTTTAATGGATGAAAGGGAATTTCGGGAACAAATTGCTACTTTATTAGGGGGAAGGGCTGCGGAAAAAATTGTTTTTGAAAGGGTGACTAATGGGGCTTCTGATGACCTGCGCCGGGCTACGAATTTAGCGGAAAAAATGGTAACTACTTATGGTATGAGTCAAGTCCTAGGACCTTTGGCTTATGATGAAGGGGGAAAACCTAACTTTTTGGGAATGGGTGATGGTAATAGACGACGTTCTATTAGTGAAAAAACAGCGGAGGCTATTGATGCTGAGGTTCGGGAAATTGTGGAAACGGCTTATCAACAAGCCTTGGATATTCTGGAATTTAACCGAGAGTTATTAGATACAATATCCCTGAAAGTTTTGGCTACTGAAGTGATAGAAGGGGAGGAATTACAAGGGCTTTTAGATGCTGTGAAAAATCCGGCAATTGACAGTTAGACGGTCAGGCTAGTTAATCATTCTCAGGGGTGCATGAAAGCGATCGCCTACATAATTAAGTTGTTGCTGAAGTTTGTTGTTATCATCTTTATAGCGGGTTATGGGCGGCTGAAATTGCCAGGACTCTGACTCTTGGGCGAGGGCTTCTGCTAATTGCCAACGGTGAAAAAATGTCCGCCCAGATAACCGCCCAATGGCACGAATTTGGTCGGCATTGAGATAGCTTGTATTGAGGTTTTTAATTTGGAAAGGGTCGATATATATTAGGTGAATTTGGGCGAGGTAAAGGAGTTGTTTTTCCTGTTCTTTATCTAGGGTCATGCGTGCCCTAACTTCATCTCTAAAATTCACGCCACCGCTAATAGTGCGATCGCTGATATCTTGTAGGGGTTCGGTAGGTATTCCCACCTGTTCCAATTTATTTAAAACTGTTTGGGATAGCTGATATTCTACACTTTGATAGACGGGTTGATTAAAGACATTTTGTAAAATAAATAGCATAACTAGACTGATAATGGCTGCTATAATAGGGGTAGAAACCCAGCCGGAAGCAATACCCAATAAAACACGCCAGCGAATTTGGCGGGCGCTTTTAATACCCTTCAAAAGTCCAATGCCAATAACCGCCCCAACGACGGCTTGAGAACTAGAAACGGGAATGAGGGGAATAGTCGGTAAACCGGCATTAGCTAAGAGGCTTTCTAACCCAGTGGAGGAAAATATATATAACACTAAAGAATGGGCGACAACTACGACAAAGGCGGCGACGGGAGAGAGAGGCATTAAGCTATTACCAACGGTCATCATGACCCGTTTCGAGTAAGTGTAAACACCAATAGCGATCGCAATTCCCCCCATTAAAAAAAGTTGTTGAACCGAGGAAATACTGACCGACCCAATATTAAAATTAGTGAAGGGTGAAGAAGAGACAAACACGCCCATAACATTGCCAATATTATTAGCACCGAGAGCATAGGAACCGAAAGCGCCTGCTAAAATTAACCCAGCGCGGGTATAAAGATCTAGCCGCAGCAGATGCAGTCTGAGACGTGCGAGAATAGCCATTACCACCAAATAAAGCCCGGCGGCAAAAATAGCACCCAAGATGGGGCAAGCAACCCAGGTTCCGAGAATTTTTATGAGGGTATCGGTATCTGTTATGGAACCACTAAATTGATTCCAGCCAATAATGGCACCGACAACGGCTTGGGTGGTGGAAACAGGTAAACCAATTTTGGTCATCCAGAAGACGGTTAAAGCAGCAGCAAAAGCGGCGGTAAACGCACCAGCAATGGTATTAACAGCGCCTAATTCTCCTAGTCCAGCGGCGGCACCAGCCCCCCCCACTACTGCGCCAAGAATTACGAATATACTACAGATAAAGGCTGCTGTACTAAACTTTACCATGCGACTACCAACGGCAGTCCCGAAGACATTGGCGGCATCATTTGCGCCCAAAGACCAGCCTAGAAATAAGCCGCTTGATAGAAAAATTAAAATGGCGATCGCGTCCATGTTTACCTGATTTATGACTGGCTGACTCTAGGAAATTTACATCAAGTTTACCGAAAAATTGAGGAGATAATTAAGCTGTTTTAGAGGACTCGCTTAATCGCATAAATTGATAACTCATCCCCAGCATCTTCAGCAGCATCAGCGAGACCATCAATCAAATCAACTCCGTCGCGCAACTGCATTTTACGTTCCAAAGGTAGTTGGGAATTAAAGATATTTGTTTTGAGTCTAATAGCAATGCGATCGCTTTCAGTTTCATAGACCCGAACGCGATAAAGATGATCGCGAACGGCATCAGGATGACGGAAAAAAGCCCGCGCCGCAATGACGACAGTTTCGACACTTTTAACGACCATTCCGGTCAATTCTTTAAAGTCTTGATGATAGTCTTCTGGGATATCTGGATGTTCAATAATAATACTTTGATAACTGTCGCCAAACACATCAATTAAATAGTATAAATCCTCCAACAAACTTAAAACATCACCACGGGAGTCGGGAATCAACATTTCGGTATATAATTGGGATTCAATAGCCCGCCTAAGTTCATTGCAGCGGCGCTTTAAATCCCGCAATTGCTCCATTTTATTTTCACAGCTTTTGGTGACATTTTGAGAGTCCAAATAAGCAGAAACTCCCATTTCAAAATATAGACATCCTTCTGATATCTTATCCAGAAACTCGTCTATTTGACCTTCGATAAATTTAGTTTTCCCAAACAAAGGAGGAATGTCTTTTTTCATGATTCCCAGTAAATAGCCAAGATTAACCGCCCCCAATGACCTACTAGGGGGGGGTTATGGGTGTCAATTTTAACTCTCACCAGTAACAATCGTCGATCTTATCATTAATTTAAATAGCATGACTAACAAACTGGGTTAGTCCCGATATAGTTTAGCAGGTTGGGTTTGTCTGGCTATAGGCGATCGCCCCAGAAACTCACAGATCCAGTTTTGTGTGAGAGGTTATGTATAATTACCAAGACTTAAAGGCAGCCTCAAGACTCAAGTTGTGGAAATTTACACTCCCGTTGTTGCGGTTGAAACTTAAACACTTAGCCAAATATTATGATGAGTTTTAATGGCGGTAATTTCAGCGGTAGGGTCTGTTAGAAGCGGCGATAATTTAATTAACTAATAATTATCCTACAAATCCGCCTCGTAACGCACCATAACACCCCGTAACCAACTGATGGTTAACCAACAGAAAAAGAAACCGGGTTTCCACAATAATGAGCGCATTTTAGCCAATACTTATTAAATAAACCCGGTTTCTCAGATTGATTGATTAGAATATAATCATCATAAATACAGACTTAGGCTAACGAAATTTATACCCGAAATCGTCTAAATTCCCTTTGAAATTACTCGTTTTCAACTGCCCCCAGCCATTCAAAATCGGTGGGAATTTCTCTGAAAACGTCAGGATGAGGTTTATCCTTTGTCTCAAGCCGAACAACTCCTTGATTTTGTACAGATTGAAGATCTATCCAAAGTGTAGATCGCACTGCTGTAATCACAGTTTCCCCAGCCCTGGAATCCCATAATTCCTCATGCACCGCACCGGGAATTAAAATGCTCCAACAAAGCTGCGATATTAGGCTGTTTCAAACCTGGATTCCGTATAATAACTCATTGGCTTTCCCTAAGCTAATTTTATCTTGCTGAAATAACATCAGCACAATTTCCAACAATAGCTCATTTTCATAAAAAGCCACTCGCCTTTACTAGGTCATCGGAAATTACTAAACTCATGGGTAACTCTCCTAGGCTGAAATCTCCTGCTTAAATCTTAGCAGCCGGGGGAGCGATCGCCCACCATTGCGGATAACCTATCGCCGGAGACTCAGAAACCGGGCTTCTACCGGAGTTTTGCCTTCTCACAGGGATTTTGCCATCAACCCGGTTTCTATTGTGGTGATTGATTTAGAAACTGGAGATTTTGAAGTCGATGTGAGTGAAATTGCCGCCGGCGATCGCCTTGAAGCTACTCACCCTGATGCTCAAATCTGGATTGTTCGAATCGGTTCGGGCTATGTCCGTCGCTTCGGTGGACGAACCAAGAGAATTGGATGATTACTGGAATCGTTAATAGAGATTTTGAACCGATTATTCCCCTGTCAGTGTCTTTCGACTACGACTTGAATCCTATCTTTGAAGACTTACGTCAAAAGGAAGCAGAAAGCGGTCGAGAGGTTGTCAATTTATCCCGCCAACCGGGTCTAAAAAACCGTTGGAGTCAGCCATCCCTTGAGGGTGAACGAGAGGAAACCTACCCACCCCGATAATTGGGGGTGAGGTGTATTCGGGTCCTGGGATTAGTTTGAGTCCCCGCATTCAGCTAAGTTTCGGATGTATTGTCGGATGACGGGCTGTAGGGTTAAATGGGATGAGGAGTCTAATAAGCTACGTCGTTTGAGAGATTGGACGGCTTTTAAGAACTCTCGGTTCGATAAAAGATTGGGGGGTTTCTGGTTGATGGTGACGGGCGGGTTTTGCTGGGCTAACCAATGCAGCAGGGTTTTTTCCGAGTCGCTGAGGCGTTGATAATGTCGGTTGAGGATGGGTTCTAAGTCTCCTAAAAAGAGGCTGGGGTAGGAGAGAAATTGTTGGACGCTACCGTTGAATAATTCATGGATGGTTGAGGCGGTGATATTTAGCCATAAGGGGTTATGGTTGAAGAGTTGGCTGAGTTCTGGCCATTGTTTGGGGTCTTGGAGTTGGCGATCGCGGAGGATTTGACTGGCCAGTTGAGGAACGCCTTGAACGGGGAGGGTTTTACAGTGGTGGGTTTCTGTTTCTAAGGCGGCGATGTCTGGGGGGTGTTCCCAAGTCAGCAGCAAAACACAACTTTGATGAGAGAAAGTCCCGAGTTCACGGATGAGTTGACTATAGCCTTGATAGTCTCGACGGTAGCTTTCGACGAAGTGACCGGAGGTTAGGCTGTGTTGGAAGTCGTCGAGGATGATGAAGCAACGGTGAGTTCTCAGAGACTCTAGGAGGGATGGCTGGGGGGTGGCGGTTGTGGCGACAAACTGGCTGATGTGGTTTTGTAGGGTTTCTAGGTTGGGGAATTTTCGCTGGCTACACCAGAGGAGGCGATCGAAGTGGTCTTTTATTTGTTCGACGAGTTGTCTGGCGAGGGCGGTTTTACCGATTCCCGATAATCCAGTTAGGGTGATGATGCGGCTATGTTCGCTGACTATCCACTGTTTGAGGGTGGTGAGTTCGTCGTGACGGGGGTGGAGGCGATCGTATTCGGGGGCTTGGCTAAGATCCTGGCGGGGTATGGTATCGGATTCGCTACTGCTGGATGATGGGTTGGTTGAGATTTTTGGCTCGTTGTATAACTCACTACAGACATTATTTATGTGATTGCCGATATGTACGCCATCGTTGTGATAAGAGAATATTCCGTTTTCGATGAGCGATCGTACATTCTTTTTTTTTACATCCTCTCCCAGTAGTTCCGAGAGGAGTTTCCATAAGTCGGATGCTGATTTCCTGACGTGATCGCTCGTACAGTGGTATTCGTCTGCTATGTCTTTATATCCTTTACCTTGCCATGCACCTTCTAAGATGGCGCGTTGCAGGCTATCTAGGTATTTTCCCGTAGTCTTTAGAAGCAGGCGATCGGTCCACTGCAACGCTTCCTGAATCTCCATAGCTGCTCACCCAGGTTGTAGTTTTGTTGTTTATGCACCCCCCATTTTCCCACATTTTCACCTTTTTAGGTACGTTATATTATTTTTTCTCACAATCCTGTTTTTGGGGCGTGATTTTAAAGTCCTCCTAAGTCTCACTTTTTTGGGGTTGGCAAATGGAAAATAAGTTGAGATACTAGGCATTGATTAATCTAAGTCGGCCTGATTGACTGGCAAAAATTTAAGCGTGAGCCGTAGGAGGGTAAGAGAGAACCGGGAACTCAAGGCGAGAGGAGCGAGCCTGATGCTTTCGTCGATAAGCCATAGCCGGGTCACGGTCGTGATAAACGGATTCAGTGCATTTTAGAGCGGGGGGTTATATTTCACAGACTCTCAAGGGTTTGAGTGTTATCTACCATTGAGAGTTCTGGCTCTCCTCCCTTTTTGTCAGACTCCTTAAAGCCCTGTCTCTACACTTAACCTCTTTCTATCTTCTTTTTTGCCAGTTAATGATCCATAGCCCCCCATTATCCCACATTTTTAACGATTTGAAAACAAAATACTATTTTATAAATACATCAGGAATACCCCCTAAATCCCACTTTTTTACTGTTGAAGGATAATTGAGTATGATAAAATACAAGGTGAATCCACTCTGAAGTATTGTTTTCATCAATCATATCATTTTAAAATCTTTATAGACGAGCGAATCAGGGTCGGTATTTAGTCTAGCTTCAAGATTCTATTGTACTGTATACAGGGTTGTTTATGGAATCATCTCAAAAAGATCTAAATCTTTCTAATAACTCCGGTCAAATTTTGACTGTTTTTCAGCGTAAATACTTGGAAAAAAGCCTTAAACAAAGCTTGTCCAAGCAGTATTTCAAGCGGATTAAAATTATGTTACTGGCAGATGAGGGTAAAACCCAAACCCAAATTTGCCAAGAGTTGGGCTGTTCCCATAGTACAGCACGCCATTGGATAACCCTCGCCAAGTCTGGTCAGGCTCACCAGTGGAATAGTAACGCAATTGGCAGACCTCAAACTGTAAATGATCGATGCTTGCAGCGGTTGAGGGAGTTGGTCACTCAAAGCCCTAGAGAAGTTAAAGTGCCTAACCGTGATTTTACTTATCATACTCGACAGTGGACAGCAAAGAAACTCAGTGAACACTTATGGGCGGAATTAGGGATTAAAATCAGCGATCGCCATATTAACAGACTGCTCAAACAAATTGGTTTATCTACTAGACCTAAATCGAATAACCTTGAGAAAAACGATCCAAAAAAATCAGAAACTAACCAGTCCAGTAAAAGCGGCATTGTGATTAGGGACATTCCAGAAGATGTTGCGTTTTCTTAAACTATAACCCAAAATTTATTAACTGCTATTAAGCGTTGGAACCACTCTCGTTTAAGAAATGACTACCAAAGAATATCTATCTGGTCTAATCGGTGAATTTTTATCAGAAAAGGAGTTAGCGATTTTAGTTAAGTCGGCTGAATTCAAAAAACCTGAACCCGGTTTGTTTTTGCAACATATCTCAGAATCCGATGGCTTATATATTGTCATAGCGGGTAAAGTAAGACTGGTTAACAGTAGCAAGGACTTAATTACCACCCTGCATCCCGATCAACTATTTGGGGAATGTACTTTGTTTCCTGAAGCCGGTTTTTTAGATTATGCTGTCAGGGTTTCGCCTCAAGCAGAGATTTGCTATATTTCCGGTCAACTTTTGCACTCTATAATTCAGAAAAATTCCAAATTTAAGGAGTATTTGTACAATTTAGCCACAACTAAAGATAATGAACAAAAAGCCAAGTTTAATATCAATAATCAACCGGATTTATCAGTAAACGCCGACCAGGAACTAATCGCAGAAATTAGCACAATCAAAGATGAAATATATCTAAAAACCCACCAGCAAAAAGTTAACAAAGCCTACTTTCCCAGTCCCACTCAGCGAGTTACTCATCTTTGGCAGCATATTACTAGACGCTATCCTTTTTTTGAGCAACAAAGCGGTTCGGACTGCGGTGCAGCTTGTTTGGTGATGGTTGCTCGTTACTGGGGCAAAAATTTTAGTGTCAACCGCATTCGAGATATTGCTAATGTAGATGCAAATGGGGCTTCCTTGCGCGGATTATCCGCTGCGGCGGAAAGTATCGGATTTTCCACTAGACCTGTGAAAGCAAGTATTGACCAACTGGCTAAACAAAAATTGCCCGCGATCGCTCACTGGGAAGGCAAACATTATATAGTGGTTTATGAAATCACTCCCAATACAGTAATTGTTGCTGACCCTGCTATTGGTCAACGTAGTTTAACATACCGAGAATTTAAAACAGGTTGGCAGGGTTATACATTACTCCTACAACCAACAGCTTTAATCAAAGAACTCAAAAATCACACTACCCCCTTCTGGCAGTTTTTTAATTTAGCCAGTCCTCACGGTCAAGTATTGCTAGAAGTATTTATTGCCTCCGTAGCCATTCAAATTTTTGGATTAGTTACCCCCCTATTTACTCAGCTACTCCTCGACCGGGTAGTTGTTCAAGGCAGTACATTAACCTTAACGGCTGTGGGATTAGGGTTAGTCATTTTTGGTTTATTTAGGGTTGCTCTGACCGGGTTACGACAATATCTCCTCGACCACACTGCCAACAAAGTACATTTAGCCATGATTGTGGGATTTATTACCCACACTTTCCGATTACCCCTGCGGTTTTTTGAGTTTCGCTATGTGGGGGATATCATGGCTAGGGTGCAGGAAAACCGCAAAATTGAGCGTTTTTTAACGGGTGAAGCCCTATCTATTTTATTAGATTTGCTCACAATCTTTATTTATGTGGGACTTATGTTCTGGTATAGCTGGAAAATGGCTTTACTGGCATTAGTAATTGTACCACCATTTTTCTTGCTGGCTATCATTGCTACTCCTTTCCTACAAAAGATATCGCGAGAAATCTTTGCCGCATTAGCCGAAGAAAGTGGTTATTTAATCCAATCTTTGACTGGTGTACGCACGGTCAAATCTCTGGCAATTGAGCAAGTGGTGCGCTGGCGTTGGGAGGAGTTTCTCAACAAGTCAATCCGCAAGACTTTTTCTGGGCAGATTATTAGCAACCGACTCCAAGTATTTAGCTTAACCATTGAATCTATAGTGACCACTGGGTTACTTTGGTTTGGGGCTTGGTTAGTGATTCAAGGAGAATTAACCATTGGGCAGTTGGTGGCTTTTAATATGTTAATTGGCAATGTAATTAACCCTTTTCAGCGGTTAACGGTTCTGTGGAATGAGTTCCAGGAGGTAATTATTGCAGTAGAGCGAATTAATGATGTGATTGATACGGAACCAGAGGAAGATTTGCAATCGCAGGCTCGTTATTATTTAACAAACTTACGAGGAGATATTATTTTTGACAAGGTGACATTTCGTTACCACCCAGAAAGCGAAACTAATGTTTTAGAGAATCTCAGTTTTGAAATCAAAGCCGGACAGACTATAGCTTTAGTGGGGCGTTCTGGTTCAGGAAAAACCACGATTTCTAAGCTGGTTTTGGGGCTGTATCCCCCTACAGACGGCAAGATTTTAATTGATGGTTATGACATAACTAGCATTTCTTTACCTTCTTTGCGTCAAAGGGTTGGTGTTGTTGACCAGGATACTTTTTTATTTGGTGGCACAATTCGGGACAACCTGACTCTAGCGCGACCTTCTGCAACTCAGGCGGAAATTATCGAAGCGGCTCAATTAGCGGGTGCTGACGAGTTTATTCAAAAATTACCGATGAGTTATGAAACCCAGATTGGTGAAGGTGGGGGGTTATTGTCTGGTGGTCAACGGCAAAGATTAGCGATCGCTAGGGCTTTATTGGGTAATCCTCGTCTATTGGTTTTTGATGAGGCGACTTCCCACTTAGATGTGGAGTCGGAGCGAATTATTCAGACTAATTTGAATAGGATTCTTAAGGGACGTACTACATTAATTATTGCCCATCGCTTATCTACCGTTAGAAATGCTGATGTTATTTTAGTTTTAGATAGAGGAGTCTTAATCGAGCAAGGAAATCACGAGCAGTTAATGGCCAAAAAAGGGCATTACTACTATTTAAATCACCAGCAACTTAGCTAATGTTCTTAAATCTGAGCAAGATTTTCATAAATTATGCCACAGTTTAATGAGATTTATCAAGCAGACTTAAATGGTCATAAAAGTTTAGACACAGACAACACACAAGCTGAGTCTAATCCTTTGACCTCCCCAAATCTACCGGCAAGCGACCTAAATCCTTCGGCGGATTGGTCTTTTGCCACAAAGGAACTATTAGATGCGTTACCTCAGCGGTGGACGCGAGGACTTCTCTATTTTTTAATCGTTTTTGTGGCGATCGCTCTGCCTTGGGGGATGTTGTCTCAGGTAGATGAAACGGGTAGTGCTAGGGGACGGTTAGAACCGCAAGGAGGTACGATTAAGCAGAAGCTAAATTTAGCCTATACATCTGCTGTTCTTAATTCCCAAACTGCTAAAGTGGAAATGCTAAATATTGAAGAAGGAGACATAGTAAAAGCCGGGGATATTTTAATGGAACTGGACAGTCTCCCTATTCGTGAACGAATTATTCAACTACAACTTCAGCAGCAAAGTAAAGAAAATCGACTGAATACACTAGAGCAACAAAAAAATCAGCTAGAAACCGAACTGCTTACCCAAGAACGGCAAAATCAGTCTCAACAATTAGAGAAACTATCCCAGGTGGAGCAAGCAAGGAGGAACCTTCAATCGCTGAAAACTACATACAATTTACAGGAGCAGGAAAAACTGACCCAGGTTCATCAAGCAGAACAAAATTTAGCTGCTCTCAGGAGAATATTAAATTTACAGAGAGAAGAAAATCTGGCTCAAATTCGGCAAGCAAAACGACAGCTACAGGATAGCAAAACTGCATATACCTTGGCAGAAATGCGATGGCAAAAAGCAATCCGAGAAGTTGAACGATATCAAAATCTTTCAGACGATGGTGTAGTCACAGAAGTTCGGGTAATTGAACAGGAAGATATCAAAGAGGAAAGACAAAGAATTTGGGAGCAAAGTCAAGCAGATATTGAACAAGCCAGACTGCGACTAGAAGAGCAGGAAAGCAGCTATGAGCGAATTATTCATCAAGCTGATGCAGATATTGAACAAGCTGAGTTGCGGTTGGCGGAACAGAGACGCAGTTATGAGCGGGTTATTCATCAAGCTCAGGCGGATATTCAGCAGGCTGAGTTACGTTTAGCCGAGCAAGAGAGTAGTTCTCAAACCATTCTTCATTCCGGTGAACTTGCTGTTTCTAAAATAAAAGAACAACTCAAAACTTTAGATGGTCAGATAATTAACCTTCAATCCGAAATCGCTCAAGGGGATAAAGATATTGAATCTTTAAACTTTGAATTAGAAAAACGTGTTGTTAGAGCGCAAGAAGGAGGAACCATTTTTAGTTTGCCGATTTCTGGGGTGGGAGATGTGGTACAACAAGGAGGAATGATTGTAGAAATAGCGCCCCAAGACGCGAATATTTTATTGAAAGCAGAAATGGCGACTACACAAAGTGGTTCATTACAGAAAGGAATGGCGGTTAAGATGAAGTTTGATGCTTATCCTTTTCAGGACTATGGGGTAGTTGATGGAAGTTTAATCAAAATTTCTCCAACTACGAAAATGCAAGAAACATCTCAGGGAAGAGTAGCAATTTATGAGCTAGAAATTGAGTTAAATAAAACTTGTATTCCTAGTGGAAAGGACTGTATTCAATTACGTCCGGGAGATACGGCTACGGCGGAGGTGGTGGTGCGCCAGCGTCGCGTTATTGATTTTATTCTTGACCCATTCAAAAAGTTACAAAAAGGAGGGTTAGAATTTTAGAAAGCTTTTGGCAATCTTTCGGTGTTGTAGTTTTTTAAGGGAAAATGAATCATGTCACAATCGATTACGATTACTGCTGAAGATATTCTGAAACAAGTTAAGCTATCTATTCAAATCCCCGATCTAATCGAGTCTATTATTAGTCGCAAGATTATTACTGATGCGGCTACGGAAGCCGGTATCAAAGTAGAAACTGAGGAACTTCAGAAAGCTGCGGATACTATGAGGTCGCTTCAGAATCTCCATAGCGCCCAAGAAACTTTTGCTTGGTTAGAAAAGCATCATTTATCTGTAGATGATTTAGAGGAAGTCGCCTACATGAGCATTATTTCTCAAAAGTTGGTGGCTCATCTGTTTGCCGATAAAGTTGAGCCATATTTTTATGATAATCAATTGGACTATGCGGGGGTAGTCATGTATGAAGTGGTTTTGGATGATGAAGATTTAGCAATGGAATTATTCTATGCGATTCAGGAAGGGGAAATGAGTTTCTATGATGTGGCTCACAAATATATTCAGGATGTAGAATTGCGTCGCCAAGGGGGATATCGAGGGGTATTGTCTCGTAAGGATTTGCAGCCAGAAGTTTCTGCTGCTGTTTTTGCTGCAACCCCACCACAGCTTGTTAAACCGATCGTGACTTCCAAGGGAGTACACCTTATTTTAGTCGAGGATATTATTCAGGCAGAGTTAGATAATAAGTTGCGTTTCCAGATTGTTTCCGACTTGTTTAGTGAGTGGGTCAAGAAAAAAGTTGATTCAGCCGATATTATTATTAATTTGGTGTTATAAATAGTTTTATTACACCAAATTAAATGTATCTCTACAATTACTCATTGTGCGGAATTTTGCGCCTTAATTCCGCACAACTACATCACTCGACTTACAGACTCCTAATTAACTCCACTTACAGTAGACAATGCTCAAACCTCCATCAAACTTGTGATATGACAATCCCAGATAACGTCCTTGCCCCAAAAGCCACATCATTTCTTGATCATTTAAATCCGTAAGATAGCTTTCAGAATCTGAGAACAAATCTGCACCAGTAGGACGTAAGTCAGAAATAGTAATGTTAGCCATTTTTGTTTCCTCTTTGAATAAGTTTGACTTTGAGGTAATCAGATTTATTATCTGCCTTTCCCTATGACTCTTATTATTGCCTAACTCTCGAACAATGACAATAGTTTTAGCAACTTTAAAGTTCATCTAACTAGCATAATTATGTCTCAAATTTACCAACTAAAACACCGTAATTTTACGCAGATTCTAACCGCAAATTCCCATAATCTCGTATCACCGAGCTTTGTTTTCGAGACATAACTAACACAATTATGTCTTTTTTAATATTTCCCTCCCCTGGGTTCAGGTGGTGGCGGGTCAAAAAAATAGCTCCCAAAGAAACCGGGTTTCTATGACAAGAATGGTGGGATGACAGAGATTTACTCAAGAAACCCGGTTTCTGGCTGTTCTTTGGTGAGATGGGCGATCGCGCTAAAATTTCCTGTCCCCCACGGTGTACCTCATGCTACAACTGATATTGTAGCGATCCCTCAAAGACAATCAATGGACAGCAAGAAATTAAACGAGGTTTGGCGATGAGCGTAAATTACATTTTAAGCCAATACATTGAGTCAGCAATGTCTATGGCCACTTACGATAAACTCGAAGACGGCACGTTCGTCGCTCGAATTCCATCTTGCAAAGGAGTTATCGCATTTGCATCAACATTACGCGAGTGCGATCGCCAATTACGCGAAATCCTAGAAGAGTGGATTTTAGTAGGGTTAAAACTCGGTCATACTCTGCCAATCATCAACAACATCGATCTGAACAAGGAGCCAATTCGTGAGCCGGTCGATACCCTGTAAGCGTAGAGATTTTATCAAAAAGTTGCGGCAACTAGGATTTGATGGACCTTTTTCTGGAACTCGACATCAGTTTATGGTCTTCGGTGAAAATCGCTTAACGATTCCTTCCAACGATGAGTATTCTGTCGCACAACTGCGAATGATGATTCGAGAAGTTGAGGAAATTATCGATCGCGCCATCTCTCTTGATGAGTGGATCGCTTTATAGTTGTCGTTGGCGGCCAGCGGAACTCTGCCCAAAATACCGATCGCTCTCTGATTTCACCAAACATGAGAAACCGGGTTTTTTTCTGTGCTTAACCCACAATTGCCGGAAAAAATAGTAAAAACCCGGTTTCTGGTGGCGCTTTGAGGTAAAAGAAACCGGGTTTATATGACAAGAATGGTGGGATTACAGAGATTTTCCATAGAAATCCGGTTTTCCCGGTTTCTGGTCATCGCTGATACCTAGCATCAACCGGGCAAAATCCCCGATAAACATCCTGAGAATCAGCATTCAAATAAGGACGCTGCCAATCAATCCCCAACCCAGAAAACTGCTCAGAAATAGCAGCCATTCTACCCGTTGCAGAATTATCCCCCTGTTGCCAAGCCATCAACAACCCATTAGCTATAATCTGACAGCGATTCATCCCAAAACTTTCCTCACTACCAAACTTTTTGTCCGGTTCTTCCGCCAACCCCAAACCCGGTGCTAACTCCAGAGTAAACAAAGGTATTTCTGGCTTAAAAATAGACTGATTCTGCTGATAAACATTAGCTACAACCTGTCTCACCAACTCATAATCGGTTTTCCCAAAATAAAGCACCCCAGCATCATATCGTTGATAATCAACCGGATTATACAAAGCCTTAAAACTAAAAGGAATCCCCCCCTGATTTAACCTCTCAGTCAACCCAGCCATCACAGCCACCGCACCTTCAGGAGTAAAATTAAAATAGACTCGCACCATAGCTTCCTCCCTCTGTAACCCGGCATTACCCACCGCCATATAAAAGCCATTTTGCACCAAATTTTTCGGCATCATAATTGACACAAAATCACCCACTGCCGCAGCTTGTTCAGACTCTTGAAGATGCTTTTCCCGTTGAATATGCAGCCGCAAATCCCCCTTAGTTACAGCCAAACTGCCATCGGTTTCCTCTCTCAAAACCGACCAACCCGAATCAAAATAACCCTCACCCTTATTCGCTTCCTCTAACTGCACATAAAAATCCATAGCTACGCCAGCAAAACTATTATTCTCCAAATCTAATTGCTGACCCTTATTTTCAGAACCCAATGCTTGCGATGCTTGCATGGAACCATTATAATAAATGCCATAGAGAAAACTCCGCAACTGTAAACTCATATACTTATTCTGCATTTCCTTGGGTAAAGCCTGAATGCGAGATAACATCTCAGCGGGCATTTCCCAGGGTTGATAGTTAGGATGACGAATCGAAAAATCAGCGGAAATTTCGACATTTTCAACAATGTCTGACAAAACTTCCTTTAATCGACCTTTGACCTCAGAGGCTAATTGATGGGATTGAGAATTAAGTAATGACATAATCTTTCAAGATATTAAACGATATTAAACTTTTTCAACAACAGAAGAACCGATCTGATTTAACTGAGTAGCAGTAGCCCCAAAAATAGTGGGCATTGATGATTCAGGACGACATAACAAAGCCTTGGCTACCTGAAGCATAGCAATTCCGGTATTATTAAAGGTTTTTTGATACTGAACCATCGCCAAAATTCCGATAATTAAAGAAAAACCTGCCAACTGTACGACTTGCTTTAAGAAATCAGGCCGATATTTTAAGATTTCTGGGAAAGTTTCTAAATAAGCTAAAGTTAACCCGCCGATAGATGGCTGAATTAATTCTAGGGGAGTAGTCGCTAGTCGCAAAGATTCTTCAATACTAAGAGAATTACTAATCACTAAGCTACCCAACCAAGTTTGTAGATAACTGGCGATCGCCATTCCCAAATCAAACGCTGGATCTCCCCAATCAGACCTTTCCCAGTCAATCAACCGGATCGCATTTCCATTAATATCTTCCCAGTTTCGATTCAGAAGAATATTATTCAGCTTAATGTCATTGTGAGTCAGACAAACAGGAGAGATAGTCTCACTGGCTTGATGAACTGCTTCCCCTAAGCTATCATATCGTTGATAGAGCGCAAAAAACTTTAATCCACCCATCGGAGCCATGCCAAAAATTTCTGGTCCGATTCGTTCTAAACTCTCTAATAATAGCGGAGATACTTTAGGTTTTCCAGTAACCTCTTCTTGGACAAAAAATTCCCTATAAATACTCTGATTCCAGGTATCACGGTGAATTGTCGCCAAACAACTGCCGATTTGAGCAGCAACCTGAGTAGGAAAGAGATTGTTTTTAGAGTAAAACTCTGCTAAATCCTGATAATTATCCAGATAAGTAGAAACTAAAATCGAGTTCTCAGCATCGTGCAGCAGTAATTCTGGTAGAAAAGCACGCCAATGGTCAAGTTCAGGAAAGTTATGTAGAAATTTGGGGATTCGCCATTCCCCAAAAAACTCGCCCACAGTTTCTTTTTCTGAATTGATAAATTGTTCTTGTTTCACCAGTAACTTTCGACCTTCTGGCAAAGTCACCAATAAGTTAAAATTTTTAGCCGGAACCTGCTCTACTCCCGGATTTTCTAAGGAGCGATCGCATAACCCATTCTCTATCAGATACTCATTGACATTTTGAGAACTTAAGACCAACTTCATCTAAACCCACCTCTAGTAGATCCATGACATAGAAACCACCAGTCGGTGTCTATCTATTCAGGTTATCTAATTTTTTCTAAAAAACCAATACTTTATTCAAAAAAAAACGGACATAAATATTACAATTATGTCTTTTACTTTATCTATTTACATGAATTATCTTGCTTTAAGCAGCTTTAATTAATTATTAAAATTGTCATATACTATTGACGATAAATATATTCTATAATTATTGGTAATTACATATTTTATTTTAATTATAAGCATTTTATTTGATATTTTTTGATATTTGGTAACGGAGTAAAAAGCGATCGCTCTTTTATTTTCCAAGAGGCGATCGCTCTTTTATTGGCAAGAAAGGCGATTCCCTCCGGGACGCTGCGCGATCGCTCTTTTGCTGCGAAAAAGAAACCGGGTTTCTGTTGTGGAAATGTAGGGGCGGGTTTAAAACCAGCCCCTACTGTGGCAGCACAAAAAGAAACCCGGTTTCTAAGTCCCCGGTTTCTGAGACAAGGCGATCGCTATTTTATTTTCAGATAGGCGATCGCCTCTTTCCCTGCGAAAAAGAAACCGGGAATCGGATGATAATTTTGGTGGAATGGCAGAGATTTTTCAGAGAAACCCGGTTTCTGGCTGTTGGTTTTAATGCAGTAAGCGGAAGCTCTCCTCTTTGGGCTTATCGCTTTCTTATTTGCCTAAAATCAGCCTCAAACAGACGGACGACGAATTCGGGTTTGTCTTTCATCTGCCACCACTAGACAACCCTGTAAAGTCGCGAGTGGATAGTCCCGAACAACCCGCTGCAAAACATCAAGCACTGCCTGACGACTTCCACAGCGAGAACGCAACAGTAAAATTCCCGGATGAGTTCCGGGTGGAAAACGTCGGACATCAGAAAAATCTAAGTCGAGAGTAATAAAAAAGCGTCCCTCAGTACAAGCTTGCTGCCATACAACTTCGTCGTCTTCACCAGACAATCCTTCATCAGTCACTCGATCGCAATCGTAACCTTGATTTCGGAGAAACTCCGCATGGGTAATACTAAGATTCTCGTCTAATTTTACTAAGATCATTATTATCGCGTTGGCGACAGTTCTTCTTCTCTTGCTAATGCCGCAGCATAAGCGATCGCCGAGCGGACATTTTCTAAAGTTAACGGTGGATAGTCCTCAACAATTTCTGCTAATGTCAATCCCTCAGCCAGGTTATCCAGAATGACCGAAACCATAATCCTAGTCCCTTTAATACAAGGTTTTCCATGACAAATATTTGGGTTTCTCTCAATTTGTTTTTGCCAATCAATCATGGCTTTATCTCCAGCAAATTGTTAAGTATAAATTACCCTATTCTAGCATAAAATTCAGCGGTGACGAGAGCGATATCTAAGCCTGATCGAAGTCGCCCCCATTACTGTCTGGGGAACAAAACTACCCCAGCCATGGTTATGGGATATTGTAATCGGCGAATTTCAATCTATGAAATTGGCTGAATCTCAGTTACGAGATGAGTATATTTACTCAGAATAAATGGATTGACTTGGCGTGATTAAGCCGCGATCGCCCCCCTAGCCTTCCCAGACTATCACCTGTCATCCTGCTATACTCAACTTAAGAAGTGCGAGACGTTCAGGCATGAAATAGGGTTGCAATACCCGAAATAACCGCCTGGTGGGGACTTCAACCCCTTGGTTGAATATAAGGAGCGCACTCCTGACCATCCTCATAACTGTTTATATGTCCCAACGATTAGTATCCTACGATACAAATCAAGGCAGGGAACCCAAGGTCAAAACAAACTAACTCATACAAATTCCTTATAGGATGTCCAGAAATGGATAAGTAAAAGTTAGGAAATTAGGGTAACGGCGATAGCCACCCCCAGTTTTGGGAATCACAACCCCAGGATTGAAGCGGGGAACGGAAGGCTCCGAGGTGCAACCTAACACCAGAAACGAGACCACTGCCAACCATCCATGATTAGGGAAACCGAATGTCTGGCTTGAACCATCGTAAAGAGTAAGTAGCGAAATAGGTTGATACGCTGCGCTCAAAAGAGTAAGGGGAAAAGTAGGGGTTTTTTTTTACTACCTACACAGACCTTTAAAAGTACCCCGGTGGAGAGGACAAATCTAAAGATGGAATGCCCATATAAACGGAACGTTTTAAGTCCTCCTGGACTCTGATTATCTGGTCGAGATATCAGTAGGGATAAGTGTAACCGCAAGTCCTAGAGGATGTGAGATGTGACCAGAAGCCAACGCCCTGCTGTAATGGTAGGGATATGCTAACAGGTCACGGTTTGATTGTAAGAATAGAGTCTAATAAGAGTCAAAATGGCGATAGCGAGTTTAAAGAAAGGATTTGGTAAACCCAAACCAATCAAGACTACGAACAACGCATGGAAGGCAATCCCATGGACTAAGGTTCAACGGAAAGTTTTCAAGCTCCAAAAGAGTATATTTCAAGCAGCTAAATCGGGACAAGACGCAAAGGCACGAAGGTTGCAACGTCTATTGGTGAAATCGTATTATGCCCGGCTCTTAGCAGTGCGGCGAGTGACCCAAGATAATCAAGGCAAGAAAACAGCCGGGGTTGATGGAGTAAGAGCAATCTCTCCAAGACAAAGGTTAGAAATTGTCAAAAACATTAAGGGAAACCTCAAAGCAAAACCACTGCGAAGGGTGTGGATTCCAAAACCTGGTAGGGATGAAAAACGCCCACTAGGCATACCCACAATCCAAGATAGAGCAAGGCAAGCTTTGGTTAAGTCGGCCCTCGAACCTGAATGGGAATCGAGGTTTGAAGGCACAAGCTATGGGTTCCGACCCGGACGGTCAGCACAAGATGCAATAAGTAGAATATATACTGCCATAAATCAAGGACAATACTATGTTCTTGATGCTGATATAGCAAAATGCTTTGACCGAATAAACCATGATTACCTATTGTCCAAAATTCATTGTCCAAGCAGCTTGAAGAGAGACCTGAAACAATGGCTCAAAGCTGGCGTGCTAGATAACGGTGTATTTGAGGATACAGAAGCAGGGACACCCCAAGGAGGAGTAATAAGTCCACTACTAGCCAACATCGCACTGGATGGAATAGAAAGGTTAGTCAAAGAAATGTATCCAAATAAAGGCAGCACCAATCAGGTAAACCTTATAAGATATGCCGATGATTTTGTGGTCATCTCCAAAGACCTAGGAATCATTGAACAGTGCATGACTGCTATTTCTATATGGCTAAAACCTGTAGGACTAGAGATTAGACCTGAAAAAACCCGAATATGTCACACACTCAATCCTATTGAGTATAATGGCAAGATTGAGGAACCTGGGTTTGATTTTCTAGGATTCAATATCAGGCAATATCCCGTAGGAAAGTATAAATCTGGGAAAACAGGGGGGCCTAAGAGTCGATTAATCGGACATAAAACCCACATAAAACCCAGCAACAAAGCAGTTAAAGCCCACACAGAAGTGATTAAAGGTGTGATTAAACAACATAGAACAGCACCTCAATCAGCCTTGATTAGTAGACTAAATCCAATTATTCGGGGATGGTCAAATTATTACTCAGCGGTAGTCTCAACAGAGACCTTCAATAAGCTAGACAAAACAATCTGGCAAATGTTAAAGGCATGGACAGTATCAAGATGCGGAAAGGCAAATCACGAAAAGCTAAGTAATTATTTCAGACATGGAACAATTAAACTTAGCAATGGGAAAGAAAGACACGAAAATTGGCTATTCCAAACCAAAGATGGGTTACATCTATTCAAACATAACTGGACTCCAATTGTCAGACATACCCTAATACGCCCCGACGCAACACCATACGACGGAAATTGGACTTACTGGGCAACCAGGAAAGGACAAGCAATCGACACGCCAATTAGGGTAGCAAAACTACTCAAAAAACAAAAAGGTAGATGTACCTGGTGTGGGCAATTCTTTACCCCATCAGACTTAATTGAAATAGACCACATTGTACCTAGAAGCCAAGGCGGAAAGGATGACTACAAGAATCTTCAATTATTACACCGCCATTGTCACGACGATAAAACAGCTCTTGATGAAGAGATGATGCTGTACTCTTAACAAGGAGACGGTCAAACTAGGAGCCGTATGAGGTGAAAGTCTCATGTACGGTTTTGTATGGGAGGGGGAGATGGCGACATCTCTCTCGACCCCTACTCCTGATGAAGTTAAGTGTATGAAAATTAACGCCATTATTCATCCCGCAGAAGAAGGGGGGTATTGGGCCGAAGTCCCAGCCTTGCCGGGTTGCATTACTGAAGGCGATACCTTGGAAGAGGTAACGCAGAACTTAAAAGACGCTGTTGAAGGTTGGCTGAATGTTGCAAATAATAGCTCGAAAAATATAGAGCCAACCAACAAAATCGTCGAAATTGCTGTATGAAGTCCATTTCCGGAAAACAACTTTGTAAAATTGTGGAAAAGAAGGGCTAGATTTTAGAACGAATTACCGGAAGTCACTATATTTACAAGAATCCCTAAGAACCCAAAATCATCTCTATTCCTGTCCACCGTAATCAGGACTTAAAAATCGGCACGTTAAAAGCATTGATAAAAATAGTCAATCTCACAGAGAATGACTTGTAAAAAAAGCGCGATCGCCCATGCCAACCACCCCCCTAAAACGTCACCTACAGTGGTCGATCGAGGATTACCACCAAATCGTCAACACCGGCATCCTCGCCCAACGGCGTGTCGAACTCGCCGGAGAAATCCTGGAAATGGCTCCTGAATCCGCCGATCACACCTATAGCTGGGGGTCCCTCGTCACTCGCCTCAGTCAGATGCTTGGCGATCGCGCCCTAGTGCGTCCCCCCGCACCGATTACCCTAAGTCAGTCGGAACCCGAACCCGACATCGCCATTGTCACCGGAACCTGGGAACGCTACATCGATCGCCATCCCAGCGCCGATGATATTTTCTGGCTCATCGAAATATCCCGCCCCACTCTAGCATTTGATCGCACCGTCAAAGCCCCTCTCTACGCCGCTGAAGGCATCGCCGAATACTGGATTATCAACCTCAAGGAACGACAACTCGAACGCGATCGCCAACCGAGTCCAACACATTACCGCGATCGCCAAGTTCTCAACGGTGGCGCGATCGCCCCCCTAGCCTTCCCAGACTGTATCCTAGAGGTGCGATCGCTGTTTCCTTAGTGCCGGCACTGGTGTCTTAGAAGGTGATCGTTTAGAAGGGTGGCAATGCATGAGGTATAATCGATGAAATGTCCCCATTGCCAGAGTGAACAGACCGTGAAAAACGGCAGCGCCATCCGTAGCGGCCAACGCCAACAGCGCTACAAGTGTCGTAATTGTGGCAAACGGTTCAATGAGCGCACCGGCACACCGATGGCACGCTTACGCACCGCCCCGGAACTGGTAGCTAACGATTCTCTATCAGATGTAAAAGGAATCACCACATTGTTAAGTGACCAACTCATCCGCAGCCATCAAAACATCTGCATACAGTTGGCTACTAATGCGGAAATTTGCTTGTTGCATTAAACTATCCATAATAGGCTGAACTTGCGTAATTATTTTTTGGCGCTTTGCTAAGAGAAGAATTCCTAAAACTCCAGTAATCTTTACCCCAAACTCTCTGGCAGTTTGTCTACCCAACCGTTCATCAATAATTAAGCGGGCTGCTTTCATTTCGATCGCCAGTGCAATGGCTTCAGCCTCTCCCACATTGACACGGGTTTTTAAATCATTAACTAACCTTTGATTTTGTACGGATTGAATATCCAGCCAAGTTGCCGATCGCACTGCTGTAATCACAGTTTCCCCCGCCCTGGAATCCAATAATTCCTCATGCACCGCACAGGGAATTAAAATCCTACCATAAAGCTGAGGCATTAGGCTAAGTTGCTCGACCTTTGCTAAATTGGAAATGGGTGAAGTGTTGCTGACAACAATCATGGCCACTCCGTTTCCTCTAAGGTTTTGAGGTCTTCCTGAAACTCATCACTATCATAATGGACGCAAATACCACGCTCAGAAATCAGTTTTTGAAACTGCATCCGATGCAGACCCACTAACTCACTGGCTTTGCCTAAACTGATTTTATCTTGCTGAAACAACATCAGCACAATTTCCAACAATAGCTCATTTTCAGAAAAGCCACTGGCCTTTACTAGGTCATCGGAAATCACTAAACTCATAGTAAACTCTCCTAAGCTGAAATCTCCTGCTTAAATCTTAGCAGCCGGGGGAGCGATCGCCCTCCAATTGCGGATGCCATCTCGGCTAGACTCAGAAACCTTCTCTGATGGATTTCTATATGGTCACAGAGGGTCAGAAGGTTTTTCTGCACTTCAAGCCTTGCGATACAATAGAAATGCAACCCTACCCACTTTTTGAAATCCATGACAACCCACACTTCACTAGAAGAACGCATGGCAGCAGTGGAAGCAGCCATTACTCAAATTCAACAACAGATTGCCCCTCCGAAATCGAGCAACTGGTTAGAGCAAATTAGCGGTTCTTTTAAGGATGAACCAGCTTTTGAAGAGATCCTCGCATTAGGGGAAGCCATTCGCCGAGGCGATGAGTCTGTATTAAACGCACCAGAAATGGAATGAGATATTTATTAGATACAGATCACCTAAGCATTCTTCAACGTCAATCTGGGGCAGATTATCACAATCTGATGGCACGAATGGCTCAATATCCCCTCTCTGATTTTGCCATTTCAATTATCACAATTCAGGAACAAATGCTGGGCTGTCATGCCTATATTAACCGCGCTCGTTATCCCAATGAATTGGTTAAGGGCTATGAGATAATGGTAAGGCTAGTAGCTGATTTTCAGCGATTACCCCTTCTCTCTTTTGATGCGATCGCAGCCCAAACCTTAGAACAGTTGAACTCCCAACGGATTCAACTGGCTCAGATGGATGCGAGAATTGCAGCGATCGCACTTTCTCGGGAACTGATTTTGTTAACCCGTAATCATCGAGACTTTAGCAAAGTGACAGGATTAGCAATAGAAGATTGGACAATTTGAAGTGGGGGAAAGCAGAAACCTGGGTTCTTTTAGGGATTCTCTATCCTAACAGAGATTTTGAAACTGCATCCGATGTAGCCCCAATAACTCACTGGCTTTCCCCAAACTGATTTGATCTTGCTGAAACAACATCAGCACAATTTCCAACAATAGCTCATTTTCATAAAAAGCCACTCGCCTTTACTAGGTCATCGGAAATTACTAAACTCATGGGTAACTCTCCTAGGCTGAAATCTCCTGCTTAAATCTTACCAGCCGGGGGAGCGACGCGGAATACAGAAACCGGGTTTCTCTGATGGGATTCTGCATCTTTACGAAGATTTCCCTAAAAACCCGGTTTCTCGGCACAACCCGATCGCCTGAGCATAAAATAGAGTGACTTGACTTTTATCTATATGAATGAAACTGTTTACATCGAAACCAGTATTTTAGGGTATCTCACCGCTAGATCGACCAAAAACTTGATTATCGCTGCCAACATGGAGATTACAAGGGACTGGTGGGAACTACGCCGGAATGCTTTCACTCTCTATACATCAGAAGCCATTTTAGACGAAGTGGCACAAGGAGATCCAGCGATCGCCGCCCAACGATTAGAGATTTTAAGGGATTTTCCTTTGCTGGCTTTGAATCAAGCGGTAGAAGGTTTGGCAGCACAATTTTTAGCCCAAAGCAATTTGCCCCCTAAAGCCAAGATAGACGCGATCCACATCGCTGCCGCCACTGTTCACGGCATGGATTATTTGTTAACATGGAACTGCAAGCATATCGCCAATGCCCAGATTCAAGGAAAACTCGCCGAAATTAGTCTCGATTATGGCTATGTTTTGCCTGTTCTCTGTACGCCAAACGAACTCATGGGAGATTAGTCTATGTGGAAAGATGAAATTGTCGAAGAAATCCACCAAATTCGCGAAGCATATGCCAAGTCTTTCAACTACGATTTAAATGCCATTTTTGAAGACCTCCGCAAAAAGCAAGCAGAAAGCGGCAGAGAAGTTGTTACGTTATCGCGCCAACCCGGTGTAAAAACCCGTTGGAGTGGAGGATATTTGGGTGGATAAACAAAGAAACCCAGCCACAAATCAACTTAGCCGAGACTCAGAAACCGGGTTTCTTTTAGTGATTCTGCATTTTTACCAAGATTTAACTATAAACCCGGTTTCTCGGCAAAAGTAAGCGCGATCGATTACCAGAAATGAAACCATCAGTCTTGAAGTTCAGGAACCCGATCGGTTTCATATTGTTCAATTAAAACACCGAGAATATCCATCAGTGAAGCCAAGGGATGGGCTTCATTTTCTCCCACCTCATCAATTAATTGATCGAGCCAGTCAACCAAATATTGATAACTAGCTTCATCGCGGGGAATGACTAATTTAGTTGCTAGGGGCTGCCACAATTTTTGAGTTTCATCAATGCTCAACATTTTTACTCTCTCCATTTTCCTTGATCATACTCTGCATGGGTCAAAACTGCCCGAATATAAAGTTTTTGTCGATTATAGTGAATTGCGGCTATTAACCGGACTTTGTTCCCACCAATATTAAACACTGTGAGATTATCAACTTGGTCAGCACTGGGAAACTCGCTACGAAGTTCAACAAAGGAATTAAATTTTCCTGATTTCACCAGTTGATACCAACGGGCCAATGCGCTTTCTGTGTCCGGGTACTTGGCTGCAAATTCATCTTCGTCGTTTGCGTGTGATAACGTGCATAATGAAACTTCGGGATATTACCTAATTATATCATTGGTGTGAATGTCTGCCCTCCTTAAATTCCCTCGCCAAAGAACGAAAAAGGCGATCGCATAGACTCAGAAACCGGGTTTATTTCAGGGTTTCTGCATCCTCACCAAGATTTTGCTAGAAGGTTTCTCTGCATAAGTAAAAGCGATCGCCTTTAATCTTCTATTACTTCCATTACAACGCCACCACTCGTGTTTCAGCTTGTCTGAAAGACTTCGGTTTGACTACGATTTCCACATCCCGACCCAACGCATTTAAAAAACGAAACAACCGAGTAGTGGAAAACCCCGATAGCTTCCCATTCACTAATGCCGACACTTTAGGCTGGTCAATTCCTAACATTTCTGCCGCCTCAGTTTGAGTCATATTTTGGTCGGCGATAATACCACTAATTCTCCGGGCAAGTTCTGCCTTGACCAGTAATTCATCAGAATTTTCTAACTCTAAATCTGCGAAGACATTGCCACTGCCTGCTTGTACTTTAATGGGTTCATTCATATTTTTCCTACTGATTGATGTAATTTTCGCTCGTAATGTTCTTTGGCACGTTTAAGCCTTGCCTCGATTAGCTCAATATCCTGCTTAGGCGTTGCAATTGCTTTTTTTGACTTCTTCTGAAAAGCGTGTAGGACATAGACCACACCAGCTAACTTGAAAGTATAAACCGCTCGATAAGTGTCTCCGTCAAAATCTTCGACAACTTCAAGCACCCCAGCCCCATTAAAGCCTTTGAGTGGTTTCGCAGACGGGTGCTTTTCACCGCATTGAGCTAGATATAGCGCATAACCAACACCTTGCCGAACCTCCTCCGGGAACTCCTTTAAATCCTCAAGAGAACTGCCAACCCACTCAACTGGTTTTAGTAATTCACTCATGCTTCAATTATGCTAGTTTTGGCACATCATGTCAATCCCTGAATCCTGCTAGACTGAACTTAAGGAATTTATTAAGCTAAGTTTATGAAAATTAAAGCCATTATTCATCCAGCCGAAGAAGGGGGTTATTGGGCAGAAGTTCCAGCCCTTCCCGGTTGCATTACCGAAGGCGATACCTGGGAAGAGGTTACGCATAATTTACAAGACGCCGTTGAAGGGTGGCTGAGTCTTGCTAATAATAACTTGAAGAAAACAGAGGCAACAGACGAAATTGTGGAAGCGCGAAGCATGACCGTAATAAATTACTGTTTTTAATTAATCGCATATCTGCGGTCATGCTTCGCCCCTACTCGAAAAAAAATCAAAATTGTGGAGAAGAAAGGCTGGATTTTACAGAGAATTACCGGAAGCCACTAGATTTACGAGAATCCCCAAGAACAAAAAATTCTCTCTATTCCGGTTCATAGTAATCAGGACTTAAAAATTGGCACTTTAAAGGCATTAATGAAAATCGCCAATCTCACAGAGGATGACTTGTGAAAAAAACGCGAATGGCACGCAGAAACCGGGTTTATTTCAGGGATTCTGCATCTTTACCAAGATTTCCCTAGAAGGTTTCTGGGTACAGAGCGATCGCCCTTATGTCATAATGGAGAAAAGTCAGGATACTTCAAGGAGTCTTATGGCGATCGCCGAACTAGATCGTATTATCATCAACCCAGCGGTGTGCCTTGGACAACCAACAATCCGGGGAATGCTGCTTACGGTAGAATTTGTCCTGAAGCTACTCGCTAGTCAGTTATCGGTTTAACAAATTTTAGACTCGTATCCAGAGTTGGAGGAAGAAGACATTCGTCAGGCTCTCAATTATGCAGCCTGGGCGGTATCCGATCGGATTGTTAGCTTTACTTCAGTATGAGTCCTCTGCGTTTAATTGCCGACGTTCATATTTCTCCTTTGACAGTTGCGGATTTAAAGGCACAGGGCTACGATTACGCACTACAGATTTATTACCTGCGACTGCTGGTGATGCGGAGATTTTGGAACTTGCGAGAGTACAAGGTAGGGTTGTTTTAACCCAAGACCTAGATTTTTCCATGCTGGTAGCTCTCAGCAATTATGGACTGCCCAGTTTGATAACATTACGGTTGTCTTCTGTAAAACCCGATTTGGTTACACAAAAACTCCTAGATGTTTTACCGAATGTGAAAACAGAACTGACAGAAGGTGCGGCGGTGACAATTAATGATGATTCTGTGCGTATTCGTAAGCTGCCAATTCGATGAAGTCATGTCTAACAATTCTCTTATAGCGGGCTGAAAGGATCTGCAAATGCTAAGGACTGAGAATATTTGCCGCTGCATAGACTCAGAAACCGGGTTTATTTCAGGGTTTCTGCATCCTCACCAAGATTTTGCTAGAAGGTTTCTCTGCATAAGTAAAAGCGATCGCCACATCATTAAGTAATCGACTCATCCACCGCCATCAAAACATCCTCATAGAGTAGTAGTTAGGGGTCTGAAACCAACCCCAACACCACCATCTTTAACTGCTGTTGGGTTTCACTGCGTTTCACCCAACCTACAAAGTTGAGAGCGATCGCCCAGGGTGACAGATGCCATATCACTTACTCTAACCAGGCTTCTACCGGAGTTTCTGCATCCCCACAGAGATTTTGCCCAAAAATCGGTTTCCGAGGTACAATCGCTGTAAACCGAAACTCTCAACCCTACTTTTCCAGGCAATATAACCATGAACAGTCAAGAAATCACTGCCATATTTGATGGTCAATCCTTGAAATTAGAGTCGCCCTTAAACCTAGAAGTAGGAACAAGAGTGAAAATTACCGTAGAAACCCTATCGCCCCCTAAATACACCCCCAAGACCTTTCTACAAACAGCCCAGTCCTTAAAGTTACAAGGCGCTCCAGATTGGTCCGAGAATATTGACCAGTATCTGGCTGACCATGAATGAAGTCTTCTTAGATACCTCTTTTGCCATTGCTTAATCTTCCATTACAGACCAACATCATGGTAAAGCCGTTGAATTAGCCACTCAACTAGAAACTCATCAAACCGGGCTAGTAACGACTGATGCTATTTTATTGGAAATTGGGAATGCCTTGTCTAAATCAAAATATAGAAGGGCAGCCATTCAACTCTTGGAATCCCTAGAAAGCGATGCGAATGTTAAAATTATCCCTTTAACTAAAGACTTATATTTGGCGGCTTTTCGGTTGTTTAAACAACGCCCTGATCAAGAATGGGGGTTAGTAGATTGTGTGTCATTTATTGTAATGCAAAATCGAGGGATAACGGACGCACTAACCGCTGATGCTCATTTTCAATAAGCAGGATTTCGAGCGTTACTCAAACTCTAGTACCTCTTTTTAGCAGCCGGGGGAGCGATCGCGCCTGAGACTCAGAAACCGGGTTACTTTCAGGGTTTCTATATCTTGACTAAGATTTGACTAGAAACCCGGTTTCTCTGCATAAGTAAGAGCGATCGCGCCTTGCGGATATATTACCTACACTCAGAAAGCTTCTGTCAGAGTCTCTTAGTTTGGGATAACTTCAAAAGCCTCTTTATCATATAGTCGATCAACATAAAAATCACTATCTAATGTAAAGATTCGCTTAATTTTTTGACTTTCTGCCACAGCCACCAGAGAAGCATCTGCTAAATCCATCGGGATATCTTGATATTTTTCCATCAAAACTTTCATCCGTTGACATTCTGCTTCATTTGCTGTATGAATATCCAAGGCTTTTCTATTGATAAACTCCCATAAAATTGCCTGTGCTGACCAACCTCGCAATTCTGATAAGAAGTACATCGCTTCCGTAAAACAAGGCCAGGTTGTTAAAAGAGAACCCGTCAGTGTTTTGTAAGTTTGAACGCCGCATTTAACATGGGCTTCTCCCTGACCTTTGTCAATCAGAGCAATGAGAGGACCAGTGTCAACTAAAATCATGGTCGTTGCAGTCCTTGTTTAGATAATTTTGTGGCAATCTGTTCGCCAAAATCAGTTGACTGAAACTGATGTAATGGTTCAGCTTGACTATCAATAGCCCCAATTAAATCGCCGATTTTTTCAGATAAAGGTTCGGCTTCAGACTGGGGCAGATCAAGTTGAGACAAAATCCAATTTTCAGGAGTTAAACCTTGTTTTTCGGCAACGGCTAAAAGAGCTTGGTAAGTGTGTTCAGATAGGGTAATGGTATGTGATGACATAATTTGACTCAGTTTGCTTGCTCCTATGTTAACACCGCTCAATGTTAATGTGTCACGGCAGATTTGGGTTATTCCCATCATTTGTGGGAGAGGTTAACACACCCTACATAGCCTTAAATATTAGCAGCCTGGGGAGCGATCGCTGCTAGTTGCGGATACCATATCGCCTGAGACTCAGAAACCGGGTTTCTTTTAGGGATTCTGCATCTTTACTAATATTTCCCTAGAAACCGGGTTTCTCGGCACAAGTAAAAGCGATCGCCTGAGCATAAAGATGAGAAATAAAACGTTGTAACTAATAGTTTTTGGGGAACACCCTCCTCTTGAAATTCAGAAAAATGCTCCTACTTCCTCAAACTCAATTAACCACCAATCATCATGGCGTCTCCCGTGGCATAATAGTTTTATTTTAACCAGTGAAGTAGGGGTTACTGCCCCATTGGGGAGGATGGAATAACATACTATGACGATGATCCGCGAGGTGAAAATCCGAGGCTTCAAGTCCATTTACTCCGCCACCCTAGAACTCGGCAGAGTGAATTGCTTCATCGGTGCTAATGGATCGGGCAAAAGTAACCTCCTAGAAGCCCTGGGAGTCTTAGGAGCCGCAGCCAATGGGGTGGTTGATGATGAAAGCCTGCTGCGTCGTGGGGTGCGGGCGGGCTTACCCAGGCTGTATAAAAGCTCCTTTGCGAGCGATCGCACTCCTGCCCATATTGCCATTGAGGTCACCGGCTCGGGTAACGAAGCGTATCGCGTTTCTTTGCTTAACCCCCTGGATTCCCCGGAACCCGCTTGGTCGTATAAAACCGAAGTCCTCAGTGACGGCTATGAGGAAATCCTTTCTGATGGAATTCGCAACAAGAAAAACCTCAACCCCAAAGCTGGTTTGGCTGCCTTGCAGTTGGTGGATATAGACCCCAAGAATCCGGCGGCTCAACTGATGCAGCGCCTCCAGGAATTTGCCATTTACTGCCCTAACACTCCCACTCTGCGTGGCATTGTCCCGGACCAACAATCGCGCCTCCCCCTGGGTGTGAGCGGTGGACTACTCGCCGAAGGGTTTGCCACCCTGCGCCAACATTTAGAGGGTAGAGGGGAAGAGGGTGAGGAGATTCTGGAGCAAGTGCTAGAGTTGATTGACTGGGTGGCTGATATCCAAACCACCAGCTATGGAACGAATCTGCTCTCACCCAAGGTGCCTCGGACTAAGCTCCTCCTGAAATTCAGCGATCGCTTTATGAACCAAAGCCGCAATGAACTCACCGCCTACGATGCCAGCGAAGGCTCACTTTATGTCATTTTGGCGGCGGTGCTGTGCCTCTTACCCCAAGCTCCCCGACTGCTGGCGATCGACAATCTGGATCAAGCCCTGAATCCCCGGCTGCTGGCACGGCTGATTTCCCGTCTTTCGGGCTGGCTTCAGGATAATGAGAGCGATCGCCAACTCCTGTTTACCGCCCATAATCCCGCCGCCCTTGATGGTCTGAATTTACTTGATTCTGAGGTGCGCCTATTTGTGGTAGAGCGCAATAGCAACGGTCAAACCTGTATCCGTCGCCTCACACTCACCCCTGAACTCACTCAACTGAACCAGCAATATCCCCTATCACGCCTCTGGGTCATGGGGCATCTAGGAGCGCTACCCAATGTCTGATCCGTTAAAAATTGCCCTAGTAGCCGAAGGGCCAACGGATTTTGAAGTGATTCAAGCTGCCCTCAAAGCCGTGTTACCCCATCCATTTATCATCACGCTCCTGCAACCGGAAGCGACTCAACCACAAATGGGAGGCGGTTGGGGCGGTGTGCTGAAATGGTGTCACGCGGCGCAACAGAGGTATAATGGCTCACTGGATACTGACCCCACTTTGAGTGGCTTTGACTTGCTGATCATTCATGTAGATGTGGATGTATCGACTTTTCAATATGACAACTGTGGAGCAGGGGTGACAGAACTAGCGCAGCAGAACAACTGGGGAACTCTCCCCTGCTCTGAGACCTGTCCTCCCGTAGCCGATACGGTGGCTGCTCTAATGAGCGTGATTCAAAGCTGGTTAGGACAAGCTACACCAGGCGATCGGACACTGTTTTGCCTGCCTGCCCAGTCCTCCGGCACTTGGTTAGCCGCAGCGGTACTCGCTCCAGGGCATACCCTCCTAGCCAAGGGCGAGTGCGATGTCAACCTAGAGAATAGACTGGCAAACCTACCCAAGGGAAAGCGCATCAAGAAAAACAAGCGAGATTACCAAGCCCATGCGCCACACATTACCCAGCATTGGACAAAAGTCAAAGGACTTTGTACCCTTGCCGCCAATTTTGAGCAGACTGTATTAACTGTAGTCCGTTCCCTGTAGTAGGGGCTTGGTGCTTTTTCTCTAGATCTGTCAAGGTGTATTTGTAGGGAAACAATGCGATCGCCTGAAAAGGGTGATCAGGCAAAACCCCTACATTCGGTCAGTCAGAAACCCTGTTTTTCTTATCAATCTGTTCGGCAAAATCAGTTGAATGAACTTGATGATGAGGTTCCATTTGACTATCGATCGCCCCAATTAAGTCTCCGATTTTTTCAGATAACGGGTCGCTATCCCCTCACCTAAACGATTACACTAATCTATCCCCGGGATAATCGTCGCGTCCCCATCGGGGAGGCTTTCGCCGATGTTCTCCGGACTGATGAAGGGCAATTGCTCCTCCAGTCGGCTGGTTTAATTCCCCTCTGGGAAATTGCTCCCCTCCATCGGCGAATCAACCTGCCACATTTCAACCGCACATCACTTTTCCTGGGAGCAAACCGCTGTGTCATCAGGACGGGTGATGGAAAAGGCATCAAATTCACCCAACTCAAATTCACCTGTGACCGTCAGTTGATCCTCTACACTGATATGGCTTGCTGTAGAGTCCCCACAAAGCTCCCAGGCATCAACCCGGACGGAGCGATCGCCTGTATTCAACCGAAAGCCATCTTCCCACACCCTCTCCACTGTTCCGGTAAAAGAATTGTCTTGTTGCGCGTGAGCATTGGATATCACACTGACAGCGATCAAACCACTTAACGTTATCAATGCCGCTTTCCATAATTTCATTGTGATCATCCTCCATTTTTTATGTTGGTTAGGGTTGAACATCAAACGCCATTCCTTCCTGACGGCGTTGCTTGAGGGCAACACCTGAAAGCAAATAACCGTTCCAGCCGGTTCAGCCTGTTTCGGTGAACTAAACTTATTGTACTTGAATCGTAAGAGAACCGTAAGAAAAGGGTAAGAAAGCTCTTACGATGCCATGTCTGGGGCTTCGCTCTGCCGTGATTCTTTTGTCTTAGGGTATTCCCACAAATAAATCATCCATATCCGATGCGATCGCACCTAACAAAACACTCTGACTCCGCGCAGGCCTGTCCTGAGCCCGCGCAGGACAGGCTTTGTCCGTGTAGCCCCAGGCTTGAGCCTGTGGGGTTTTTGGCGGTTTTATTTGTTGGAGTTCCCTTAGCCCATCTGACTAGGGTTTTAGTTGGGAAAGGTGACTGTAAAGGTTGTGCCATGACCAAGTTGGCTCTGGACTGCGATCGCCCCTTGGTGGCGGTGGACAATTTCCTGGGCGATCGCCAGTCCTAACCCCGTACCCCCCATTGTGCGAGAACGTGACTTGTCTACTCGATAAAAGCGCTCAAATAGATGGGGCAAATGCTCTGGCGAGATACCTATTCCGGTATCACCCACCCTGATCTCAATACAATGTTCTTGAACCACTGCGGTTAAATTGACCTCGCCCTGAGCGGAAGTATATTTCACCGCATTGTCCAACAGATTCAGAAACAGACGAATCAGATGGTCTGGACTACCTTGAATCTGAAGATTGGGGACGATGTGAGTTGAGAACTGAAGTTGCTGGAGATCGGCTAACGGTTGAATCTGCAACGGTTGAATCTGCTCGGCGATCGCCGCTAACAAGTCACTCAGATCAATGAGTTCTAAATGCACATCTTGATGACGCGGCTCAAGCCGAGAGAGGAGTTGAGTAGGTTGGGTGGAGTTACGAAACCCAACACCACTGTCTCTGATTAATGTTGGGTTTCACCCAACCTACAATTGAGAGACTTCGCCCCAATTTAGTAGTTGACTAGCTTGGGTCAACCTGCATGAGGTAATTTGCTAATGCTTCGTAGGCCGGTAGAGAAGTCGGGTCAAGTTTGGCATTGCTGGCAACCGGGAAAGAGGCAAACCGAGCAATGACCATATCCGCCGTAGGGTCAACATAAATAGCCTGACCATATACCCCTCTGGCCATGAATGCGCCGTGGTCATTGTGGGTAATCCACCACATACTGCGATAACTCCACCCGTCGAGTAAGGCGTGACCGCCATCAGCAAAAGCGCGGCGATCGCCCCCTTTGCGGATACTCTCAATAGCTTCTGTAGGTACAATCTGTTCATCGCCGACTTTGCCATTATTCAGCATCATTTGCCCAAAGCGAGCCAGATCTCGAAGTCCGAGACTCATGCCACCCCCGGCGAAGGGAGTGCCAATAGAATCAACAGATATGTAGGCATCGAGATCAGCGCCCAGTTTGCCCCAAACTTTCTCCGACAGCACTTCGGTCACGGGTTTTCCGGTGACGCGGCTGATTAACCAACCCAAAACATCCGTGTTGATGGTTTTATAGCCAAAGCTGACCCCATGGTTGCCCTGCTTTTGGACGGTTTGCAAAAATTCAAAATAAGTTCTCGGGCCAGTATAGTCGGCTGGTTTTGGCAGGGGATTGCCAGCGGCCGCGTGTTGCCAGATTTCCGAATCAGGATCGGCATAGTCTTCCCGGTACACGAGCCCAGTGGTCATATCCATCACCTGGCGGACTGTGGCATCGCCAAAGGCGCTCTGGGTAAGTTCCGGGATGTATTCTCCCACCAGCTTGTTTTCGTCGAGTTGCCCTTCAGATACTAAGATTTCCCCTAGGGTGGCAACAAAGGACTTGGTCATAGACATGGCTCCATGACGTTTAGCTGGGTCTAGGCAGCCAGCATAGCTTTCGTAGACGACCTTGCCATGGTGCATGACCAGCATACCGTCAGTGAAATTCGCGGCCAGGGATTCTTTCCAGGTCATGGGCTCAGTGGAACCCAACGGCATAAAGGTAACCTGGTCAATTCCCCTTATTTCAGCAGGTTCTAGGGGAGCTACCTGTGACAGTCTACGGCTAACGGCTTTGGTGGGCATCAACTGTTGGAAATTGCACACAGTCCAGCGCCACTGGGGAAATTGGGCATAGCTGCTGTCGTCAAACCTGATGATTTTATCGGCAGGCGGTGGCGCTCCCTGCATCCATCCTAGGGTTTTGGGGTCTGAGTTTTCGGCAGTCCAGGTCATGGCTTCAGCAAAGGAGTGTTGGTTATCGGTAAGGTGACGATCTGCGATCGCCGTGGTTGAAAGGTTTAAGGTTAGCAACAGGGAACAGCCACCCATAAAAAGGGTTAGCAACAATCGTTTCAAGGTCATCTTTCCAGTAGTTTCCTGACACGAGGAAGTCAATTAACTATTAGTTAAGCGTAATTCCTTAATTTATCCGATTTTGTCCGTATAAGTCGATCGCTCTGTGAGGTTTCCGCCAGTCCCCAAAGATGCGATCGCTTCCGGGTGGCGGATGCCATATCGCCTCAGAAACAAATAAACCCGGTTTCTGTGAGGGTTTCTGTATCTTCACCAAGATATCAACTAGAAACCGGGTTTCATAGTTAATGTCATGCTCACTGGTCTGATTTCACCTCCAAACTTCGTAGGCGGTTAATAGCTGCCGCCAATTCAAAACGTCGGAACATAGCTAAATCTCCCTGGGGAAAAGGACTGATGATATCCAAACCCTTTTCCTGAATATCTGCCATAATCTCATCAAGAATTTCTGGGAGAGTTTTTACCCCATCAATATATCTGTTTTTAGCGTAGACCATCGCCTCAGCGATCGCCCTTAATTGGTCTTTAGAAACCAACTGTTCCACCGCCGATAAATCCACATCCTCCGACCCAAAAGTTACCTCATCCACATCTCGCACTTTCACCCGCACATCTCGCTTTCCACGACTAGGATCAAGACTTTCGGCTAGGGGAACCCGTGGCTTAATCTTACCAAACTTTTGACCGCCTTCTGAGGTGCGACCCGTCCTATATTCAGCCGCGATCGCCTTAGCTTTTTCCGTCAATTCCACTGGCTGAAAATTATCCATAGCTATCACCCTATCAGCCACATCAAAATAATCGCCACTTCCTCCCATCACCAGAATAGTAGACACCCCATAATCATCATAAAGTTGTTTAACCTTATCAATAAAAGGCGTAATCGGTTCCTGTTCCTTCGCAATTAAAGCCTGCATTCGGCGGTCGCGAATCATAAAATTAGTCGCCGCCGTATCCTCATCTACCAGTAACACCGGAGGAGTCGGTTTTTCTCCCAAAATTAATGCTTCCAAGGCTTCCATAATATTAGCAGCTTGGGATGTACTACCACTAGCATTTTCCGTCGAAAAATCAGTAGTCGATCGCCCTTGCGGAAGCTGATTAATAAAAGGTGAAATATCCACCCCCGCCACACTGCGACCATCTTCCGCCCGCACTTTCACAGCAGCCGAGTCCGTCACCACAAATTCTCTGCCATCATCAGGAATATGGTTATAAACGCCCCTCTCAATAGCTTTAAGAAGAGTCGATTTTCCATGATATCCACCCCCTACAATTAGCGTAATTCCCCTAGGAATACCCAAGCCCCTAATCGGTCCCCCGTTGGGTCGGTTTAGTTCAACTTCTAAGGAAGGGGGAGACTGAAAAGCGATCGCATTTTCCCTCGATAATGGGCGGTCATTCACCCCACTTTGGCGCGGTAAAATGGCATCATTAGCAATAAAAGCCACCAGGGAACGATCGCCTAATTGTTGTCGCAGACTTTCCGTATCTTCCACCGTTTCCACATGACGCTGACAGGCGGCTTCGTCTAGGTTTTCGTATTTGAGAGCGCGATCAACAATAGCCGGAATATCCTCACATAACATAGCCGCCGCTTGGCGACCCAGAATATTGCGACCCCTGGCTGGGAGTCCTACAAAAAAGCGAATTTCGATGCCTTTTTCCGAGGTGGCGGCTATCGGTTTCCCCCGTTGTAGCGCCGGGTTCCCTCCTATCGTTTTCGGGGTCGGGTTAGCGACTTGGACTAGGTAGACCGAAGTCCGCGCCAGCACTTCCTGACCAACCCTGGTAATCGCAATCATACCACTTTTACCTGTACCCCGACGACTGCTAATTTCATAAGCCGCCCGGTCAAACTGTCGGGTAAGATAGTCTCTTAGCGCCACTTCTCGGATCGGGTTTTGGTATAGTTGCGGCGGAAAATTAGCGATCGCTGGTGGAATTTGCACCCGCAATTTACTGGGGGAAGCAAAGGGATCGCCCTGGACATAATCAATAATTAGAGTAAAGTCGGGAAATTGATATTCACCGGAGATATCTTTATAGGCTTTATAGCCTCGGTTGTCGAGGTCTAGTAATTTTTGATGCAGATACTGTTTACTATTCATGGGAAAAATTGACCGTTAAAATAGATATGACTTAGGCTTAAATTGGCAGTCCTAATTAATTGGGGATGGCCAGGCTGACAACCGATAGCTGTCCATTGATTAGAACAGACAGTTATGCACCTATAATATTGTAGCATATCGGGAGCCCCATATTCTCAAAGTTTTACGGGCTTTCATCGGGCTGTATATCGAGCAATTTTTCACCAATTTCTACATAGTTTTGATGCTGATAAATATAAGGAACTCTCCTAGATGAAATCTTCAGCAATACCGGAGGTGTAGGAAGTAGGTATTCGTCACTAGGTTCCCACTCATTTGTAATCGCCATCAATGCTTTAATTTCTGTCTCTAGGGTATCTGATAATTCGTTTATTTTAGCTGATTGCTTGATTAATTTTTCCCAGATAATTTGAGCTTGGGCTTGATAGATTTGAGATTGCTTCACCGACAGAGTTGCTTGCAGATTTTTAACCTTCATTACAGCCACTTTAATATCTTGGTCAATATGCTGTAAGTTAACTGGCAGGTCAGCGATCGCTTGTTGTTCTTGGCGATGAAATTCGCTGATAGCTGCCGCTGATTTATCTTCAGGAAATATCAATTTTACCTGAAAAGCTGACCGGATAAGGCGGACGGCATGATATTCAGCGATCGCCTCCTTTAATCTCTGCTGAATTCCGTGGAATTCCTGTTGAAGTTCCCCCAGACTTTTACCCATAACTTTACCTCTAATTTGATGGACTAATCACATGATTGTAAACCAGTTAAAACCACTACTATCCTATCAATAGCCTCTCGTAATTCCTGAGTCGATAAATTCGACTGATTCACTATAATAGCAAAAGCCAAAGGCGAATAACTCTCAGATTTTACATAACCCGCCAGAGAAGACATACCTCTCATAGTGCCAGTTTTTGCCCAAACCCGACCCTGTGCAGGCGTATCTTGAAAGCGTCTTTCCAGAGTGCCACTGACCCCCGCTACCGGGATAGCATCTTGATAAATTTCCCAGTGGGGAGAGTTCCACATTACCCGCAAAGTTTCCACTAAAACTTCCGGAGTAGCCAGGTTATGACGAGACAAACCAGAACCATCTCGCAGCACATATCCTGACCGACTCACCCCTAAATTATCTAGCACTTCCGCTATCATATTTAATCCCGAACTGGCCGCATCTGAACTACGTCTTTGGACTCCCAAAGTCCTGACAATTGCCTCAGCAAATACATTATTACTTTGCATATTTAAAGTCCTCACCAATTCCGACAATGGCGGTGATTCCACCCAGGCAACTTCCGGTTCCGAACCCTGAGAATAATTAGCCAGTATCCCCCGATTGACAGATATTTCCTGTTGTGATAGTATAGTTTTGAACCCATCTAAAAAGTTTTGACCGGGATTAATAACAGCCGCAAAAACATTTTCTGGTTCCGCCCCAATATGCAACTGCCCAGACACCCGAATAATCGGTTCCGTAAAAGAGCGACCAATCGCTACAAATTCCGGTTCTGTAGTGCTAACAGTCCGGGTTTGATTATCAACTTGCCAGCCGATACCTTGTTCAGGTCTAACCCAGGTCACTCTTAAAGGTTGACCCACATTTTCAGTCGGCCATAGTTTCAAATCTAGGGAATTTTGATGTAAAATCAGGCTATTAACCGGGGCTCCATAACCCGCTTGCACATCTTCCCATTCCCAGTTAGGGTTGACAGTCATCCCCGGAAAATATCCGTCCTTAGCCACCAACGTATCAATTTGGGAAATGCCACGATCGCGCAATTGTTGGGCTAAACTTTCCAATTCAGTATTAGTAATCGTAGGGTCGCCTCTTCCCACAATATAAACATTGCCATTGCCACTACTATAAACAGAAGTACGGATGCGAAAATCCGGCCCTAGTGTTTCCATACTCGCTACAGTAGTTAACAGTTTAATAGTCGAGGCGGGGAGAAAAAAACGCTCCGAGTCCAGACTATATAAGACTTGGCCAGAGTCTAGGGACTCAATCAGAATTCCCCAGCGGGAACGAGAAAATTTGGGGTCAAGGGCGATCGCATTAATTTCAGCTTCAAGTACCGCTGGACATATAGACCTAGGTTCGATCGCCATAACTGGCCCTGAGAAACTAAGCAGAGTCGAAATGAGAGCGATCGCAATTGATTTCATAGTCCTTATCTTGGAAAATTGCAGCAAAGATGTGGAAATATATAAACTGTCAGTATTAATTTAATACATATAACTGTCGTGAAAATTTTTGTTTACCATACCCCCGAATTAACTCCTACAGACAGCATTCCCGATTGTGCGATCGTCGTTGATGTACTCCGGGCCACCACCACCATAGCCACAGCCCTCAACGCCGGTGCCGAAGCAGTGCAAGTCTTCAGCGATATCGATGAACTCATGGAAGTTAGCGAAAAATGGCCCGCCGACAAACGCCTACGAGTTGGAGAAAGGGGCGGGCAAAAAGTCCCAGGTTGCGACCTAGGTAATTCTCCCCTCAACTGTACCCCAGAAGTAGTTGAAGGTAAACGACTCTTTATGACCACCACTAACGGGACCCGCGCCCTCCAGACAGTTCAGAATGCCCCCGTAGTCATCACATCAGCTTTAGTCAATCGCCGAACCGTCGTAGAATATCTAATGACCACCAAACCAGAAACCATCTGGATAGTCGCATCAGGTTGGGAAGGTAGCTTTTCCCTAGAAGACACAGCCTGTGCCGGGGCCATTATTCATAGCTTGTGTTCAGAAATGGGTTATCCCATAGATCACCTAGGGGGCAATGATGAAGTTTTTGGTGCTGTAGCCCTTTATTACCAGTGGCAAAATCAACTATATAAACTCATGAATACCGCCAGCCATGGTCAACGTCTAGTACGTCTGGAATCCTACGACGACCTGAAATATTGCGCTGACACAGACATTGTAACTGTCCTGCCCATCCAAAGCCAACCTGGGGTCTTAATTAAATCCCAAATGAAAATGCAGAGTCTTCAATATTGGATAGAACAACCCCTCGCCTTTTGATAACTCATCCCGTTACCGCCACTATAGGATCTTAACGGGAGATTCATAAACTCCATGGGTTTGATTAGGAATGGGTTTGATCAACAAATATATCCCCCTTCCATGCTACCCATTGGAGTTAGTCATATCACAATGACCACCAAAGTTTGATAGTGTTGTCACCACTGCCACTAGCCAGCGTTTGACCATCTTGGCTAAATGCCACAGAATTAACCGGGTCAGAATGTCCAGTCAGCGTGTGTCGCAGCTTACCTGTCCTCACATCCCAAAGTTTGATAGTGTTGTCAAGACTCCCACTAGCCAGAGTTTGACCATCCCGGCTGAATGCTACAGACCAAACCCAGCCATAATGTCCAGTTAGCGTGTGTCGGAGCTGGCCTGTTCTCACATCCCAAAGTTTGACAGTCTTGTCAAAACTGGCACTAGCCAGGGTTTTACCATCCCGGCTGAATGCTACAGACCTAACCCAGTCAGAATGTCCAGTCAGCGTCTCGCGTAGCTTACCTGTCTTCACCTCCCACAGTTTAATAGTCTTGTCAGAACTCCCACTAGCCAGAGTTTGACCATCCCGGCTGAATGCCACAGAATAAACCCTGTCAGAATGCCCAGTCAGAGTGTGGCGAACCTTACCTGTCCTCACATCCCACAGTTTGATAGTCTTGTCAAAACTCCCACTAGCCAGAGTGTGACCATCCCGACTGAATGCCACAGACCTAACCCAGTCAGGATGTCCAGTCAGCGTCTCGCGTAGCTTACCTGTCGTCACATCCCAAAGTTTGATAGTATTGTCCCCACTCCCACTACATAGGGTTTGACCATCCCGGCTGAATGCCACAGAACTAACCCAGTCAGAATGTCCAGTCAGCGTCTCGCGTAGCTTACCTGTCGTCACATCCCAAAGTTTGATAGTCTTGTCAGAACTCCCACTAGCCAGGGTTTGATTATCCGGGCTGAATGCTACGGAATAAACCGAGTTAGAATGCCCCATGAGAGTTTTTTGTAGACAAGAATTGTTAGGGGGAAAAACAGGACGGACAGTATTTATAACTTGTGGAACAGAGAGTTGACAACCATCCACACGAGATAAAAGATGTCCTACCCATCCACCACCCACATTTCCAATACTCCATGAACCAACAACACCCAAAGGAAGGTGTCCTTCTGGTGCAGTAATATCAAAAATAATATCTTTCCAACCCAACCAATTTTGGGATTTTTTCCATCCTACCCTTTCTCCAAAAGATTCCCAAATTGTTGAGTTACACTCTTTGGTTCCCCCCAAACTTTTATAGATGCGTTGCTGCACAGAAAAACCAAAGCGCCCATGGCTATATTTGAGCCATAATTGGTCAATAGTGCGGAGGTCTTTACAGGGAAATTTCTCAGTAGTTGTACTATCTAACCAACCTTTGTCTTCCCGCTTACCCACAACTAAGATAACGCGCCTTGTTTCCTCGTCTGCTTCTTTCCACTTCCCCCCAGCGAGTAAGTCACGCAACCTTCTGTAGTCCATCCCCACGGCGGACTTTAATTCCCCCCCTTCCCCTACAGGCTTAGGAGGAAGAGGCGGACTAACAACATTCATCACCTCTTCCACAGACTGATAACGGTGTTTTGGTATAGGATTTGCTAACTTATCCAAAATATTACCCAATTCATCACTGACAACATTCCCATTCAATGAATCTCGCCACACCCATTTTCCATTCATCGGGTCATATAAATCAAAGGGGCTAACTCCTGTTAATAAATGCAGACAAGTTACCCCTAAACTATATAAATCACTCATAAATACAGCTTTCCCCATAGACTGCTCCGGGGCGCAATATTCCGCCGAACCGATAATTGTTCCAGTAGCTGTGCGCTGCTGTTGTTGGACGACCTTAGCTGCCCCAAAATCTACTAAAAATAACTTATTATCACTACGGCGGCGAATGATATTCTCTGGTTTAATATCTCTGTGAATTACCTGCTGACCATGAACAAACTTTAAGATTTTCAACAGTCCTATTAATAATCCTCTCACCTGGGTTGGTGAAAAAAAACCGTTTTGATCTAACTCAGATTTTAGGGTTTCCCCTTCGACAAACTCCTGAACCAAATATTGACGATTATCTGTGGTGAAATAAGCCATTAATTCGGGAATTTGGGGATGTTTGCCCAGTTGTTCTAAACGTTGTGCTTCTTGTGCAAATAATTGAGAAGCCTTTTCGGTACTGTCTGTTCCTTGAGCTTGGGGGAGGAATTGCTTAATTACACAATAGGGTTTTGAGGGTTTATCTTCGTCAATAGCCAGAAATGTCCGACCAAAACCGCCTTGTCCTAAAATTGACTGGGGCGCATACCTTTCTCGCAGGAGTAACTTGTTACCGCACTTTTGGCAAAATTGGGAAGTATCAAGGTTAGGCTGGAGACAGTCGGGGTTGAGACATTGACGCATAGGTTCATACTAGAGACTGTTTCTTTATGGATAATAAAAACTTTCTGGCTATGATATCATAAATAAGGATTCATGAACTACTCTCCTTTTTTCTGGTGGGAGAAATAATTGAGCAATTTTTGAACTCCCCTGTCCCGGTATGGGAAAGGAGTTGGGGGTGAGGGTTGAGAGTATGGTTGAGCAGGAAAGACAGACCGACGCACTGGTTGATATTTGATGACCAAAAACTGAAAACCCGGCTTCGGCAAAGAAACCAGGTTTTCTGTTGTCACAATGTCTTAATTAGACTTATTCACCATCATCAGTTTCCGACTGCTGAAAAGCCTTAGCAGTTTTCTCTTTATCCAACTTGAGAATCAGCACGCCGAGAGGAGGCAGACACAAATCAAGGGATTGGGGATAATTATGGAACCACCACTCATCAGTCCATTTTCCGCCCAAATTACCCATATTGCTGCCGCCGTATTCGCCAGAATCGCTATTAAACAATTCCGTATAGAAACCGACTTCGGGAACGCCGACGCGGTAATGGCTATGGGGTTGGGGGGTGAAATTACAAACCACCACTACGAACTCATCGGTATCTTTAGAGCGGCGGATAAAAGAGACCACGCTATGGCGATTATCGGTACAATCAACCCACTGGAACCCGGCTTCCGCAAAATCCTGGTCATAGAGGGCGGGTTCACTGCGGTAGAGAGTATTTATATCTTTAAAAAAGCGCTGAATCCCTTTGTGTGCATCAAACTGCAACATTTCCCATTCCAAGGTTCCCCAAGCATTCCACTCCTTCCATTGAGCAAACTCCATCCCCATAAAGATAGTTTTCTTACCAGGGTGAGCAAACATATAGGTAAATAAAGCCCGGACATTAGCAAATTTTTGCCAATCATCCCCTGGCATTTTACCGAGGATATTGCTTTTACCATGTACGACCTCATCATGGGACAAGGCTAACATGAAATTCTCGCTGTGGTGATACCACATACTAAAGGTAATGTTATTTTGGTGGAACTGGCGGAACCAGGGGTCCATGTGGAAATAATCCAACATATCGTGCATCCAACCCATGTTCCACTTGAGGTTAAAGCCTAAGCCACCGACATAGGTAGGCCAGGAAACCATTGGCCAGGAAGTGGATTCTTCAGCAATGGAGAGGATACCAGGGAAGTAGCTAAAAATGACATGGTTAGTCTGGCGAATGAAGTCAGCAGCTTCGATATTTTCGCACCCGCCATAATCGTTAGCGACCCATTCCCCATCTTCGCGACAATAGTTGAGGTAAAGCATGGAAGCGACAGCATCAACGCGAATGCCATCGATGTGATACTTCTCAAACCAGAACAGAGCATTAGCTACCAGGAAGTTACGGACTTCATTGCGGGAGTAATTAAATACTAGGGTTCCCCATCCTTTGTGTTCACCTTTGCGGGGGTCTCCGTGTTCGTAAAGGTGGGTTCCGTCAAAGAATGCTAACCCGTGACCGTCTTTGGGGAAGTGACCAGGTACCCAGTCCACGATTATCCCAATACCGTTTTGGTGACACTTATCTACGAAGTACATAAAATCTTCGGGGGTGCCAAATCGGGAAGTGGGAGCATAGTAGCCTGTAACCTGATAACCCCAGGAGCCATCAAAGGGGTGTTCGGCAACTGGTAGAATTTCGATATGGGTAAAACCTAGTTCTTTGACGTAGGGAATCATTTGATCGGCCATTTCCCGATAGGTAAAGAACCGACTACCAGGATCAAGTTCTACGGCTTGGACTGGAGGCTCAACGGTTCCATCGGGTAATGTGTGGGGTTCAGAAAAGGGAGCGCGATTCCAAGAACCTAGGTGACATTCATAAACGGAGACGGGGTGGTCGAGGGGGTCGGTGTTCCGCCGCTTTTCCATCCATTCGTCATCGTTCCACTTGTAGTTATTTAACTCAGCTACAATTGAAGCGGTTTTGGGTCGGACTTCCTGTTGGAAGCCGTAGGGGTCGGATTTTTCGTAAATGTGACCCTCGAAGTTTTTGATTTCGTATTTGTAGGCTTCTCCTGCGCCAATTTCAGGAATAAAGAGTTCCCAGACTCCGTTACCAAATTTCCGCATTTGGTGTTTGCGACCATCCCAGTGGTTAAAGTTCCCCAGAATTGAGACGTTGCGAGCGTTGGGAGCCCAAACGGCAAAGTAGACGCCATCCACGCCATTTAGGTTCATGGGGTGAGCGCCGAGTTTTTCGTAAATACGATGGTGATTACCTTCGGTGAATAGGTGAATATCAAAATCGGTTAATTTGGGGGAACGGAAAGCATAGGGGTCGTGGGTGACGCGCTCGTGTTCTCCTTCCTTGAAGCGCAGTTTATAGTTTTTCAGTTCGGGAATATCAATAACACACTCGAAGAAGTGGGGGTTATGAACGGAGTACATGGGGTACTCTTTCCGTTCTTCGGGTAGTACAACCCATGCTGCATCAGCGGTGGGGAGATAGGCTCGCACGGCCCATAGGCTTTTTCCATCTTTCTCAATTTGATGGGGGCCTAGGACTTCAAAGGGGTCGTGGTGATGGTTCCAAACAATCTTGTCAATCTGATCTAATGCTATGGTCATGGATATCAAACGCTCTACAACAAAAAGATTACTAGAGTTAACACTCCCACAAATTCAATTTAATGGGATTTCTTCGACTGCCAGCACAGAAACGCGGTTCTGAACCTACAGTCCCTAGATCGAAAAAGGCATTTAGGCTATGGGGTAGCCAGCCAGCTTTCGGTGTGTGTTCTGGAGGCAGCACACAACCACATTGGTCAACTGTAAGCTAGATCATCGGTTCCAATCAGCCTTAATTCCTCGATCGCCAATTGGCTAATTGCTCGGTGAATTTGAGCCGCGATCGCGTCCTAGGAGTTTCCGCCTAAGTATTGCCGTTACAGAATCGGGCATTTGGATTAGGGGCTAATTTAACACAAGTATACAAAGTTGGGTGAAACTTGGGACATTTATCGGCCAAAATTCATGGTTCAAGATACACCAGAGCATATCATCTGTGGTACAATAACCCTAATGTTTTTGTGGTTGCCTGAAAGGTCTGAGCAAAACTAACTAACTAACATTGTGATCAGGTGTAAGTGATGACTGTTGCCTTTAAACCCCGCCGCCCCAGTAAACGGGTCGAGGTGAATCCTTTTGTACAGGTCCGAAAGTCTCACAATGTGATTCCTCTCGATCGCATTCGTCAGAACCGGATGGTCAAACCGACTCCCTACTCCCGGGAGGAATCTCCCATTAGGACGATAGAGGCTAAAACTACAACAGTGGTGGAAGTGCTGCCTAGGCGGCAGGAACTACCGCTATGGTTGAAGGGCTTAATTACGGTGAAACAAATATCATCGGTGGCAGCCTGTGTGTTGATGGGAGGTGCTATGACTTTCTATGGGCTGAAGGTTTATGGGGAGTCTCGCTGGACAGGAGAATATCCGAGACTAGAACATCTGCGACAACAAGAGCAACAACTGCGGCTGGCTAAGGAAATACTCAAACATACTATTGTAGAATCAGCTCAAGATCCTGATGCGGGTTTGGAAATTCCTACGCCAGATAATATTATATATGTACAACCGGCAGAGCCGCGTCCGGCTACGGGGCGAGAACTTTCCTCGATTGTCAATCCTCCCTGGTCTTCGCCACCTCAAACAAATCAGCCTTTGGCTTATTAGCGATCGCTAGATGGTTGTTAAGCGTCTATATAGCCTACAACCCCTATTCTACCGTTACTTAGGTGTTACTCAAAGCCATAACAGAGTAACAAGTGAGTAAAAAATGAGTAACGCTACTGATACCCCTACAGTAGGGGGAAAGGGCAACTACGATGAGAGTTACGCTAGATTCTTGAAAGCCTATCAAGACTTTCAAGGGGAATGTCCCAAAGGAGTGACACTCAAACTACAAAAGTCCGGGGCTAGGTACAATCTACTATTGCAGTTTAAGCAACCACCTACCGGAAAACGACTACCCAAAACGGCTAACCTTGAGTGTACTCCAGAAGGGGTGATAGACGGCGTTAGGAAAGCTAAGTTGGTATCATAAGCCCTAGGGACTATCACTAGCGCTAGTGAATTTTGGGATTGGTACGATGCGACTATCTTAGGAAAGAACCAGATTGAGGATAATCTGATAACTTACCGGGACATCTTTAAACAAATTGAGGATGAGTATTTTGCGGGGTACAACCGCAACACAGGAAGGAAACGTTCCCGCGATATCGCTAGCGACTTAGCATCTTACGAGTCTACTAAAGGGACATATTTCAAGTTGTTTCCTAATTGGGATGAATATCCTAGCTGGGAGAGTTTCAAGGCTATGCTATATATTCCCTTGCAGAATGGAGAACAATTAGTAGGCTCCAAAACCTTCAGGGAACGTTACTACATCTTAAAAGCCATAGCTGAGAAATCACCTAACAAAGACCATTTACTCAAACAGCTTGAACCTATTAACGCCAAACAAACACAATTCAGAAAGAAACAACGGATAGCTGTTGATGTATTTAAGGATTGGTGGCTTAATACTAAACAGGAAGCCTATAACATTAAAAACCCTCAACATCAATTAACAAGGCATAATTGGTTATGGGTGACTGGTATGGCGGTAATGTACGGGTTAAGACCTACTGAGATAGCCGCCGCCGTTAATCTAACTAAGCCATTTGTAACGGATGATGGTATCACTATCAAAGCACTATCAGACCCTGATAATCAAGACAATTACTTGGTATTAGGAGATTACACTTACTTTACTGACTCAGAAGGTCGAAAAGTGAGTATCAAAACAGGGGGAAGGATTGTAGCTCCAATTCCCAGCCCTGAAATGTTTGAGTTTCTGGAATTGAAAAAACCTTTATTGCCTCAATACACCCCTAAAAAAGGCAGTAAACCCAAAAGCATAGTTACAGGCTTTGAGACAACGTTTAGTCAACGACTTCAATTCATGAAATGCCCGGTAACCCAAAAATATGCTTTTCGTAGGCTGTACAACCTGTTAGGTGAAAAGTATGGACTACCTATCGAGTTGAGAGCGAGACTTATGGGTCATAGCACAATCGTTAATGCTAATGACTATACAACAGAAGGCATTGACGCTACCTTAGAAGTTCTCGATGGATGCTCTAAGTTACCTATACCATTGGATGTAGCCATAGAACGGTTAACAGCGTTAGGGTTTGATGTTGACACTCCAGAAGCTAAGGCATTTCTCAGAGTTATCTATCAGATAGATTAATCTAATCGTCAACCTTTCATAAATTAACACCCCTAGACTAAACCCCTAGGGGTTATTTTATGGCTACAAATTGATGGATCCTGTTATGGCTTTGAGTAACACCTAAGTAACGGTAGAATAGGGGTTGTAGGCTATATAGACGCTTTGATTGCGCCACAACGTGTTAACTATAAACCCTTATCCTAACAGCGATAGCGGGTTATTACTCAACCCAATAACTATGCCTAGTTACTCAAATGTTACTCACAATCTAGTCCTAGCATAGGAAAATAATTCTGTCAATAGGTTGATTACTCAGTCAATAAGCACAACTTAATCAATCTGTCAAATGCCTACTATCTCCCCCTAACCAAACACCGATAGGGTAACTCTCTCGTGATAGCAGTCAATGGCAAGCCTATCGGTTCGTTCCTCACCATTGACTGCTATCACATCGGTCGTTTCCCCAATAGTGCTTGTTTCGGTTAGGGGGAGGGTATGGGTTCAATTTTGCAGGGTATTACCTAAAGCTACCAGTGCTAATAATAGGACGGTAATGAGTGCGATCGCAGTGGGATTTATCTATGGCTCAAAGTCAACACGATAGCCGTAGGTAGCCGTAGGGGGAACCCACTAGGTTATCAATGTACAACGATACTCCTATCAATGTACAAAGATATCAGACCGCCTACCTGGTTCCCTGTGGGAGTCAGATTATTGGTGAAATATTGAGGAGCCTACTCACTACCAACAAAATGCGATCGCATAATCACGACTAACCTGGCTATGACATACTGAAGCGATACCCCCAAACAACTTTTCAACTGGTAACTTGTTTCGTCATCTCTCGCTGATACCTACATAATCCTAGAGAATTGATTCCCCATCGAAACCGATACCTACATACCGCTAGACAAGTCTCCAATTTATAGGGGTACTGAGTTCCGCACAGGATGATTACCCCTAATAGACGGGTTAAGGTTTTGGCTTAGGGTGTTTATTGTGGGTAAACTAGGGGTGGGTTCATATAAACTTCCAATAGACTACTGGCAATAGACTACTGGCAAAAAATACAAACAACCCCTATCATGATAGGACACGATAAGGGTTAAGGTTGTTATTGAGTTAGGGTTAGCTGTTAGGTGTTAGGTGTTAGGGTTTAGGGTTTAGCTGTTACTCATTCTGCACTTAGTAATCATAGCTAACGCTACGTCTGTTAGCTTGTCTACAATGAGTTGGTCAGATTTCCCTATGTAGATGTGATGATTGACGCTACCATCCCACCCTTTGAGGTTCCAGTAGGTAAAACCATTAATTGAGAGTTTTTTGCAAGCTGTAAATCGTTTACCATTAACCTCTACTGAAAAAGATTTATGGGTTTCTAGGTATTTAAACCATTCTAAAGAACCTACTTCGATACAGATATTACCATGACCTACCAGAAACCCTTTGTAAGACCCTGTTAGTGTGACTACTGGGAGTAGCTTAGGCATGAAAATCACCTCCCAGTAGGATATCGCTGTTATAACCATTAAGGTTACATTCAGGTGATATTACGTCTGAATCGAATCGAGTAATAATTGGATACTGAGATTCTACCCATTTCTCGTGTACTGCCAGAAAGTCAATAGCGTAATTATGAGCAATTTCTGCTATCGTGATTCTATCCTCACGAGTTGCTGTTAAATTATTGCCAGCTAATCTGACAAAAATCTCCCTAGCCATTTCTGCAATAACCATCATTTTTTCTTGTTCAAACTCATTCATGGCTTTATTTCCTATTGATTAATTGAACTTGTGATCATCATTATCGGGGTGATTTTGATTATTGTTGTGTTCTGTAATTTTTGCATCAAGCAAGGCTTCAATACCTTTGAGTAACTCGATTTCCGTGTTTAAAAAATGCCTGTGGATTTGAATAAATTCGACAATTTCGTCGAATTGTTCAGATGTGATAGCAAGTTCTACTAAGTCAAGTAATCCTACAACGTTAGGATTTAATCGATTACTCATGTAGCTATATTCTACTACGTTTAATCCGGGTGTACTTAATTTGATTGACATGGATTTATCCTTTGATAGTGGTTAAGTTGTGATAGTTTAACGTCATTTCGGAAGGGTTTAAATTATTCAATTTTGGTTAGTAAATGCTTAATATAATTAAGCTGTTTTAGGAGTAATTGTTCCTTTGCGACTGCCAGGGAATACTCGGTTTGACAATCATTCATTATTGTTATCAAAGTATCCTTAGCGTCTTGTTTGGTAGCATTGTAAATCGTGGTGTCTACCATTTGTTTAAACGTTTTAAACCTTGTTTGAGTAATAGCGTCAATGTTATTTTGAGTCATTTTAATTCCCTCCTTAAATAATTTGTTTCCAAACGTTTTTGCCGTTTTGATTAATCATTGAATAGCCCCTGCTTTTCATTAGATTAGTCAACTCTGAAACATTAACGCGACTATCAAGATATCCATCTGTTTTAGCTCTCTCAATGGCTTCTTTTAACGCTTTCGGGTCGATATCAGTTACAACCTCGGTTAACTCAGGACATCCCGCGTTAATTGCCTGGTTGTTTTGTTTCATTTTTGCCTCAATACTTTGGCTTATAAAGCTGTCTAAAAATTGTTCAGTACCCGATGATATTGTCAAAACCTTTTCATTTATTAACTCCCAGTAATCATTAAATTGTTTAATTGACTCTATCAAAGGTGATTCATATATTAATGAATGTGTCGCGATAATCTCTAATGACAACCTACAATTGGTGATATCTTTTTTATGTTTCTGTAACAGTTTCTTAGCTTTACTGTATTGATTGCAGTTATCGAGATTTCGCCAGAAAATCTCTAATTGAGATGATAGCTTGTCTAGCGTTATATCCTCAATATCGCTTAATTCGTTTAATTCAAAATGATTCCCTCTATATTCCTCTGATGTCATAGTCTCTCGTTTTTTAAACCATATAGGAAACATCCGTCTTTTGAGTTCGTTTAACTCCCAAAATGTCCACAATGGATGTATTGAATTAATCACCTTTAAAGCGAAAGCATTAAAAATCATGTTAGTTCCCGGTGTCTGACTACTGATGGTTATTCGGCTATTTTTGCGGTTTAACACCTTGAAAAGCGATAACATATTCTCATTTTCAATTAATAAGCTAGGGGTGATATCTTCCCATACCAATATAAAATTTTTCTCAAATTCACATTGAAGGGGGTCATAAAATCGTTCATGTTGTATCTTGTTTCTCAGTGAAGCGAAAGTGCTATTAGCAAGCACCGAGGTTGTCTTGTATAGTTCAGATGCTACGGTAGCTATCTGTGACTTTCCAGTACCGCTAGACCCCCAAAGGAACAGGATGCCAGCTGTACTCATAAGGGTTACTGGAGACGCTATAAACGAGGCGATAATTGGAAACTGAATATCAGGATATGGTAGAACACAGACAGCCCGTAAAACAGACTCTAATTGCTCACCCAGGTTGCCTTCTGTGATTATTTCTTCTAGTTCAGATGACATCTGACTTCTAATTAGTCTATAATCAATATAGTCCTCAGACATGGTAGTAACCTCTTATCGCTCTTGACTTGTTGACATGGTATGGTGGTTATTCCCCCCTAAATATTTAGGGGGGATTTATTTGTGACTACATTAATCGCAGTAATTCAATTAATGCAATTAATACATTAGAATCAAGTTGTTTAACCTTGTTATAAAGACTCTCAAAGCTAGGGTCACAATCCAAAACCTTAGCCCCTTCTGTTAACCTTTCCTCGAAGGTTTTGTATTTTGCCTTTCCATTAAATCCTGCTTTATTTTTAGTTTTGGATTCAATGAAAGCGTCAATATCTCCGATTGAGTAAGTAGCGAAAGATTGATTGAATGGATTAATACATTCAATTTCTAAGATATTAGAAATATCAGAGTTTAAATTATCGTCTCCGATATTTCCCTCTAATATCCTGTCAGAAGGTCTGACTGATGATTGACTTAGATTTATTGTTGCTGTAAACATCACAGAACCGTCTGTAAGCATTGAGTCACTTTCGACTATTTTAAGCAATGCGAGTTCTGGAGATGTAGGGGTGTATTCTCGTTTTTTGCCGTTATATTCAGTCTCGTATTTTTCAATACAAAACCGTACAGCAATTAATTATTTATCACCTTTGGAATAACTCCAATCCCTATCATTGAAGTTAGAAAAATCCCCTGATACACCTTTCCCGAATATCCATAAATGAGGTGACTTAATTCGGAATTATGCATAATCAACAATTAGAAAGGTTGCCGTTTCACCGGGCTTAACTGCACTGCAATAACTAAATTTATCGTCCTGTTTTTTGCCGTAATATCCGATACTCATGATTAATTATCCTTTGATGATTGATTATGACGTTTGAAATTTTTTTGCATACCTCCCAAAATTGAGGGTTACCAACAATTGATACTCGTAGGCTGCCTTCATTTGTCAACCTTGCTGTAGCGTGACCTCTGTAGTCCCCCCTAGGGCTATAACAACCCATATAGGAATAAGCTAAATCAAGGATTTCCTGGGTTTTATGTTCCTTTATAGGGGTTAGTATCCGGTAGGCTATTTGAGTGGTTTCTGACTCAAATAGGTGTGGGTTATAGGTGGTGTTTATTAACTCACCGTCAATGGAAAATAACCCCTTGTAGTGCAGTTTATTCATTGTTTACCCTTGGAATCTCTAAGTTTTTCCAAAGCCCCTTAAACTCGTCGATATTGATAAATGAGATGCCTTGCCATCGGTAGGATGTCCCCCTTATAACAAACCAACACTGATTGACTAAACCAGGATTAAGGTACTGCAATAACTGCATTTTTAGCTTAAATGAATCAGTTAATACTCCCTTAACTTCGATGTAACGATTAAAGAACGGACTCTAAAAATCTGGAATCCAGGTGATATTTTTCCAAGGTTTTGCATGTTCAATTAATGTCATTTTAGGGTGAACAATTAATTGATTATCATGTTTTCGTAGAAGGTGATAAACCCTACATTCAAATGCACTTGAAAAATAATAGCTGTCTATTTTTTGTCCTCTAGCATTGTATTTATTTCTCATCTTTTGGGTGCACTCCGAAACTTCCGCTAGGGTTATCAATTTCTTTGTCTAAGCCATTTTCCGCCGCATAGATGCTGTATTCTTCTCTGTAATACTCAAGTGCATCCTCCATTAATTCCTCAAGTTTTTCGGGGTTTAATGGTATTAATTTTTTAATGATTTTACCTAAAAAATAAGCGATAAAATCCTTATCAAACTTAACTAAAGTTGATGGCCACGTTATTCCTGACTTTCCACTGGAAATTGGAACTTTGATATATAGGGAATGACCGATATACATCAAGGGGGTTAACGCGATGTTTCGTAGGTTAAGCCTAACCTCGGACCAATGACGTGGTATCATGCTATAATTTCCTGATGCTTGTTGACTGCCACCTGGGTATTATTCATTTTCAGGACTGTATTTTCAGTCCTGAAAACAGATAATATATGGGTGGTTTTATTTTGGACTAGCCTTAATCTAACCAACTAGAAAATGGGTTGACTTCATTATCTTCATCCTCTAAATCACTCTCAGAGCCCAATAGATGGTCTTCTAGTGCATTAATATCATCCTGTATGGCTCCCGTAACCTTACGAGGTAGCTTTACTCCACCTGCTTTTAATAGCGTCAGGATTGCGTTGGTGACTCGTTTAAGTGTGGCAATCTCTGAATATGTCAGATAAAAGGTATTTGAGTTGATAATCTCCGACGTTTGGAGTTTGTTGGTCAATGATTGAATTAATGAAGTTTTGGGGTAAGGAAGGTAAGTATTAACCAACTCCAGAAACTTAGTAAACTGATTAAACCGACTCAACGTCTCTTGGTATTCTGTAGGAGTCAATACTTTATTAGTATTGACATTAGTTACATTTTCTACAGTTACGCTACCTTCAATTGATTCTGTAACTGTATAGTTACCTTGCTCTTTTGAATTCACTGTATTTAATTAAAATTATCTTATCTAATTAATTTATTAAAAATAAACATAAATTATACAATTTACACTTATTTATAAAAATATCAAGTATTACATTAAGTATATATAGAATGTACAAATAATAACCAATACAAAAAACTCGTTAATCCTATTTTGTGATTTAACGGGTATATAATTAGCAACAAGATAGTTATTATGGTTTGTTGCCTGTTTTCTCAGGTAAAGCGCTAAGGTTTCCTTGTACTTGATTAGGTGCTTCAGTTTTACCTGTGGTTAGTTCTCCTAGGTTATCGAGGGTAATTTCAGATTCAGCCGGAATACGAAACATTGAGTTATAGGTTCTAATACTCGCGGGTTTTTTGCTCCAGTAATGAGCAAAAACATATAGCAAAGAATTAATCGAGAAAATTTGAGGAACTTTTAAACCAATAAATCTTAGCTTCCTATCACCCGCGTTAGTTCCTGATGTGCGATATGTTCTCCATACTCCACCCATAGAGGCAGGAGCTTCTACAAAAATCTTTGTGTACTCTATACGTTTCCATGACCTAACTCTAGCCCCTGGTATGATATTACGCCTATTAGCATTAGTTGATGTAGTTCCACTAACGGGAGGTCTCCAGATAGTTAAGTCTCGCACCAGGACGGGTTCCTGTGTTACGGCGTTATCGGATAGCGTATAAAGCAGCAACATAGGCATTGGGATAACATACTTTGATGTCTTGTCTACTGGAGCCTCAACCATCAAACTCCTGCCGATACAAGTGCCTTTCGGTTCCGCTAGTTTAGCAACAAAATTTGCTTTATATTTATCGTAAGCATCATTTAATGGCATAATTTAACCTCATTAATTATCAAACAAAACTTTAGATAGGTAGACAACAATAGTGTTAATGTCTACCTAGTTAATGAACCCTAGTCAACAAAAACAGCGATGGCTTGTACATCGATAGAGCCATCAGTAGCATCCCAAACATCATCAGTAGGGATTGTTAGGGATACTGTCACAGCTCCAGTTGCCATGTTGCGGGTATAAGCTGTAACTACCGTTACACCATTAGGGTTTCTAGTTGCGTTTATCTGTGCACGTTGAACTTGCTCGATAACTTCTAGCAATTGGTGTTCGAGAGTGGCACCATTAAGAGTTACTGGACTAGCCATAATCATCACCTTTAATCAGTTAATACATAGAGCCTAGCATCATTAACTGAATTTGTCTGTTAACTATTTGATATATCAGATGCTACATATATGTAGCTTCTATTCAATGAAAACTACATTAAGCTGTAGTTGGTGGCTGACTCCCAGTTTTCATTTCTAACGACGTTCTAGTAGCTGTTCTGATTGCGTCATCTACCCACTTAGGTTTCTTCTCAAAATGTAAAGGAATTTTTACTTTAGACTTCCTAGGGTCTTTGTACGTTGCCAAAACACTATTCTCTCCCATATCGATTTTGGCTTGTTCAAATTTATCAATTAATTCCCAGTTAAGTATTTTCACTTCACTGATATACATTTTGCTCTCTTTGATTCTTTTCGCATTTTCCCTACCGCCAAAACCTTTACGTTCCTCAAATATCAAAGGATAAACAATTGAGGAACTTGTTAATTGTACTAAATCCTTACAAATTCTTTCAGCGTCAGATTTAGAGCTTTCATTCACAAAAAATGAAAATTTCCTACCATTTCGCATATTACAGGTTACTTTGATATTGCCTTTGGTAAATGCCGATTTACTAGGTTGAGTAAATATCCTTTGTAATTTATCCCAGGTTATTTCGTGTCTTTCTACTGATGGGAGTTCTATTTGAGTTTTTTGTAGTTTTGACCGTCTTTCCTTAGTCCAATATGGAGGTTTTTCGTAATTGTACAAAATGAAGGTTAACTGAATTTTTAAATTACTGCTATTCGGAACTTCAGAGATATCACCCGACCCTACAAATTGACCAATATCTCTATTTCCTAATATCTCAGTTTGAGCTAATGCGTTGGTTACATTTTCCTGTAAATTACGCAAACTTGATACTAATCTAAAACGTTCGCTGCCGTTTTCTATAACCGCGCTAACTAACTGTTGCTGTCTATTTTCCTCAATGCGTTGTAACGCGATATATTCATCTAAGCCTTGAGCGACTAAAATAATCGCTTCTTTACAATTATCTGAGAATTCATCCCAAAATTCCTCTGAACTATCTTGGTTCCATATAGTGCTTAACTTGCCGTCATATTCTTCTGGTAATTTTTCTCTAGCGTCCCTTCTCTGTTTCCCAAAACTCCATTCTTCACCTTTTTCGTCACCCCACTTTTTCATCCTGTCTTTACCACCGGGAACCATCGAAACGATACGTTTCGCAAGCGCTGAAGGGCTTGCGGCTAAAAACATTTTAACAACCCGTCTACCATGTTTAAACAGTTGCCATGCTATAGCTTTCATAGCCATATTAAATGATTGCCTAACGTATGAACCAAAAGCTGATGATACTTCCCTAAGCATTTCAGGTCCCTTGCTTAAGGCAATGTGCATAGCAGCAGCTTTGTTGATAAATGCAATACCAATGGTAGGCAATACTCCACAAACTAATTTACCTGCCATATTACCCAAAAAACCGGCGGTAGTACTAATAAATTGATTAGCAATATTCATCATATTTTTGTCTATCTGTTCATCTGATATATTCCAGTTGAAATTCCAAAAGCTGTCCCAATTAGAGGTAATAAATGTCGCTACTTTTTCAAAGCTAAAGCTAGAAAAGAACTTAGTAAGTCCCTCCCATAACCAACCCGCAAATGATTTACCCCACTGAACTACTTTTCCTGTGACTTTTGTCCACAGCTTCCCAAACCATCCCATTTCCTCGGTTGATGTTCGTCGAGAAAAATTAACCTGTCTAACTCCATTCCGTCCAATTGCTGACCTAGTTTGACGACTGGATAAGCCACGGGTTGTTCTTAGCATTCTTGCACTTCTGGCTACCATTACAGAGTCTCCCTTAGTGGATTATCGCCGTCTATTAACTCGGTTTCTATCTTGATATCAGGAAAGTCTTTTTTGAGCAATTCTTTGACTTTATTGGTTTCCTGTTCTCTAATCTCATCCTGTTTTTTCATTGAATCATATAACCGCGTTAAATCGGCTAATATGTCTTTTGATGGGTCATTACCATTAACTTGTAAAGTACCTTGCGCTCTAACTATTGAGAATATTTCCTTTATTTGATTTAAGGCTGTCTCTAGTGTTTCTTTCGCGTTCTTTTGATTAGTGATTTTAACTTTACTTTCGTTAGGTTCTAGTAGTTCCTCAAAATTATCAGCCTCTGGAGTGAAAGCTGTTTTTAGTTTCTCGTATTTTTCCTCAGTTTCAAAGCCTAAATAGTCTAATATTTCCGAGACTTCCCTACCAGCTTTAAAGGCTGCTGCGTGAGCCAAACCTGCTTCATGTAAGCAGGTTAACACAGCGTTTTGTGTAACCTGATGAGAGATGGCAATTTCCATTACCAGCCCGAATATTTCAGCAATTGATTCAGCTAAGTTAGGTAATTTGATTTCCGCGTGTTCCTGTTCTTTGGTCATCAAATTTACGTCATCAATCTCGACTTTAACTTCAAATTCACCCCATCTTTCGTCATCGATGTCAAATCGATACATTAACCATTCTGGCAATGTGTTTATTCGTTTAATTCTGTTCTCTGGATTATCAGCATTAACCGTGATTTTTTCCGGCATTTCAGCCGGAAAGGATTCAGGGTCTAGGAACTCGTAAATCCTTCTAATCATTCCACAGCATTCTTCGTTCATATCTGGTATTGTTATCGTTCGTATATTTTCAGGTTCTTCTCCTTCGATGCATTGCGGGATATCTTTTGTGCTCGCGGAAAATCTAGGAATTACATAATCAAATTCTGTGCATTCCATCCACCAATCACAAAATACACCTATACTTTCAAACATTAAATCAGGGTCGCCGTATGCCCACTCAGACTCCCACTGTCCTTGCGTATAAAAAAACCTCTCACTTCCTGTTGGTTGAGGAGTTTCTCCCCACCTCCAATCCATATGACTAAAAAAAGTGATGCTACTTCCACTTGGTGGAGGATTACAGCATCCCCCGCTACCCATTTGTCTGTCGAACTCTTCAACGCTGTACTTTTCATTAGCTTTTATGGTACAACCGATATTGCCATTTCCGCCATTTCCATTGTCTGAATCATCATCTGAATCATCATCTGAACTATCGCCTGGTCGCCTTCCTTTATCATCATCTACCTCGTCACCGCTATTAGGACCGCCAAAACCTCTACCAGCGCCACCCTTTCCCCTAGGTTTTTTTCCTCCCTTTGGTTCATCTCTGTTTGGTGGTTCCTTGACAGTTGCCTCTTTTTTAATATCCTCTCTTTTTTTCCTTTCTTCAGCTTCTCTTTTTTTGTGATATTCATCTGCATCCCAGTATTCAGGAGCTACATATTTAGAATCACTTATAAATTTGTTTCGAGTATCTAATTCCCTCCCGTATGGGTCTCCAGTCCAACCTCGAAACGGGTCTCCTAGTTTACCGGGGTCATCGTTTAATCTAAAGGGAGCTGTGTCATATCTAACTCCCGAGCGAGGTCTAACCTTTGGTTTGTCTCTAATCGTCCGTCTGTCTCTAACCATATTAACGTTTTGTACTAAGTTTAATAGTATTATATGATAGTATAATTATGTTACTAAATCCATTAAATAAGGGAAATCATGAGAGGTGTTAAAAATATCGCGGCTCATATAAACGCTGCTAACTGGAGTAACGCCATAGAGTTATTTAACGGGACTATTTTAGAATCATTAATAACAGAAAGATATAAATATGATATCGGTATTTACAGCTATATATCATCGTTAAACGCTAGATGTTACACTCCCAGTATTGCACAATCACAAATCCCCAAAATTTACCCGGAAGATAGCTATTACCAACGGTGGAAAAAAAAACAGGAAGTGTTGCAGGAAGCGGTAGATTTACAAATATTTTATGGGAATATGGCAACAGAAAACGGGTTAAATTTAGGGATTGTCAAATTGCCATATTATGGAGGCATTCACACCGAAAACCTGTTAATTGAATTAATCACTAATCAAAACGAAGGTTTAGCAATTGATAGCAACTCAATAGTTAAAGCTAGGTGTTTAACTCAGTTACATAACAATGATTCTATTAATATTTTGGGCATGGCTGAATATCAACTCGATACAGTTCCTCAAACCCCTACATTGACACAACCCGAAAATTTTGGGGTGACAATAGGCAATACCCCCACATTAGTTAGACCCTCAAATATTAATCGGTATAGGTTGCACTTACAAAACGTAGGTTCTGTAGGGGTATGGTTTTGTCACGGTGATATCAGTAACTGTGTACCTTATCAATGCCTATATTTACCTCCTAACGCTGGGTGGGATGATGAACTAAAATCAACAGCTTCTATCTATGCTATAACTGAGGATAGCGTAACCAATATTGTTGGATTAGAACAAACAATAAATTGGTAAATTGTACTTTGATTTAGGGGTTTATTATGAGTTTCTCAGTTTACAGTTCTATTGTCAATTTAGACACTCTAAACATTAGCAGTAAAATACAGGGAACACCGACAACTACAGCGATAAGTTTGACTGCTAACACTATCACGGAAGTTGTGCCTATCAATGCTACCAGTAACGGTAGAACGGTGTTTGTAAAGAATCGGTCAAATACCAATGTACATCTAATATTTGACCCTACAGGTGATAGCGTGTCAGACGCTGCATTTTCGGTTAAGCCAGGTGATACCATCTCAATAACGTGGGGTAGAACTGAGTTACAGGCGATAGCAGAATCTAGCGCTAGTATCAGCGTTACAATTATCGAATATATCAATATGTAATCATCAAATGAATGGCTAGTATTAAGTTATTAGCCATTTATTTGATTACTCAATATAGAGGCAGTTATGACTAATTTCAACATTTACTCTAGTAAGTTTGGGCAATCAACCGATGACTTGCCAGAAGGTGAAGTTAATCTGTATTTAACTAATGAACGGATACAAGCAGTTATTGACTCCAATACTAATTTAGTCAAATTAACTGAGTTAATTTGGAATAATATTATTAATAAACCTGGCACTTTCCCCCCATCTACTCATTCCCATAGCTGGACTGAAATAACGTCAAAACCGACAACGTTTACTCCTTCAAGTCATACACATACCATTGCTAATGTTACAGGACTTCAAAGTACATTAGACGGTAAAGAGCCTACTTTTACCAAAAATACAGCGTTTAACAAAAATTTTGGAACAACTACTGGAACTGTTACAGAAGGTAACGATGTCAGATTATCAAATGCTAGAACGCCAACTAGCCATACACATACCTTATCCCAAATAACAGATTCAGGTAATGTTGCTGCCATTGATACAAATGGTAGTACATCTAACTATTTACGCGGCGATGGTGTTTGGGTAACACCTCCTAATACAACCTATTCTGCGGGAACTGGCTTAACTTTAGTAGGAACTGAGTTTAGAAACACCGCCCCAAACGTATCCACCAACCTCTCTACAAGCACTACAAGCAATACGTTAACCGTTAACAGTTCTGATGGTACTAATGCTGTATTACCTGGTGCCACGACTGCGCTTGCGGGTCTAATGACGGGGGCAGATAAAACCAAGCTGGATGGGATTGCGGCAGGCGCACAAGTAAATGTAGCAACTAATTTAGGAGTAACAGCAGGAACAACAGCAGGTCCTGTAGTTACATCATCAACAGGAACTAATGTTACTTTACCTACAGCTAGTGCAACTAATTCAGGGATAATTACAACTGGGAATCAGACATGGACAGGAGTTAAAACATTTAATTCATTAATTACCGGGTCAATAAGTGGAAACGCCGGAACAGCAACAGCACTTCAAACTGCTAGAACAATTAATGGGACTTCGTTTAATGGTAGTGCCAATATAACAATAACTGCCAATACTCCTAATACATTAACAAATGGTACGGGATTAACTGGAAATAATTTTAATGGGAGTACTGCCACAACATGGGCGGTTGCTTATGGCACTACAGCAAACACAGCCTGTCAAGGTAATGATAGTAGATTATCTGACGCTAGGACTCCCACAACGCACACACATTCAAATATTACATTAACTGCAGGTGATGGTTTATCCGGAGGAGGAACTTTAGCAGCTAATAGAACAATTAACGTAGATTCAACTGTAGTTAGAACTACAGGTAATCAAACTTTAACAGGAATTAAAACATTTAACATAACAAATAATCCAGTAACTTTTGCAACTAATGAAAGTTTTCCTGATGGAAATATGCTTATTGATTTTAATGTTTGGAGGGGGTTTGACATCCGCCGGATAGGCTCTACTGCTGGTTCGGCAAGTTTAGTACTAAATAGTAGAGTTGGAGGAAATAGCTGGGCGTTTTCTCATCAAGGGAATTATTCTATGCAATTAGAAGCAGATAATAATCCTAGAGTATTTATATATCATGGTATTAATTTTCATCAAAGCGATTGGCGAACTGTTCCTAACGATAGATGTTCAATACAAGTATACAACGGACAGACATATTTTACAAAGAGCTCAACTCTTTCTTCATCATCTGAAGTACATACTAGATTTAGAGTAGGAGGCACAAATGTATCTTATATTAACGATAATGGAGACTACGTTAAAGGTAGCTCTGATCTTAAATTCAAAACACTTTTATCAAAACCAACTATAGGGTTAAGCGAAATTAACGCATTGACAGTCACGTGGTTTAAGTATAATGAACTTGCAGCATTTCATGGCTTTAATCCAAGTACAGAACAATTTGGGTTAATTGCTCAAGAAGTACAAAATATATACCCTAACGCAGTTGAAGTGGTTAAAAATGACCATACAGATAGTCCTGAAGTTGACGACAAAAAAATAGATTACTTAACAATCATGTATGATAAACTGATACCATTAGTGATTGCGGCAATTCAGGAATTATCAGAAAAAATCGACAAATTGGAAAATATGCTAAACACTCAACAATAAATTAACAGATAATGCCTAATGCACTTAATATATCAGAGAGTAACTGGTTTAAGGTTTATGAATTTAATTTTAGGATAGAAGATGATAGTACTCTACACGGTACTAAAAAATTGCCTGACATTTCTGGCAGTAAATTTGTTAGGATATTATTTGACGCTGACAGTGTACCCGTGTACTGGAAAATGGCAGGGTGGCTTAAATTCTATGCCTACAATGATGTGAAGCAGAATATGATGGTTAAAAAAGAGACTATATGGCTTAATGAATATCAAATAATTGAATCACCGCCGTACAGCAATTTTTACGCTTCATTTTCTCCACTAGAAAGGATTAAATGGTTTACACTTCATTTTTGGAAATTAATATAAATGAACTTGGTAATAGTTGAATTAGGGTTAATTATTGTCGCGATTATTATCAGTATGTTCGTTACGCATACAGGAAACTTACTTATTGAGAATAGGTTAGACGGTATCCAAAATAGCCTAAATTATTTGATTAGATATGTTAATGATTTTATGCCATCAACAGTTTGTAAAAAACAGTTAGAAGATAAAAAGCAATCACCCCCTCTTCCAATTAACAGAGATGATATTGATGATGATGGTTGGAGAAAACCCTAAACCCTAACACCTAACACCTAACCCAATAACTTAAATGGCCCCCTATGGTTTCTGACTGTAGGGGATGCGTGTATTTTTTGTTTACAGGCCTGTTGCAACAGGCCTGTAAATCATTTATATGAATGCTCACCCCTAGTTTACCTACAATAGACGGGTTAAGATTTTGGCTTAGTGCTTTATTAGGGGTACTGGGTTCCGCCTGGGATGATTACCACCAAAAATTGGAGACTTGTCTAGCGGTATGTAGGTATCGGTTTCGATGGGGAATCAATTCTCTAGGATTATGTAGGTATCAGCGAGAGATGACGAAACAAGTTACCAGTTGAAAAGTTGTTTAGGGGTATCGGGTTGGTTCCGGTAGGAGATAGTTTAGATTATGCGATCGCATTTTGTTGGTAGTGAGTAGGCTCCTCAATATTTCACCAATAATCTGACTACCCCTATGGGTTTTGAAATTTGAGCCATACCCTCCCCCTAACCGAAACAAGCACTATTGGGGGAACTGACCGATGTGATAGCAGTCAACAGTGACGCTAGGAACCGCTAGGCTTGCTGTTGACGGGTATCACGAGAGAGTTACCCTATCGGTGTTTGGTTAGGGGGAGATAGTAGGCATTTGACAGATTGATTAAGTTGTGCTTATTGACTGAGTAATCAACCTATTGACAGAATTATTTTCCTATGCTAGGACTAGATTGTGAGTAACATTTGAGTAACTAGGCATAGTTATTGGGTTGAGTAATAACCCGCTATCGCTGTTAGGATAAGGGTTTATAGTTAACACGCTCTGATGGTTGTTAACCATGGGAGGGGCGCAATGGGGGGAAGATCAGTTGGATTAATGTTAGCAGGTAAAATAGCCAATGGCTTCTTCTGATTATTCTTCTGGTTCGAGTCGATCGCATAAATCAGGTTTTTCTTCGGGTCGTCTCAGTGAAGCCAAAGGGGGCCGAATCAAGAAGCGATTCTCGTTCCGAGGCGCTGGGCGATCGCCAGGTTCTGCTAGTGTTTACCATCCCCCGAGAAATAAACCACCATTAGGTTCTAGGAGATCTTCGAAGGGGGAGGGCGGGCCAATTAAGTCAGTAAAATGCACTCCCTTTCGGCTATACCTGGTGTGGTTAATCCTACTGGCGGGAATTTTGGGGCTGGTAGTGCAACTGTTTCGTCTGCAAATCATCGACGGTCCTTTTCTGAAAGAAAAAGCTGAATATCAGCAACAACAGCGTTCTCTACCGTTTATTCCCCGTCGTCCGATTAGCGATCGCAATGGTACAATTCTGGCTTTTGATCAGCAGGTATATACCCTATATGCTCACCCAGTTTTGTTTAAAAGCCCACCAGAGGAAATCGCCCAGCAACTAGCGGGAGTAGTGGTTAATCCGGATCTAAGCAGCCCCACGGCTCAGGAATTGCTGAATTTATTTAATTTAGCCCAGAGTGGTCTAAAGGTAGCTGATAGTTTATCAGAACAAATGAGGCGGAGGATTCTCCGATTACAGATTGATGGCTTAGAATTAATTCCTGAGCGGCGGCGACTTTATCCCCAACAAAATTTAGCTGCTGATGTTGTGGGTTATGTAGACAAAGAAGGCCGAGGTCAAGCGGGAGTTGAGTATAGTCAGGAAAACCTGCTTAAACGCAGTATGCCTTCCCTGCTGTTTCAAAGGGCGGTAAATGGCGCATGGGTTCCCTCTCAACTGGCTGGGGGTTTCATCCAAATGGATGACCTAGAATTGCGGCTAACCATTGATTCTCGTATGCAGCGCATTGTCCGCAGCGCCCTAGCTGAACAGGTAGAGGCTTTTAAGGCGAAGCGGGGAACTGTGATTGTGATGGATGCCGAAGATGGTTCTATACTTTCGTTAGTGAATGAGCCTTCTTATGATCCCAATCAATACTATAACTTTGACAAGGAACTATTTAAAAATTGGGCTTTGACGGATTTATACGAACCCGGTTCTACCTTTAAGCCGATAGCAGTGGCTTTAGCTTTGGAGGCTAAGGCGATCGCACCAGATAGTTACATTAATGATGAGGGTAGCATTCAGATCGGCCCTTGGACTATCTCTAATGCCGATTATAGTTCCGCAGGTGCTAGGGGGAATGTGTCGATTACGGATATCGTCAAATATTCCAGTAATATCGGCATGGTGCGGATTGTGCAACGCCTGGACCCAAAAGTTTATCATCAGGGTCTACAGCGCCTAGGTATGGGGAAAGCCGTTAATGTTGACTTACCCTTTGCGGCTACTGGTCTGCTGAAAAGTGCAGAGGATTTTGTAAATGTACCCATTGAGATTGCTACCAGTTCCTTTGGCCAGGGATTATCAATTACTCCTCTGCAATTAGCTCAAATCAATGCTACCTTAGCCAATGGTGGTAAGTTAGTGACACCCCATGTAGTACAAGGGTTGTTTAATAGTCAGGGACAGTCCTACTTACAAACTTCCATCCCCCAACCGGAACAGGTTTTTTCCTCCGAAACCGCCCAAACCGTTTTAGAAATGATGGAAACTGTAGTGACTGATGGCACTGGTAAAAATGCCCACATTCCCGGATATCGCATTGCTGGAAAAACCGGAACTGCTCAAAAAGCTAGTTCTACCGGTGGTTATTATCAGGGGGCTTATATTACCAGCTTTGTTGGTATTATGCCGGTAGATAATCCTCGCTATGTAGTGGTAGCGGTAGTAGATGAACCAGAAGGGGGAAGTGGTGGATTAGTGGCGGCTCCCATTGTTAGGTCAGTAATGGAGGGTTTGATTAAAGTTGAACAGATCCCCCCATCTAAGTTTTAGTCAGATCTCCCTCGGCTATATGATTAAATTTGAACATCCATCGACCTGATCATCTCATGAAGCTAATATTTTTAGGTTCGGGTTCAGCCTTTACCGTAGGGGCTGATAACTTTCAATCTAATATGATGCTGGTAGCGGAAAATAATCGGAAACTGTTGATTGACTGTGGGAGTGATCTGCGGCATTCTCTGTATCAGTTGGGATGGTCTTATCGAGATGTTACTGATATTTATATTAGCCATATCCATGCTGACCATACGGGAGGCTTGGAATATATGGGGTTTACGACTAAATTTGATCCTAACTGCTCACGCCCTAAACTTTACCTGAGCCAAGAACTTGCTGACCTGGTCTGGAATAATTGTCTGGCGGGAAGTATGACTTCTATTGAAGATGATTTCGCTACCTTAGAAACCTATTTTGATATTGAACCGATTTCTCCGGGGTCTGGTTTTACTTGGGAAGGGGTTGATTTTACTTTGGTTCCTACTATTCATATTCAAGACAAATATCAGGATGTTCCGAGTTATGGTCTGAGTTTCTCGGTGGCGGGAGTTGAGGTATTTTTGACTACGGATACTAAGTATTGTCCCCAGCAATTGCAGGGTTTTTATGAGAGTGCAAATCTCATTTTTCATGATTGCAATACGGCTCCAGTTACGGGAGGAGTTCATGCTCACTATCAGGAACTTATGACCCTACCGGACAAGATTAAAAATAAAATTTGGCTGTATCACTACCCACCGGGTCCCCTCCCTAATGCTGAACAGGATGGCTTTAAAGGGTTTATTAAACGGGGGCAAACTTTTGTTTTTGACAATGGTAAATTCTTGGTAAAAATGCCAACTCAATAATTGGGGTAATAGGTAATGGGGACTGCTACCCATTCCCCTGTCTCTGGTCTAAGGTTGATTGTGGTCATGGCCCTAGGCTTTTTTCGGCAATTGCTGAAATTCCAGAAAAGAATCGATATACTCGTTGGAAGCGTCGAATTTAACAGCATGAAACATAACCCCAACCCCACTTCGGAGTTCTCGGAGTCGGCGGAGGAAATTCCTAATCAATTTGATATCATTGTGGTGGGAAGTGGTGCGGCTGGACTCTATGCCAGTCTTTGCCTTCCGCCTCATTTCCGCGTCGGTTTAGTTACTAAAGATAGTCTGGGAAGTGGCTCTAGTCCCTGGGCTCAGGGGGGCATTGCGGCGGCTATTTATCCCCCAGATACGCCACAATTACACCTAGAGGATACCTTACAGGCGGGGGCGGGATTATGCGATCGCCAAGCTGTACAGTTTTTGGTAGACCATGCGGCGGAGGCGATCGAGTTTTTGGTGAATTTGGGTGTGGACTTTGACCGCGCTGGAGAAAAATTAGCCACTACCCTAGAAGCCGCCCACTCTTGTCCTAGGGTTCTCCACTCCCGCGACACTACGGGAAGGGCGATCGTTGATGTCCTCATGGCTACGGTATTAAAACGCCCTAATATTCAGGTGGTTTCTGGGGCGATCGCTTTAAGTATATGGCCAAATCCTCAAACTGGGCGCTGTCAGGGTGTTAGTGTCCTGTATCAAAGTCAAATTCGCTGGCTACAAGCTAAGGCTGTGGTATTAGCCACTGGTGGCGGCGGTCAAGTTTTCGCCAAAACTACTAACCCTGAAGTTAGCACCGGAGATGGCATTGCGATCGCATGGCGAGGGGGGGCTGCTGTCCGAGATTTAGAATTTTTCCAATTTCACCCCACAGCCTTAATGAAACCCGGCGCACCCCATTTTTTAATTAGTGAAGCTGTGCGAGGAGAAGGGGCTCATTTAATCGATCGCCAAGGGCGGCGTTTTGCCTTTGACTATCACCCAGCCGGGGAATTAGCCCCTAGAGATGTCGTCAGTAGGGCGATTTTTATGCACCTACAAAAAACCTCAGATCACCCCGCTGAGGATAATGTATATTTGGATATGCGACCCATACCACCAGATAAAATTCGCCATCGTTTTCCGAATATTATTAACGTCTGTAAAAATTGGGGCATTGATGTCTTTAATGAACCTATGCCTGTAGCCCCTGCTGCCCATTATTGGATGGGAGGTATTACCTGTGATTTAATGAATCGTACCTCTATGCCAGGGTTATATGCCATTGGAGAAACTGCCAGCACGGGAGTTCACGGCGCTAACCGTTTGGCTAGTAATTCCCTATTGGAATGTTTGGTTTTTGCTTCTCAATTATCCAAAATTGAAATAGATTTGACTGACCATGAATATATCGATTATACACCTTCGATGATATTGGTGCAAGGTAAATCTGATTATGCTCAAGAATTAGAGAAAATTGAGGAAATTCGCCACAGTTTGGCGGCTTTGATGTGGGAAAGTGCCGGAATTTGTCGGACCCAAACCGTCCTAGAAGCAGCTATCCCGATTATTTTTAATTGGCGCAAGCAGTTGCAAAAATTAGAAATCAGTAAATATTTACTGACCATGAACCCTTGGCAAAATATGCAGTTATCATCTCCTGAAGCTGGCAAAACTTTAAAAGCCTTGGCGGAAACTTTCAACCTGTTAGATATCGGATATTTGATTCTGCAAAGTGCCGCCTATCGCCAGGAAAGCCGAGGGGGACATTACCGCCTAGATTACCCAGAAACTAGCCCAGATTGGCAAATTCATACTGTGAATAAGGTTAATCTACCGAGAAAATGATTAACCAGGATTAGCCCTCCCATTAGTAGGAGAGGGTTAATCCATAGTGATACTAATTTAGGAGTCGATTAATCTTGGGCGGTCACATTCTCATAAACACCCTTATCTCGCTTGACTAGCTTGGTAAACCCCGCATTTCTGTAATCAGCATTAGAAGTGGGAATAGACAGCATGGGTGAACCCAACAGGCGACGGACGGGTGCATCTTCTGGGGTATCCCCCACTTCACAACCCGCTAACTGACAAACCTCGCCCCAGGTTTTCACCTCCCGATTGATACTGTGCATAACCTCAATCTTGCGGTTATTGCTAGGACACAAATAATCGTAGATTGGCATAGCAGTTTTCTCAAACAGATAATATCAAAAAGCCCTCTGTTCATTTGTACCATAAAAACTTAAAATTTACATAAAATTTGAACGACACGGCCCTATTGATGATAAGCTATCTCGTAGCGATGAAGCCCCACCGGGGTCAGGGATGATTTCTAACGGACTCTGGTGGGTCTCAACCCTGGTCTGGTTGTCTGAGATCTAGTTTTAAGGAGAAGTTTACATGAGTGATTTTAAGCCTACCCCGGAGACCGATTTAACCACTACTCAATTATTAGACCGATATCACATTAATGATACTAGCCTCCTGAGAACCTGGGCAACACTGCACGGATTAAATGGCAGTCGTAGCACCTATTCCCCTCAAGAAATAGATTTGCTTGATCATGTTCATCATCACCTTCATAATTTGGGGATGACTATTGATGAATATCAAAATTTACTTAACCGTCGTCCTTCTCGTCCCACTTCTGAACCTCCACAACCTGTTAATAATTCCTATACTCCCCCTAATTCATCGGCGGAAACTACTGCTCACTCTGATGATGAAATCGTGGATGGTGCGGCGGCTACGGTTGACCTATTAATGGCTCAATATTCGGAGGCGATCGAATGTGTGGGAGAACGGATTGCGGAACACTTTATTGATGAATTAGATGCCTCGGTTATGCGACATTTGGCGAAAAAAGTCCAAGAACGTCAGGCGATGAAGTCTAGTCAACCTAATCGTTTTTTGCGGACTATTAAATCGGTTTTAAAGCCTAGCCAGAATCCGATGTTAACTGATGGTAAATCCGAACAATCTCCCTGGGAGATGGAAAGTAATCATCGTTTAGGATAAGTTCTGATTAATCAGGCTGATATCCCTAAAAGCGTCGATGGGGAATTGGCATAGTAGACCATCGATTGGTCTGCTTTTCTAAACGCGCTAATCTCCAGATTTTGCCTTGGGCTTGTCTTTGTAGGTAAATCTGAAATCGGTTGTGCTGTTCCCGCCACCAGCGATCGCTAAATTTTACACTTAGGTTATAGGTTCCCTCAACCTTAAATCCTGGCAGGTTATTAATCATTATTGGTTCCATATTCGAGATGTTTACCCGTGTGATTTTAAATGATTGGGGGGAACTAGCAAAATCAGATTGTAACTTGAGTTGTCGATGGATTTCTTGGATCTGTATGGTTAAGCCTTGTTGCACTAAGGTGGGTGTTGGTGTTATCCCCAGCGGAGAACATCCCCATAATATCAATGCTAATAAAGAGATAATTACAGTGGGGAGAAACTGCAACGGAAAAGGGGTCAATTTTTTAACCAACAGGCGATCGCTCATTTTAGCCAACAATTTCTGAATACCGTTTACAGGCTGGGAATTACAGCCCCATTATATTTACCTTGACAATTGCCTGAAATCATATTATCATATAATAGTCATAATAATCATCAACCAAATCTCTCAAATTAACAGGAGAATTTATGACGACCAAAAACCCTAGGCGCAAAGTCGCAAAGTTCATCAATATCTTAGGGTTATTTATATCAACAGTAGCTGTGTTTGTGTTTGCGGGTTGTGGACCCGGACAAGCCGTTAACTGTTCAAATTCCAGTAATTGGGTGACAGCCTATAATAACCGACAAGTTAATCATACACACATTTTTTGTGGAGAGTTGAATCAACGGGGAAGACTGGTAGGATTTCATTCGCGTCCGGAGGGAAGAAATCCCGCAACTGTTGGCGGATTTAACATTACCCAAGCCCCCAATAGTCAGGGTATTTATGCAGGAGAATGGACTTATCAAGGGTCATCTCAACAAAGGAAATTTTCGACTATGTTTCCCGATCGCTGTAGTGCTACACAGGTGATTAACTCCATTGGTCACGCCGCCGCCAATACCATATCATGTCCTTCTAGCGCTCCTAATTGGGCTTTGTGTGGCTATAATAGCCCTGGTGATGGGGGAGATAATCGGTTTTGTAACGCTAATGATGGCAGTCGATACATCGTTGTTGGCGCTACTAATAATGATGGTAAAATTAACACAGGATTTCCTTTAAGGTTGTCAAGATGAGTATTCAAACTAATTGGGATTGGTCAGAGTGGGGAAAAAAAAGTAACGCCCACCGCCGGGTGGTGGAGTTTTTAACTTTGGATGTGCAGGATAACTGCGAATATATTAAGCATATATGCGCTCAAATTGCCGCGTTAGAAAATGGCGAAATGGCTGATTGTATCTGTTCTGGTAATGCTTATTATGTGAGTTTATCCCCCCAAAATGTGACGATTGAGAATCTGATTATAGATGATGAACCCATCGAAACTATCTCCCTTAATGAGTTTAAGGAAGCTATTTTATGCTGGCAAGACAAACTTGAAGATTAGATAAAATAGTGGGGGATAAACTGGCTAGTATTCTGGGTTATGGGGGTACGATCTTCTCGAATACCAATCCCGGCTGCTTCGTCACCGATAACCCAGGAACCCACCACGGGATAACAGCCTTGAAATTCTGGGAGGGGAAAGTAGGCTTGATAAATGACGGGTACATCTTGATATATACCCTGGGTTTGATAGGTGCGATCGCCATAGTAAATGCTAATATTAGCACCTTCTCGGGAGAAAATAGGTTTACTGATGTAGGGATGTCGCAGGGGGCTAGAATCGAAATAAGCAGGTAATAAATTAGGGTGATCTGGGAATAACTCCCAGAGAATGGGTAAAATAGCCTTATTGCTAAGAATCATTTTCCAGGGTGGTTCTAGCAATTGCATCGCTTCACGGAGAAGAAACTCGCTAAATTCATCATCAACTATCCACTCCCAAGGGTAGAGTTTAAACATTAACTCAATTGGCTGATATTCCAAATCACAAAAACACATCCGATCAGAATCCCAACCCACTTCATCTATATACAAATGTTTGGTTTCAAAACCGGCTTGCATCGCCAAATCTCTTAAATATTCAACAGTCCCCAAATCTTCCTCAGTATCCCGTTCGCAGGTAAAATGTAGATACCTTCTGCGGGGTGGTAAAGTTTGGTAAATTGCCTGTAATTGGGCTAGTAGTTTTTCATGGATTGAGTTAAACTGATCAGCATCAGGAAAAACCTCTTCTAACCACATCCATTGTACCACACTGGCTTCTAACAAAGCCGTGGGAGTATCGGCATTATATTCGAGTAATTTAGGGGGGTTAACGCCATCATAAGCCAAGTCAAACCGACCGTATAAACTGAGGTCTTCCCGCGTCCAAGACCGACAACATAGCTCAAAAAAATCCGGGTCAATAGACAGTTGCTGATAACGCTGTTCGGACACAATACAATCAACGGCTTCTAAGCAGAGTTCGTGTAGTTCCTGGGTAGCCGCTTCTATTTCATCAATTTGTTCGCTGGTAAATTGGTAACAAACGCTTTCGTTCCAATACAATCCATCGATTTCGTAGAAATGAAATCCCACCTCGTCGCACTTATCTTTCCAGTGAGGACGAGGTGTGATTGAAATACGCTGCATTTTTGAACTTACCATAGTCTGATTACCATAGTATGCTATCAAAGGGCATTTGTCAATGGGAAAATGTTAAAAAAACATTAAATCCCTCAACCTTGATAATTACCGCTTTTTCAAGTAACTATTATACCACTCAATTAACCCACCATTGACATAACCGACGACACCGCCGACCACCACAAAGACTAACAGACTCCAAAATAAGGCAGAAATTCCGGGATTTAACATATATTGATGTTGGTCATTTTTTACTAGGAATCCCCGTTCAATATCACCGGAAACCGCCGAGGCGACAATACCTCCCGCACCCAGTCCCGCCCCTAAAATTTGAATGGTGTGTTCTAAAGAGCGATCGCATTCTGTTTGTTCAATTTCCACCAGTCCGCGAATAGTATTAATCAGTTCTGAAAACAATTCTTGTCCGGGGATTAAATACTCTAAATCGACTTCTATTTGTTCGATAAATATACTTCTGGCTTTGGCTTGAAACTCCTGCAAAAAAGGTAAGTTATCTTCAGGTATGGCAATATTTTCCAGGTTTTTAACACAGGTTTGATAGTTTCTTAGGTTGGTTTCAATGGTGTTTAAGTGAATTTTCATCTGTTGAATATAGTTAAAATACTCAAAAGATAGTCCGGGTAGTTTAGTCAATTCCTGCTTTAAAATATCGAGTTTTTGCCGGGTGGTTTCTGGTAATTCCTGAATAGTTTGGAGATGGGGGGACAATTGTTGATAGAGTTGTTTCGCCTGTTGATAACACCAACGGGACTGGCGATAAGCATAGAGGATTTTATGGCGACAACATAATAGATTAATCAAGGGTTCATAATATCCCCCTTGGCTTTCTAACTGTTGAGTTTCGGGGGAATTATTCAACCAGATTAATAGATGAATTGTAGGGGTTTGATATTCAAAAATCGGACTCCCGAATAACTGACCCTCACCGGGGGGATGTTTTAATAAAAGTTCCGCTTCTGTGGGGGGAAATAATCCCCGAATACAACTATTGATAAAATCGCTTTGATTTTCCGCCCCCATAGGTTCAGCCCAAAACAGCAGAGTTTGTCCCAAATCTGAGTTAATAAAATCGGGATTTAAGCAGTAGTCGGGATTGAGAAATGTCTGCAATTCGGAGACTTTCACAACTGCTTCTGGTCGATACAAAGTAATATCAACAGCGTAGGTATCATGAATTTGCACCGGATACACTCCTCCCTTAATTTGAGGAGAATTAACACCGGGTTTACCATAGAAATCTAAAAAGGTATTGGGGTCAGGTTTCAACAGTGGGATATGGTCGCTGTTCGAGTTATTATCCGTTGAAGCAAAGCCAATTTTTCCGTCAGGTTTCTGGAGTTGTTTAATCAAGTTTTTTAACTGAGGAGAACCCAACTTAATTCCCAACTCCCGGCATTTTTCCCACAGATGGTCTGATGTGTTAATGGGGTCATTTCCTGACTGCAAAGTGTTTCGCAATTGGAAAGCGATTAAGGTTAGTTTGGGGTTTTTAACAGTCTCTAACTGAGTCTCAGCGACCATCTATTAATTATCAGTTGATGATTTCTTGGGGGGAGTTTGGTTAGTTGGCTGACTTTGCAGAATGTTATTTTTTAATAACTCTTTAGTGCTTCGAGGTTGGCTAGTAGTTGAAGATAGGTTAGTAGTTCCGAATAAACGTTGATCGTTGGGTTCTGACTCCGGTTCAGAATTATAGTTTTTCAAGATGTGTAAATAAGCCGCGCGTATATCATCATACTTTTTTGACCAACCTGATATCGCGTCAGCTAGAGTTTCAATATCATCTGGTAGCGGTTCAATTAAATCAAGTAGTTCTTGATGTTGGGAGTCGTTAAATAATTGAGGCTGTTTCTGTAGGAGTTGGACAAAGCATTGTAAGTTTTTCTGATAGCTAGACATAGGACTGATAGTTAAACACTTTATCTAATCAATGATATCACATTTAGGGTATTCATCAACCCAGTTTCTGAAGTAGACAATTGGTAATCAAAGATGATATAGCAGTTCTAAACCAGTCGTGGAAGACCCTCACCCCCAACCCCTCTCCCAGAAAGGGAGAGGGGAGAAGACAGATGTTACAAATCATTTAGGATTGCTATAGAATAGGGGAAGTGGTGTCGCCCAAATTAAAATTATAGCGGTTCTCAGACTCATGAGGTAAAGCCCTCACCCCAAACCCCTCTCCCAGAAGGGAGAGGGGCTTTGAAAAGTACCTCACCAATCCACCGAAGCGCTATAGCTTTATTAACCCCTAAAATTTCCCATTTCTATAGTGCTTTGAGGCAAGTAATATGACCGACTTAAAAGAAATTACCATTAAAGTTCCGATTGATATAGCAGAACATTATCGCAATGCTGACGAACTCGAAAAGCTACAGATAGAGACGAAGATTGCTTTTGTGCTAAAAAATCAAATGCTTTCCCAAGCATCAGCTATTATCAAGCTACGTCAAACCATGACAGAAATCGGAAAAAAAGCAGTTGATAATGGATTGACTCCAGAAATTTTAGCAAGTATTTTAAGTGAGGATAATTGAGAAACTCAGTTTATCAAAGAAACCGGGTTTATGTGACTTTACCCACGGCGCAAAATGCCGCCCAATAGTAGGGAGAACTAAAAGGCTGATTGTCGGTCATCAATTCTATTTCCGTTTCTTGAACATTGTCTAAAAAGGATTGTCCCCAATTTAATAACTCAGTTTTCGTGGCATTTCTTAACCAATTTTGGGCATAATTTAAAGCAATCGCCACATTTTTCACCTCCCAAAAAATCTCATAAAACCGAATCATTAATAACGCCGTGGAAATATCACTAACCGCCCAAAGGGAACTCACCACATTAGTCGAACCCGCCACCAAAAACCCACTGGGTAAACCGATATATTCATCACTGTTAGAAAGAATATCAATCAACCCCGTCTCGCAGGCGGAAAGCGTCACCAACCGACAGCAACGCAAGTCCAAAGTAAACACATCCCCCAAGGTTAAACATTGACTTAAATCAACAGTGTTGTTATTATTAAGGGGGAGATGACGACTGCGATCTATAGGGTCGGGGGGTGGTTGTAGGTAGCAGTTGGCGAGTAATAAAGCAGACAGTAGGGGATTGGCAAAGTTAAAATAACCGTGGCAGGAAAAATGGTGACAATGAGCCGTTTTAAGGGTGGTTTTTTGTTGAGAATTTAACTCGGTTTTGGTTGCCTGTTTTTTGACCAAAGTAGTCTGGGGATTAAAAGAGGTGGAAATCCTCCGAACTTCTAAGTTGGTAAACTCTAAATCTTCCGTGGGGTTTTGGATGGCAAAAAGTTCCGAAAAATTCTGGCGATCGCGATTATTTGCCGTTTGCAGAAGTTGACAACTGGGGGCATAACTAACCCCGCCGGAAAATCGATCCATTAAATAGGTGATATCTCCCCCCGATACCGAGATAGGGATGGCGTGAAGGGGGAATAAATGCAGGAAGCGGTTGGGGATGAGAACCAGGCGATCGCATTTTTTAGCCGTCTTCTCGATAGTCGCCATGAGTTCGTTGATATGCAGAATTTCCCCCAGTTTTTGCAGGCGGGAAATCAGGCTATTTTTCCAATCTTGACTGGTGCGATTTTGATAAGCATTTAAGTAGCCATTAGCCCAATTGACTAATTGGTTATAATCCTCTTTACTGGACTGCCAGAGTGTCACCGTTTCCCCGTTGGTTTCGGTGGGTTTTGTCGGGGGTGTGACGATGAATGCCAAAAAGCGATCGCTCAAAATATACCATTCTAAAATCGCGGTATTTTCCCCTGTTAAGGCTTGAATTTCTGCAAAAGGCATAGGCTGAACCTTTTGGGTGCGGCGGAAGTCGGGGTCAATGGGGGTAATTTTATTATTAATTAAATCATCCAGTTGTTGCTGAAGTTGGTTTAGGCGGCTGCGGTCTGGCGGTGAAGTTGGCGCGGTGGTGATATTGGCGCTGCGTTCTCCCATTGTTCCGCCGCCAAAGTTGTCGCGGTTGCGTTCTTCAATTTCCAGGCGACGTTGTTCGGTTTCGATGTTTCGACGCAGGCGGGTGAGTTCATCGAGGACGGTTTGGGGAATATCGCCTTTCGGGTAAAGGTCACGGGTTGCTAATAGTTCAACCAGGTTACGGGTTTTACTGCGATCGACATATTCTATGGCGGCGGTATAGTTTTTCTGTTCGATGCAAACTTCCACCATTCGTTGATAAAGTCCTTGCCATTCTTCGGCTAATTTCTGTTTATCTGCATCTCCCCCTTTAACAATTTCTGCTCGGATATCTTCGAGGGTTTCAATGGCATTATCAAAGGTATCATAAGCGAGTTGCCATTGTTTTAATTCTTTATAAGCGAGTCCTAGATTAAATGATGTCATTAAATAAATGTAAGGGAAAGCTCGACGGGTTGTCACTCCTAAAGCCTCTTTATAGCAAGCGATCGCCTTTTCAATATTCTCGGCGCGTTCTTCTCGGATGCGGTCAGAGTAGGCAAGCCCCAAGTTACGTTGCGTTATTCCCCATAGTTCGGAATAGACGGTGCGGGTATATACTTGTAAAGCTGCTTTATAGCAATCAATGGCAATTTCCAGGTTCTCAGCGCGCTCTCCCCGGATTCGGTATAAGTAGGCATTTGCTAAGTTATTTTGCGTTATTCCCCATAGTTCGGGATAGGCGGTGCGGGTATATACTTGTAAAGCCTCTTTATGGCAAGCGATCGCCTTTTCCAAGTTCTCGGCGCGTTCTTCTCGGATGCGGTCAGAGTAGGCAACCCCCAAGTTATTTTTTGTGTCTGCCCAACCTTCAGGATATGCGGTGCGGGTTCTCACTTCTAAAGCCGATTCATAGCAAGCGATAGCAATTTCCAGGTTCTCGGCGCGCTTTCCCCGGATCCGGTTACGGTAGGCAGTTGCCAAGTTACTTTGCGTCGTTGCCCAGTTTTCGGGATAGGCGGTGCGGGTTCTCACTTCTAAAGCCGATTCATAACAAGCGATAGCAATTTCCAGATTTTCAGCGCGCTCTCCCCTGATACGTTTATTGTAGGCAATTGCCAGGAGATTTTGCGTCATTGCCCAATCTTCGGGATAAATGGTGCGGGTATATACTTCTAAAGCTGCTTCATAGCAACTAATCGCCTTTTCAAGATTCTCGGCACGCTCTCCCCGGATACGGTCATCGTAGGCTATTGCCAAGTTATTTTGTGTCATTGCCCAGTTTTCGGGATAGGCGGTGCGGGTTCTCACTTCTAAAGCCGATTCATAACAAGCGATAGCAATTTCCAGATTTTCAGCGCGCTCTCCCCTGATACGTTTATTGTAGGCAATTGCCAAGTTATTTTGCGTCATTGCCCAATCTTCGGGATAAGTGGTGCGGGTTCTCACTTGTAAAGCCGCTTTATAGTAATCGATAGCCATTTCGAGATTCTCGGCCCGTTCCCCCCGGATTCGGTATAAGTAGGCATTTGCCAAGTTATTTTGCGTCATTGCCCAATCTTCGGGATAAATGGTGCGGGTATATACTTGTAAAGCCGCTTTATAGTAATCGATAGCCATTTCGAGATTCTCGGCCCGTTCCCCCCGAATGCGGTTACAGTAGGCAATTGCCAAGTCATTTTGCGTCATTGCCCATTGTTCAGGAGAGGCGGTGCGGGTATATACTTCTAAAGCCGCTTCATAGCAAGCGATCGCAATTTCCAGGTTATCGGCGCGCTGACCTGACGGGAATTTTGCTATTAAACTGCCAAATAACAAAATAGCTAGGGCCATAAATATAGCCGTTTCTGTAGGAACTTCTTTAAACCTAGCAGTTGCCCAGGTTCTCAAAATATCTGCTAAATTTTCATTGAGTTGATCGAGATTTTGTTCAAGTAGGGGATAAACAACTTTCGCATCGCCATTACTATCTGCCGTGGCTTGCAAAACATTCAAAAGAAAATCAAGCTGGGGGTCCCTCTCAGACCGAGAAGCCGATGCACGACGGCCTAACAACTCCTCTAAACTGTTGATTTTTTGGTGACTATAATCAACCCATTCTTGATTGCCTAATTCACTATACAGCCTTAACCCTTCGCGATAATTAGCTAACCCCTCCTCTAACCTTCCTAAAAATTCACACATCAACCCCAACATATAATAAGCGTTAGCTTCATATAAGGGTTGCCTTTCCGTCAAACCCTGTGCCACCTCCAAAGCCGATTGATAATAATCAAAAGCCCGGCTATAATTTTTCTGTTGATAATACAAACCCCCTATCTTATAGACTAGGGAATACTTCCCCGATTTATCCTCCCCTTCTCCCAGTAGGATTAACCGTTTTTCTGCTACCGCTATTAACTTTTCAGAATCCCCGATTTTTTCAGATAACTTTTCGATATAATCCAGAGATTTAACGAACCATTGCTGCTGGGAGTCATCTTGTTCATAATAGCCGATCGCTTTCTCAAAATAGGAAATCCCATCCTCTGATTTATTCAGGCTATCCGAAACCAACCCCAACATATAATAAGCATTCGCTTCAGATAAGGGTTGTTTTTCCGTAAAACCCTGTGCCACTTCCAAAGCCGATTGATAATAATCAAAAGCCCCGTTGTAATCCTTGAGTTGATGATAATATACTCCCCCGATTTGATATAAAAGCCCATACTCACCCGACTTATCCTGACTCTCTCGGACGATCGCCAAGCGCTTTTCTAAAACTGCGATCGCCTTCTCAAAATCTTCCGTTTGCTGATATAAATTAGCCAAATAGTCTAAAATAACGCCAACCCACCCTTTCCCCTCTTCCCGTCCCTCATAAACCGCGATCGCACTTTCATAATAAGCGATCGCATCTGCCAATTTTTTCAGTGTCCAGCTTTCCCAAGCCAACCAATATAAAGCCGTCCCTTCCATTTCCCAATCCGACAAATTCCGGGAAATCCCCAACATTTGCCGATGACATTCCAACGCCAACTCATCCAAACAGTCCCCAGAAAAACCCCGCCCCAAACCATGCCAAACCCAGCCTAAATGTTGCGAATTATTAACCGACTTGACAAGTTTTACCAATCTTTGATAGTATGGAATTGATGCCTGGTAATTCTTCTGATCTAACCAACAATTCCCCACCCCATTCAGATAATCCCACGCTTCCTGAATATGGGGATTATTTTCAAACTGACCAAATAACTGATACGCCAAAGAATAGGCAGAAACCGCCTCATCTTGTTGTTCAAGGGAAACATAACATCGACCCAAACATAATTGGGAAGCCGCCTGTAACCATTGATTCTGTTGAGTTTGGGAGCGTTGGTAACAGGCATTATAAGAGGCGATCGCATCTTCAAACAGCCCCAAATTCTGCCAACAATTCCCCACCTTATACCAAATGCTAACCCGATTTGGATCGAGTTCTAAAGCCTTGACAAAACAGGACAAAGCCCATTCAAACCTAGCCGCATTCTGCAACTCAACACCCCGTTTCACCCAGTGTTGAATCAACAAATCATCAGATGTTTTATTCCCCCCACCCTGAGAATCAGCATTCATCACCCCAAACCCTGATACAATTGTCTTCTAAGTATAGCATCATTATAGCTCATTGCTAACCCCAGAAACCCGGTGTCTCAAACAAACCCAGTTTCTTAAATTTGAGACACCATAACATCCCCAATTAGCCAGAATTAATAACCGTTTAAGAAGAAGAATCACGCCGAGTCAAAGCATCTAAAAGGTTGCGGTGATATTCTGGGACTGTCTCAGTTGGGGTTTGTTGACGGGTTTCAGGAGTCGGAGAAGTTGGAGTAGTGTTTTGAGTGGTAGATGCTGGTGTAGGCTGTTGTTTATAAGCCGGACGACCATAACCCATAATCACCCCAGGACGACGTTGGCGACGCATCACTGCTCCGCCATTGGACTCATTACCAACCGCTGTGTTACCCTCAATGCTGGTGACACTACCATCAGAATGAATAGTTTCTACAATTCCCACATGATCAGAAATGCCGTCCCCCCGCCAACAGTAAAATACCACATCCCCAACCTGTGGCTGAGAAAACCATCGGCCTTGTCTCTGAAACCAGTGTACTCCATCTTGACAATAGGCAAATCCTTTGGCGGTGCGAATTGGTAGAGTCAGACCCGCGCGATCGAAGCAGTAGGACACGAAAATCGCACACCAAGGCACATGATTCATACCATACCACTGACCATATTTATTTTGGTTACTGTTGGGGGGTGATTCCGTGTAGCCTACCTCCGCCACCGCCACTCGCAGAACATCATTTACTGTCGTCATGGTAAGATTTTCCTTTACACTTTATTTTTAGTTATAGCTCAAGTATCAAATCATTAGTTTAGTTTTGGGTATCCAATTAGCACAGTTTCCGCACTGTCCTGATACCCAGCACCCCTGGTACTACTTAAAATCTCCGATGCCATGATCATTTTACAACAGTATTGATCTAGATCACCGTCTTTAGTATACCTCAGTCACTCTCAACATTGACTAAGTTTACTAATCTCTAGGCTAAATATCACAGCAACTGTTGGTGATCTGCCGCATAATGGAAGCCATAGCAGGGAATCGGGAATCAAGAGTTAAAATCCCTCTACCCTGGGGGGGAGTGGTCTGTTTAATAACTGTCCTGGTGGCTGCTATATCAAAGCACAAAATCTGGGGAGACAGTATCATGGAGACTAATTTTTCCAAAAAGTCATTTTATCTTAATCTCAAAGGTGCGGATCTAACTAATGCTAACTTAGCGGGGATTAGTTGGGGTAAGGTAGATTTTGACCACGCGATTTTTGAGGGTGCTAATATCGAAGATGCTGATTTTAGTCAGGCACTAAATCTGCGGGTTTCACAAATTAAACAAGCCATCAATTGGCAATCTGCTAGTTATCATCAATCTCTCCAACAACAATTAGCGATCGCCAATTCTTGAAAGCCACAAATGGGGACGCAACTACTGGCGGTGGTATTGCGTCCTGAGTGCATCTGAGATAACTTAACCATAATTTAAACAATTGGTCATCCATCAACTATGATCTGATATCTAAACTTCGATACAATAATGATCATAGTATTTTTTGGCGATCGTATATTTTATGACCTCAAATATCAAACCCCCATCTAGTCCCGACCCGGAATTAGAAATCACCGAAGACGAGGAAGAAGAATCAGAGTTAGATTATTTTTTTGACCAACCCGGAACCCTCCCCGGAACCCTGGATCTGAAAACTGATGCAGTTTCCCCTCAAATGGTGGTAATTGAGTACAGCCAGACCACTGCTATGCGTACTATCATTAACAGTCCGTCAGAATATACTCGTTATCATAATTCTGAATGTATATCCTGGTTAGATATACAAGGGTTAGGAAACTTAGAGACTTGGCGACAAATGGCAGAAATTTTTAACCTCCATCCCATTGCTTTAGAAGATGTGGTTAATGTTCCTCAGCGCCCCAAAGTTGTCTATTATGATAATCCCGATCATGTGGTAATTATCGCTTGGATGGTCATGTTAAGTCCCCGGTCTCAAAAGCTACACAAAGAACAGGTTAGTATTATTTTAGGTGAACATTATGTGATCACAGTTCAAGAAAAGCCTAAGTATGACTGTTTAGAACCTGTCAGAAATCGGATTCGTCAAAATCAAGGCAATATTACCAAATATGGCACGGACTATCTGGCTTATGCTATTTTAGATGCGATTATTGATGAATTTTTCCCAGTCTTAGAAGTCTATAGCGATATGCTAGAAGATTTAGAGGATGAGGTTTTGTTTCAGCCACAATCAAAAACCATGCAGAATATCTATAAAACGAAACGGGATCTGATTGTTTTACGTCGCGCGATCTGGTATCAGCGAGAATCCTTAAATATCCTGATTCGCGACAAAAATAGATTAGTCAGTAAAAAAGTGCGAGTTTATCTGAGAGACTGTTATGATAATACGGTGAATATTCGTGATATGTTGGAGACTTACCGGGAGTTAGCCTCAGATCTGATTAGTATTTACCTGTCGTCTATGGGAAACCGCATGAATGAAATCATGAAAGTTTTAACGGTCATCTCGACCATTTTTATTCCCCTAACCTTTATTGTCGGTGTCTATGGAATGAACTTTGACCCGGCAACTTCCCCTTGGAATATGCCAGAATTAAAATGGTATTATGGTTATCCCATCTCCCTAGCATTAATGGCAATTATGGCAGGTAGTCTAATTTACTTTTTTTGGAAACGAGGTTGGTTTAATGATTTCTCCCAATTTGACCGAGACAATTAGCTAAAATCTGCCTAATTAGGAAAAATTCCACTATTTGACTGTTGTTCATCTTCACGGGTAACTAACTATGACAACTGAACAGATAATTGCTGGACGATATCGCATCATCAAACTCTTAGGAGAAGGGGGATTTAGTACCACATATTTAGCCATAGATCAGCAAAATGCCGCCACTTCTCCCTGTGTGGTTAAACAATTCTCCCCCCAATTGAAAGGGCGAGAAAGTATCAATAAAGCCTCGGAACTATTCGAGCTAGAAGCGACCCGTTTACAAAGTCTAGGTAAACATCCACAAATTGCCCAGATTTTTAACTACTTTAAGATTGACAACATCCAGTATATGGTGTTAGAATACATCGAGGGGGATAATCTCTCGGAAATTCTAGCCAAGAGGGGAGTATTTAATGAATCTCAAATCCGTTACCTACTGAACAACTTATTACCTGTACTAGAATTTGTACATTCGGAGAATATTATCCACCGAGACATCAAGCCAGAGAATATTATCCGTTCTGCTAACGGACAATTAGTGCTGGTAGACTTTGGTGCAGCTAAAGAGGCGATCGGTAGTGCTTTACTACGCACGGGAACTATAATTGGCACACCGGAATATATTGCTCCCGAACAGCTACGAGGAAAAGCCACCTTTGCTAGTGATTTATATAGTCTAGGTGTGACCTGTCTAAATCTACTCACGCAAATGTCACCGTTTGACTTATTTGATACTGGAGAATTTTGCTGGGTGTGGCATGATTATTTAGTGAATAATCCCATCAGTGATGAACTGACACAAATTCTGAATCGGCTAATTGAAGATGCGACTAATCACCGCTATCAATCAGCGGCAGAAGTTCGGCAAGATTTGAATGCTCGCAGTAACCAACTGAGCGTGATTACTCAACCTGTTAGCTTCCCGACTCCTAAAATCCCGACGGCTAAAAATAGTGTAAGTTGGAAACGTCCCCAAACTTTGAGCGACTATTGGAGTTCTGTATCTGGTGTCGCCTTTAGTCCAGATGGCAATATTTTGGCGGGAGGTAGTTTCGATCGCACTATTCGACTATGGCGACCAGACACAGGGGAATGGATGATGTCTTTACTAGGTTCTTCTCAACCGATTTTGGCGATCGCCTTTAGTCGAGATGGAAAACTCTTAGCCGGAGGTAGTGGTGACGGTCACATTCATATATGGAACCTAGAAACCAGCGAAGAAGTGATCGCCATTGCGGCTCATGAAACTGATCGAGTTTCCATGTCTATCACCTTCGGTCCCCAAGGCGATATTATTGCTAGTGGTAGTGACGATGGAACCGTGAAAATCTGGAAACTCTCCACCTGTCAACTATTCCACAACTTACAGCATTTACGGGGGATTAATGGCATTGCCATTTCACCAAATGGGAAACTGTTAGCAGCAGCCAGTAGCGATAATTCTATCCACCTGTGGGAGGTAAATAGTGGGGAACACCAAGGGCAACTTTTGGGACATGAACGGGACATTAATGCGATCGCCTTTAGTCGAGATGGTCAAATCCTCGCTTCAGCCAGTAGTGACAATACGATCAAACTATGGGATCTGGAAACTCAGCAACTCCGACAAACCTTAACCGGACACGAAGACTGGGTGAGAAGCGTTGCATTTATCCAATCTCCCGACCAAGACCAAAAATTCCTGCTAGTTAGTGGTAGCGCCGATCGCACCATCAAAATCTGGGATCTAGACCAAGGAAGCGCCATTGATACCCTAGTAGGACACACCAAAGATATTAATGCGATCGCCATCAGTCCCAATCATCGGACTATCGCCAGTGGTAGTAGTGACAACACCATCAAAATTTGGCGACGGGAATAGTTTTTAAAAAACCCATTCAAACCCAGAGATATTGTCATCATGAATTTACCGACATTAATCACCACCTCCCGTCTCTTAGGGATTCCCTTTATCTTGTGGACTCTACATCAACCCACCCCAGAAAATCGCTGGATCTGTCTAGGTATTTTTCTAATTGTCGCCGCCACCGATTGGCTAGATGGCTACCTAGCCAGAAAACTGAACCAAGTCACAGACTTAGGGAAATTCCTCGATCCTCTAGTAGACAAATTACTGGTATTAGCTCCTCTGTTAGCACTAATTGAAATCGGCGAAATTCCCGCCTGGGGGGTGTTTCTGATGTTCGGTAGAGAATTGGCGATCGCCGGGTGGCGAGTTAATCAAACTCAAATTTCTGGAGCCAACCTTTTTGGCAAAATCAAGACCGTTGTGCAAATAGTCGCCATTGCTTTATTAATTGCTCCCCTTCCCTCCGTCTGGGAAACAATTGCGATCGGCATATTTTGGCTCGCCGTAGCCATCACTTTAATTTCCGGTCTAATTTATATTTTTCTCCCCCGACCCAGCCAAGAAACCCCCCCAAATCATTCCAGCTAATTTCACCCAAACCGGAACTTTTCCGAATCAACTGGACTCACCCCCTGAGCATAACCAATTCCCAAGTTCTGTTAAAATAATTATAGCCATCTCAGGTGTGCATTCCCCTAGAGGCAGGGTGTAGGGTGTTAGGCATAGGGGGTTCAATACACCAATAATAACTTGCTCTTATAATTTGGGGCTGTGTTTTGAGTTTTGTTCGTGAGTTATCCATGATTGTTCTCACCAATTGGTGTGCCAAAATTAACGCCGTAACTACCAATTTATATAACTTGATAACTAGGTTAACAATAGGTGATTTAGATGGGAAAGTTTCAGGGTAAACGAGTTTCGCTAGTCAAAAAACTAACTATAGCCATGACCGGGTTAGTCATTGTAGTAGTAACCAGCGTCACCTGGCTTTCCCTTCAGCTTCAGCAACAAAGTTTTAAACAAGAATTAGAACAACAGGCTAATATATTACTAGAAACCCTCTCCATTGCCTCCGCTGAACCTTTGGCGGTTTCAGACGTTCAGTTTCTCACCCGACTAATGGAGCAACTGGGAACTGCTCAAATTTTAGTTTCCGGTCATATATATCAATCCGAAGGTCTGGTAATTGCAGATGTCTATAACTCGGATATTTTTGCCAATGATATTGACCTAAAACCTTGGGCTTTGGAGTTGCTAAACAGCCGAAAAACCCGGTTCAATTGGCAGTATCAAAATCAACAACTATTGGGAGGAAAAGCTGTTGCCTTCAACGGTAATATCGTGGGGGCTGTCAGTGTCGGACTTGCCACCCAACCCCTAGAAAATAAAATGGCAACCGTCCGCAATCAGGGTTTAATTATTGCGATTATTGCCACCATAGCCGGGGCTTTTCTCGCCTCAATAATTAGCCGTTCAATTACTGAACCCCTTAAACAAATGACCGCCGCCACCAAAGAATTAGCCGCCGGAGATTTAGAGTTAAAAATCGACCTACAAAGCCAAGACGAACTCCAGGTTTTAGCGGATTCTTTTAACAAAATGACTAAGCAATTGCGAGATTTGGTAGAAAGTAAGGAGCAACTAATTACTAGCTTAGAATTGCGAGCGGAAGCAGAAAAAGTGAAGCCAAAAATAGAGCTTTGCTTAATGCCATACCCGATTTAATGCTGAGATTTAATAAAGAAGGTCTTGTTTTAGACTTTAAAGCATCTAGGGGGGGTGAATTAATCAAGTCAATTTTGGACTATATACACCAGAGTATTTATGATTTATTGCCGAATAATTTGGCTAATCTTTATCTAAAAAATGTCAATCAAGCCCTAATCACTCAGGAAGTACAAGTATTTGAATATGAATGGTTTTTTGAGGAAAAACGCCATCATTTTGAATCCCGAATTGTGGTAAGTGGTGAAAATGAAGTCCTGGCAATAATCCGTGATATTACGGAAAGTAAATTAGCTCAAATTGAATTACAACGAGCTAAAGATGCTGCCGAAAGCGCCAACCATGCGAAAAGTGAATTTCTAGCCAGTATGAGTCATGAACTGCGTACACCGTTAAATGCGATTATTGGTTATAGCGAACTGTTGCGAGAAGATGCTTTTGATTTAGGCTATACAGATTTTATTCCCGACCTGGATCAAATTCGAGCATCAGGACTGCATCTGTTAACTATTATTCAAGATATTTTAGATATTTCCAAATTAGAATCAGGGATGATGACGGTTTGCTTAGAAAACTTTAATATTGCCACCTTAATCAAAGAAATCGAAGCACTGGGCAGCCATTATTCCAAAAAAATCATAACCAACTTAAAGTCAACTGTACCCCTGATGTTGAGGGAATGTATGCCGATCGCATCAAAGTCAAACAAGTATTGCTTAACCTTCTGAGTAACGCCGCCAAATTCACAGAAAATGGCTTGGTCAACTTAAATGTGATTTATATAGGTCAGCTTGACACCAAAATCTCGGCCTACCTGCGGGAAAATTTAGCCTCATCAGTCTTAGTTAATGACGAACACCAATTACAAGGTGGGGTGGCTTTTGAGGTCATCGATACGGGAATTGGCTTGACCACAGAACAGATGACCAAAATCTTTGAGCCCTTCGAGCGAGCGGATAACTCCACCACCCGCCGCTACGAAGGAACCGGGTTAGGACTATCAATCAGCAAAAGATTTTGTGAGTTAATGGGAGGAGCCATCACCGTGGCCAGTGAAATCGGCGAAGGGTCAACCTTTACGGCATATTTCCCCCTAGTTATGGGTGAAAACACATTTACGGGAATGTGACACCCCAAGAAATCAGGCGATCGCTTCCAAATCGCCAATTTCATCACAGCGCCCCCGACCAATTTCGCTACAATTAACATTGTCCTGTGATTACCATAGTGATTTAAAATCTTAACATATTGTGAATCCACCGGGACCCTAACTCCCTATAAATCCTTAATTTGCCCTAAATCATTATGTCTATTGGCTATCTCGCCCTGGTACTCCATGCTCACCTACCCTTTGTCCGGCATCCCGAAAGTGACTATGTATTAGAGGAAGAGTGGCTGTTTGAAGCCATTACCGAAACCTACATTCCTCTGATCCAAATGTTTGAAGGACTCAAACGTGATGGCATTGAATTCAAAATGACCATCAGCCTGACCCCTCCTCTGGTGTCCATGCTCCGCGATCCGCTTTTGCAAGAACGCTACGACCAACACCTAGCCAAACTCCAGGAATTGGTCGAGAAAGAAGTTGATCACAACCAACATAACGACCATCTAGTTTATCTAGCCAAACATTATATTGAAGAATTTGCCCAAGCCCGTACCCTCTGGGAAAGATATAGCGGGGATTTAGTTACAGCCTTTAAGCAATTCCAAGACAGTAACAACCTAGAGATTATCACCTGTGGAGCCACCCACGGCTATCTACCCCTGATGAAAATGTACCCCCAAGCGGTACACGCCCAAATCCAAGTCGCCTGCGAACACTACGAAGAAAACTTTGGTCGCCCCCCCAGAGGTATCTGGCTGCCAGAATGCGCCTATTATAATGGCTTGGAAAGGATTGTCGCCGACTGTGGCTTACGCTACTTTCTCACCGATGGTCACGGGGTACTATACGCCCAACCCCGTCCCCGATTTGGCACTTATGCCCCCATCTTTACGGAAACCGGAGTCGCCGTTTTTGCTCGCGACCATGAATCATCCCAGCAGGTCTGGTCTTCCCAGGTGGGATATCCCGGCTCTCCCGAATATAGAGAGTTTTATAAAGATTTAGGTTGGGAAGCTGAATATGAATATATTAAACCCTATATCATGCCCAACGGTCAACGGAAAAATACGGGCATCAAATATCACAAAATTACTGGGCGCGACTTAGGACTAGCGGATAAAGAACTCTACGACCCCTATTGGGCTAAACAGAAAGTCGCCGAACACGCCGCTAATTTTATGTTTAACCGAGAGCGCCAGGTTGAACACCTACAGGGGATTATGCAGCGCCCCCCCATTATTGTCTCTCCCTATGATGCGGAACTTTTCGGACACTGGTGGTATGAAGGTCCTTGGTTCCTAGATCTTCTGTTCCGCAAGACTTGGTTTGATCAAGATGTTTACGCGATGACCCATCTAGCTGATTATTTACAGACTTACCCCACCCAGCAAGTCTCTCGTCCGGCTCAGTCTAGTTGGGGTTATAAGGGATTTCATGAATATTGGCTTAACCATACTAACTCCTGGATATATCCCCATTTACATAAAGCCACAGAGCGCATGATTTCCCTGGCTTGTCGAGAGGCTCTTAATGAGTTGGAACTGCGCGCTCTCAATCAGGCGGCGCGGGAATTGCTGCTGGCTCAATCCTCTGACTGGGCTTTTATTATCAGTTCTGGGACTATGGTTCCCTATGCTGTGCGCCGCACTAAATCCCATCTGATGCGCTTTAACAAGATTTATGAGGATATCAAGGTGGGTAAAATTGATGCGGGATGGCTCCAAAAGGTGGAAACTCTCGATAATATCTTCCCCAACATTAACTATCGGGTCTATCGACCTGTGATGTAGGCTCTCCCCTACCCCCGACCCAACTCTCTTATCATCCGTTCAACCCTAGCCACTAACCGGGCTGGGGCTTTTTTGTCACAATGCGATCGCTAATTTAGCCCGAAACTAATGTTAAATTTTGTAAACTTCTGGTATTCTGTAAAATAGACTACAGAATTTTATAGTATAGTAGTAAGCGTGGGGGAAAAAACCCACTCAAATCACTAGGAGACAAAAAACATGGGTACTCAGGACCAAGCACGGGCGTTAATGATGGGTCATCACCAAAATATCAAGAACCGTCAGCAATCTATGCTCGACCGTTCTGCTCAGGAAGTAGGTATGGAAGATGTGAGTGACTACTACAGCACCATCCAAGGGAAACCTAACTCCAATTCAAGTATGAGTTACGATCGCAGTTCCTCATCAATGAGTTAAAGCACTTCAACCCTTTTTAAATCAGTTAATTCCATATACTAGGAGACAAAAATCATGGGTACTCAAGACCAAGCACGGGCGTTAATGATGGGTCATCACCAAAATATCAAGAACCGTCAGCAATCTATGCTCAACCGTTCGGCTCAAGAAGTAGGTATCGACGATGTGGGCGATTATTATAGCACCATCCAAGGGAAACCTAACTCCAATTCAAGTATGAGTTACGATCGCAGTTCCTCATCAATGAGTTAAAGCACTTCAACCCTTTTTAAATCAGTTAATTCCATATACTAGGAGACAAAAATCATGGGTACTCAAGACCAAGCACGGGCGTTAATGATGGGTCATCACCAAAATATCAAGAACCGTCAGCAATCTATGCTCAACCGTTCGGCTCAAGAAGTAGGTATCGACGATGTGGGCGATTATTATAGCACCATCCAAGGGAAACCTAACTCCAATTCAAGTATGAGTTACGATCGCAGTTCCTCATCAATGAGTTAAAGCACTTCAACCCTTTTTAAATCAGTTAATTCCATATACTAGGAGACAAAAATCATGGGTACTCAAGACCAAGCACGGGCGTTAATGATGGGTCATCACCAAAATATCAAGAACCGTCAGCAATCTATGCTCAACCGTTCGGCTCAAGAAGTAGGTATCGACGATGTGGGCGATTACTATAGCACCATCCAAGGGAAACCTAACTCCAATTCAAGTATGAGTTACGATCGCAGTTCCTCATCAATGAGTTAAAGCACTTCAACCCTTTTTAAATCAGTTAATTCCATATACTAGGAGACAAAAATCATGGGTACTCAAGACCAAGCACGGGCGTTAATGATGGGTCATCACCAAAATATCAAGAACCGTCAGCAATCTATGCTCAACCGTTCGGCTCAAGAAGTAGGTATCGACGATGTGGGCGATTACTATAGCACCATCCAAGGGAAACCTAACTCCAATTCAAGTATGAGTTACGATCGCAGTTCCTCATCAATGAGTTAAAGCACTTCAACCCTTTTTAAATCAGTTAATTCCATATACTAGGAGACAAAAATCATGGGTACTCAAGACCAAGCACGGGCGTTAATGATGGGTCATCACCAAAATATCAAGAACCGTCAGCAATCTATGCTCAACCGTTCGGCTCAAGAAGTAGGTATCGACGATGTGGGCGATTATTATAGCACCATCCAAGGGAAACCTAACTCCAATTCAAGTATGAGTTACGATCGCAGTTCCTCATCAATGAGTTAAAGGACTGCAACCCTTTTTAAATTCCTCATTTCAATCTGACTTAATAAATATCAATTAGCGGGAGACCAAAACCATGTGTACTCAAGATGAAGCCAGGGCGCTAATGATGCGTCATCATCATAACATCAAGAACCGTCAGCAATCTATGCTCAACCGTTCGGCGCAGGAAGTAGGTATCGATGTTGGGGATTATTATAGCACGATTCAAGGCAAACCCCATTCCGACTCACGGGATAACTACGATCGCTCCCCAGCTTCGATGAGTTAAAATTTCAACACCACGAAAAATTGAAAAATCTTTGTCCCCACCCCCACCTAGCCGTCTTCAGGTGGGGGATAGTTAATTATCCATGAATTTGTTTGTGCAAATCCCCACTGTGGCAATCCAGCTGGGTGGGGATTTTCAATTAAAACTTGGTATAATGCCTTCTGCTCAAGAGTAGATGCTAGAAGGCGAAACCTATGTCAGAGTGGCAAAAGATTGATGGTGGCATCACCGCACCCAAGGGATATAAAGCCAGTGGAATCACCGCCGGGCTCAAACCTTCTGGAGCGCCAGACTTAGCGTTGATTATATCATATGTAGAGGCGATCGCAGCGGGGGTATTTACGACATCCCAAGTGCGCGCCGCCTGTGTAGATTATTGTCGGCAAAAGTTAGAAGCGAAACCCAGTGCGCGGGCGATTTTATGTAATTCCGGTCAAGCCAACGCCGGGACAGGACAGCAGGGGTGGGAAGATGCCCAAGATAGTGCGAAAGCCTTGGCGGCGGCGTTAAATATTGATCCAGATTCGATTTTACTAGCTTCCACCGGAGTCATCGGTAAACGGATTAAAATGGAGGAACTCATAGCAGCCATTCCCCAATTAGTGTCTGAGGTTTCCGAAAACGGGGGGACAGCGGCAGCCGGGGCAATTATGACGACGGATTTGGTGATGAAATCCATTGCTTTAGAAACTCAATTTGGCGATCGCCCGGTGCGGATTGGTGGCATTGCCAAAGGTTCGGGGATGATTCATCCTAATATGGCAACAATGCTGGCTTTTGTCACCTGTGATGCTGCGGTTTCTCCTCCTCTGTGGCAAGAAATGCTGACTAGGGCTGCCAATCGTAGTTTTAATCAAATTACAGTTGATGGGGATACTAGCACCAACGACACGCTGATTGCTTTAGCTAATGGTCAGTCCCGCACTCCGGCAATTACTGGACCCGGACCTGATGCTGATAAATTAGAAGCGATGCTGACAGCGGTTTGTGAACATTTAGCTAAGGCGATCGCCAGAGACGGAGAAGGGGCCACCTGTTTAATTGAAGTGCAGGTAACTGGCGCACCCACAGAAGCAGCAGCGGCTATGGTTGCTAAAACTATTGTTGGGTCTTCTTTATTAAAGGCAGCGATTTTCGGTTGTGACCCTAATTGGGGAAGAATTGCCGCCGCCGCCGGACGGGCTGGGGTTCGTTTTGACCAGGATAAGTTAGAGATTTCCTTGGGTGAGTTTCAACTGATGAAAAATGGTCAGCCTTTAGCTTTTGATGAAGCCGCAGCCAGTAATTATTTAAAACGGGCGAAAACTGCCGCTTATCTTGAGGAAGACACGGTGTTAATCAAGGTTAAAATTGGTGATGAGCCAGGAAGTAGTAAGGCTTGGGGATGCGACCTTAGCTATGATTATGTAAAAATCAATGCAGAATACACTACTTAATTGGTCAGGATCTGAGAAACCCGGTTTCTTTTCATCCCCCTGACTCAGAAACCCGGTTTATCTGAGGAACCGGGTTTATTGTCCCGACAAATATCAAGTATTCGCGATCAGAGGGTTTCTGGATCGATACCCATTTCCCGCAGTTTAGCAAAGGCGCGATCGCGTTCATCAAACAAATCTCCCGGTTCTTTGAACAATTCCCCATTAGGATGATAGACAGCTAAACCATCATCAAACAGTTCAAAGCGAATGTTCAACAGTGGAGAAGTCCAGGGCAATTGTAGGGGTCTAATTAAGACAAAATTCTCTGGTGCTGTAGTCCGTTGAAAACCCCAAAAATCATGGGATTGGGGATTATAAAAATACATCTCCAGCACGCCATACTGTTGATAAAATTGTTGTTTGGCGGCTATTTCGCTCATGGTGTTACTGGGGGAGAAGATTTCAAACACCACTTGTGGCGGGATGTTTTCTTCTTCCCACTGTTTATAACTACCGCGATCGCCATCACGACGACCCAAGACCACCATAGCATCCGGTGCTTGTCGGGGGGCGGGGGGGCGTTCCACCTGGACGGGATACCAGAGTAAATCCCCCGCCACAAAAGCCACTTGTGACTTCAGGAGTTGTTTAAGGTTGCTGACTAGGCGCACAATCCAGCGATATTGGAGGGTATTTTCCGCCATGGGTTTACCATCAGAGTCGGGGTAGAGGATATCAGCGGGGATAGGAGTTTGAACCATCATTCAGTACCCGGATGAATCAAGACTAATCCATTCTAACAATTATCAGAGGGTTTCTGGATCGATACCCATTTCCCGCAGTTTAGCAAAGGCGCGATCGCGTTCTTGTTGTGCCTCATGGCGTTCTTGCTGTGCGCGATCGCGTTCTTGTTGTGCCTCATGGCGTTCTTGTTGTGCCTCATGGCGTTCTTGCTGTGCGCGATCGCGTTCATCAAACAAATCTCCCGGTTCTTTGAACAATTCCCCATTAGGATGATAGACAGCTAAACCATCATCAAACAGTTCAAAGCGAATGTTCAACAGTGGAGAAGTCCAGGGCAATTGTAGGGGGGTAATTAACACCAAGCTATCTTCGGGGGTAGCCCGTTGAAAACCCCAAAAATCATGGGATTGGGGATTATAAAAATACATCTCCAGCACGCCATACTGTTGATAAAATTGTTGTTTGGCGGCCATTTCGCTCATGGTGTTACTGGGGGAGAGGATTTCAAACACCACTTGTGGCGGGATGTTTTCTTCTTCCCACTGTTTATAACTACCGCGATCGCCATCACGACGACCCAAGACCACCATAGCATCCGGTGCTTGTCGGGGGGCGGGGGGGCGTTCCACCTGGACGGGATACCAGAGTAAATCCCCCGCCACAAAAGCCACTTGTGACTTGAGGAGTTGTTTAAGGTTGCTGACTAGGCGCACAATCCAGCGATATTGGAGGGTATTTTCCGCCATGGGTTTACCATCAGAGTCGGGGTAGAGGATATCAGCGGGGATAGGAGTTTGAACCATCATTCAGTACCCGGATGAATCAAGACTAATCCATTCTAACAATTATCAGAGGGTTTCTGGATCGATACCCATTTCCCGCAGTTTAGCAAAGGCGCGATCGCGTTCTTGTTGTGCCTCATGGCGTTCTTGCTGTGCGCGATCGCGTTCATCAAACAAATCTCCCGGTTCTTTGAACAATTCCCCATTAGGATGATAGACAGCTAAACCATCATCAAACAGTTCAAAGCGAATGTTCAACAGTGGAGAAGTCCAGGGCAATTGTAGGGGGGTAATTAACACCAAGCTATCTTCGGGGGTAGCCCGTTGAAAACCCCAAAAATCATGGGATTGGGGATTATAAAAATACATCTCCAGCACGCCATACTGTTGATAAAATTGTTGTTTGGCGGCCATTTCGCTCATGGTGTTACTGGGGGAGAGGATTTCAAACACCACTTGTGGCGGGATGTTTTCTTCTTCCCACTGTTTATAACTACCGCGATCGCCATCACGACGACCCAAGACCACCATAGCATCCGGTGCTTGTCGGGGGGCGGGGGGCGTTCCACCTGGACGGGATACCAGAGTAAATCCCCCGCCACAAAAGCCACTTGTGACTTGAGGAGTTGTTTAAGGTTGCTGACTAGGCGCACAATCCAGCGATATTGGAGGGTATTTTCCGCCATGGGTTTACCATCAGAGTCGGGGTAGAGGATATCAGCGGGGATAGGAGTTTGAACCATCATTCAGTACCCGGATGAATCAATATTCACCTATTATATAGTGACCCTAGAACAGTTGTGGAATAAGCCCTCGCCCTCAATGTGAATCCCAGAGAGGGAGAGGAACTTTCGCTCACAATTATCAGAGGGTTTCTCGATCGATACCCAATTCCCGGAGTTTGGCTCTGGATAATGATATGATGGGGGGAGGCTAAAGCTGTTAATTGCATTGACCACCTACCATATTAATCAACCCGCCTTAACCCCCATTTTGGGGGCGACTTATTACTTAGTATATATTGATAAGTATCTCTATGTAACTACTGCATTTGTCCGGCTACAGTCAGAATTTTATGCACAGTTATTTGTAGTTTTTCTGGGTCAAAAGGTTTAGTTAAATATTCAGTAGCGCCGGCTAAACGCCCTTCAATTTTATCGCAGACAGTATCCCTAGCAGTTAACATGATAATCGCTAACTTTTCTAAATGGGGAGTCCGCCTAATAATTCGACATAATTATAAGCCATCTACACCCGGCATAGCAATATCTAACAACATTAAATCAATCGAATCATGATGTAATTTTCCCAAGGCTTCTAGGGTATTGCTGGCTACTAAAATTCGATAATTTTCCCATAGGGTTTGTCGCACCATTTTTGGGATTACTAGACTATCATCCACTGCTAGAATGGTAGCTGGGGAGGTTTCATTAAGACACATAATTATTCTCCTTGATGCTTATTGAAATCTGGGTTAAATTCAATAATATAATAGAGTGAGTGCGAGACGTTTAGGAGTCAAATAAGGCTGCAATACCTGAAATAACCTCCTAGTGGGACTTCCACCCCTTGGTGGAATATAAGGGATTCGCACCCCTGACCATCCCATAACTGTTTATATGTCCCGACGCTTGGAGAAATCTAAGCAAGGCAGGGGACTCAAGGTCATAAACCAACTGAGAAATCAGGGCGTTGAGAGTAACGGCGATAGCCACCCCCAGTTTGAGGAATCACAACCCGTCAGATTGAAGCGGGGAACGGAAGGCGTGAGGGAAACCTATTCCCAATAATCCGACCACTGCCAACCATCCATGACTAAGGAAATCTGAATGTTCCGGCTTGAACCATCGTAATTATTAAGTAGCGAAATAGGTTGATACGCTGCGCTCAAAAGAGCAAGGGGAAAAGTAGGAGTTTTCATTCACTACCTACACAGACCTTTAAAAGTACCCCGGTGGAAAGGACAAGTCTACAGATGGAATGCCCATATAAACGGAACGTTTAAACCCCTTTTTAGGCTCTCGACAAGTACATCTTGTTGAGCAGTGAAAGTGTAATCGTATGCCTTTAAGGGGAAGGGATGTGACTGAAAGCCAAGGCCTAATTGTAATGGTTAGGATATGCCCACTAGTCACGGTGTAGATATAGTTACTGCAATCAACAGGAGTTTAACGGCGAAAGCGAGTTTAAATACTACGATGTTGTATTTAGCTCCAAAAGTTGAAGTACAAAAGCAGGGGTTGGTAACCCTGTTCCCGTTGCCAAGGGGTATCTACATCAGGAGCCGTGTGATGCGAAAGTATCAAGCACGGTTTGGAATGGGAGTGGGGGAAGGCGACTTCCCTCTCGACCCCTACCAATAGTGCGATACGTTTAGGAGTCAAATAAGGCTGCAATGCCTGAAATAACCTCGTAGTGGGACTTTCCCCCCTTGGTGAAAAATATGACTCGTCCCCTGACCATCCCATAACTGTTTATATGTCCCAACGTTTGGTATAAAAATATACAAACAAGGCAGGGAACCCAAGGTCAAAACGAACTAACTCATACAATTCCTTATAGGAAGCCCAGAAATGGATAAGTAAAGTTAGGGAGTTAGGGTAACGGCGATAGCCACCCCCAGTTTTAGGAATCACACCCCGTCAGATTGAAGCGGGGAACGGAAGGCTCCAAGGTGTAACCTAACACCAGAAACGAGACCACTGCCAACCATCCATGATTAGGGAAACCGAATGTCCGGCATGAACCACCGTCAATATTAGGTAGCGAAATAGGTTGACACGCTGCGTTCAAAAGAACAAGGGGAAAAGTGGGGTTTTCTCTACAACACCTACACAGACTTTTAAAAGTACCCCGGTGGAGAGGAAAAATCTAAAGATGGAATGCCCATATAAACAGAACGTTTTAAGTCCTCCTGGACTCTGAGAGTATGGTCGATACCTCAGTAGGGATAAGTGTAACCGCAAGTCCTAGAGGATGTGAGATGTGACCAGAAGCCAACGCCCTGCTGTAATGGTAGGGATATGCTAACAGGTCACGGTTTGATTGTAAGAAATAGAGTCTAGTAGGTGTACAAATGGCGATAGCGAGTTTAAAGAGAGGATTTGGCAAGCCCAAACCAACCAAGACTACGAACAACGCATGGAAGGCAATCCCATGGACTAAGGTTCAGCGGAAAGTTTTCAAGCTCCAAAAGAGTATATTCCAAGCAGCTAAATCGGGACAGGATGCAAAGGTTAGAAGGTGGCAACGTCTATTGGTGAAATCATATTATGCCCGACTCTTAGCAGTGCGGCTGTAGGGGCGGGTTCCACGGTCAGCCATGCTTCCCAACAGTCAGCTTAATAAACCCGCCCCCCAGGCGGGTCAAGGCAAGAAAACTGCCGGAGTTGATGGAATGAGAGCAATCTCCCCAAGACAAAGGTTTGAGCTTGTTAAGAACATTAAGGGAAAACTCAAAACAAAACCGCTACGATGGGTGTGGATTCCAAAACCCGGTAGGGATGAGAAAAGCGGGAATGGGAATACCCACAATCCAAGATAGAGCAAGGCAAGCCTTGGTTAAATCGGCACTCGAACCTGAATGGGAATCGAGATTTGAATGCACAAGCTACGGGTTCAGACCGGGAAGGTCAACCCAGGACGCAATAGCAAAAATTCACCTAAGTATCAACAAGGGTGAGTATTATGTACTAGATGCGGGTGCGAGACGTTCGGGTATGAAATAGGGCTGAAATGCCCGAAATAACTGCCCGGTGAGGATTCCAGCTCCGAATCTGGATATAAGGAGACCTCTCCTGAGCATCCTCATAACTGATTATATGTCCCGACGCTTAGGTAACTAAGCAAGGCAGGGAACTCAAGGTCATAAACGAACTGAGAAATCAGGGAGTAGAGAGTAACGGCGATAGCCACCCCCAGTTTTGGAAATCATAACTCCAGGATAGAAGCGGAGAACGGAAGGCGTGAGGTAGAACCTACTACCAAGACGCGACCACTGCCAACCATCTATGATTAGGAAGACCGAATGTCCGACTTGAACCATCGTAAAGCACGAGCAGCGAAATAGGTTGACACGCTGCGCCCAAAAGGGCAAGGGGAAAAGTGGGGGATTCTGCATTCTACCCACACAGACCTTTAGAAGTACCCCGGTCGATAGGACAAATCTAACGATGGAATGCCCATATAATCGGAACGTTGTAACCCCTCTAATGCTCTGCCCATAAACAAGTGAGTAATGCAATTCACAAGGCACTAGTGAAAAATGTAAGCGCATGCTTAGAGGGCTAAGGATGTGACCAGAAGCTAAAGCCCAATTGTCATGGTGGGGATATGCCCAATTGTCACGGTGTGGATATAGATACTGCGGTCAGTAAGAGTATAATGGCGAGGACGAGTTGAAAGACTACGTGCTGCATATAGCTCTGAACATCGAAGTAAAAAGCAGGTCTGTTGATTCTGCTCCTTTGACAAAACAGGGTATCCACACCAGGAGCCGTATGAAGGGAAACTTTCACGTATGGTTCTGAATGGGAGGGGATGGTGGTGACTCCATTCTCGACCCCTAACATATAGCGTGCGAGACGTTTAGGAGTGAAATAGGGCTGCAATGCCTGAAATAACCTCCTAGTGGGACTTCCACCCCTTGGTGGAATATAAGGGATTCGCACCCCTGACCATCCCATAACTATCTATGTGTCTCAACATCTGGCTTCGACAACCAGATAAGGCAGAGAGACTCAAGGTCAAGACTGAGCGAAAAAAAAGAGGGAAGTTGTGAACCCCTTGAGTATAACGTAAGGTTGAGAGTAACGGCGGTAGCCACCCCCAATTTGAGGATTCACACTCAACGGGTTGAAGCGGGGAACGGAAGGCGTAATAGAGGAACCTACCTCTCACTCGAGCACTGCCAACCATCCATGATTAGGGAAACCGAATGTCCGGCTTGAACCATTGTAATGCGTCAGTAGCGAAATAGGTTGATACGCTGCGCTCAAAAGGGCGAGGGAAAAAAAGTAGGAGGCTGCTATAACTACCTACACAGACCTTTAAAAGTACCCCGGTGGATAGGACAAATCTAAAGATGGAATGCCCGCATAGATGGAACGTTTAAACCCCTCATTGGCTCTCAAGTGGCGGGATGTACCCGTGGAGTAGTGAAAAGTGTAAGCGTATGCCTTTAAGGGGAAAGGATGTGATTGAAAGCTAATGCCTAACTGTAATGGTTAGGATATGCCCACTAATCACGGTGTGGATATAGAGGCCGCGATAAGTAAGAGTTTAATGGCAGCGAGTTGAAAGACTAACGCAAGCATATAGCTTTGAAAGTTGAGGTCATAAAGCAGGGGGTTGTAACCCTGTTCCCAGTGACAAAAGGGGTATCTACATCAGGAGCCGTGTGCTGGGAAACTCGCGAGCACGGTTTGGAATGGGAGGGGTAGGCTGTGAAGTTTATCTCGACCCCTAACAAAATGCTCTTACCGTGAACCATGATTACCTACTGTCCAAAACTCATTGTCCAAGTAGCCTAAAAAGAGACCTGAAACAATGGCTCAAAGCAGGTGTGCTAGATAACGGTGTATTTGAGGATACAGAAGCAGGGACACCCCAGGGAGGGGTAATAAGTCCAATACTCGCTAACATCGCACTGTTGGGGATGATTAGGTTAATTGAAAAACTGTACCCTAAGAAAACAGACAATCGCCCGTATGCGAATGTCATAAGATACGCCGATGATTTTGTGGTCATCTCAAAAGACCTAGGAATCATTGAACAGTGCCAAACTGCAATCACCGAATGGCTTAAACCTGTAGGCTTAGAAATAAAACCTGAAAAAACTCGAATCTGTCACACGCTCAAACCTATTGAGTATGATGATAAAACAGAGAAACCAGGGTTCGACTTTCTAGGATTCAATATCAGGCAATATCCAGTAGGAAAATATAAATCTGGAAAAACAGGGGGACCTAAGAGCCGATTAATCGGACATAAAACCCACATAAAACCCAGCCAAAAAGCAGTTAAAGCCCATACAGAAGTGATTAAAGGTGTAATAGAACAACATAAAACAGCACCTCAGTCAGCCCTGATTAGCAGACTAAACCCGATTATCCGAGGATGGTGAAACTATTATTCAGCGGTAGTCTCAACCGAGACATTCAACAAACTAGACAACATAGTTTGGCAAATGATACGGGCATGGACAGTGTCAAGATGCGGAAAGGCAAGCCATGAAAAGCTAAGGAATTACTTCAGAAATGGAACAGTTAAACTTAGCAATGGGAAAGAAAGACATGAAACTTGGTTGTTCCAAACCAAAGATGGGTTACATCTATACAAACACAACTGGACTCCAATTGTCAGACATACCCTAGTGCGCCCTGACGCAACACCATACGATGGAAATTGGACTTACTGGGCAACCAGGAAAGGTCAAGCAATCGACACGCCAAATAGAGTTGCCAAACTACTCAAGAAACCAAAAGGTAGATGTACCTGGTGTGGGCAATTCTTTACCCCGTCAGACTTGATTGAAGTAGACCATATTGTACCTAGAAGCCAAGGCGGAAAGGATGAATACAAGAATCTTCAATTATTACATCGCCATTGTCACGATGATAAAACAGCTCTTGATGAAGAGATGTTGCTGTACTCTTAACAAGGAGACGGTCAAACTAGGAGCCGTATGAGGTGAAAGTCTCATGTACGGTTCTGCTGCTGAATGGGAGGGGTAGACCGTGAGGTCTATCTCGAACCCTAATTTAGCTTTGTGCAGCCCAATTATGGCGATTGCCTATATACCAAAAAACTCTATGGACTGGCCAAAATTACCCGACTGGCTTACCTCATCAATTCACTGAGGGACTCGCGCCCTTTGATGGTTTGTCAATGGGCGTATTCAGCCCTTGACCTGTTCAAAAGTTTAAGTATAATGTCAAAAGCCTTTCCTCCCATTATATAACAATGATTCCCTGTCAAAACTAAAGATTTATTTAATGGTATAATCTTGTTAACCAAGTCTTTACGGTTAACCCTCGAATCTAAATCACCTCCCTGATAGTATATTGTTGAGGAAATCCCCCAGTAAATGAGGCGATCGCAGTTGACTGTTTTCACTGTTTGTGGTATAATAACCAATTCGCTGTCAACTCAACTAAATTATGTCAAACTATGAAGGATAATGGTTTGTTAGGTGGAGTCCTATGGCGCGAGGAGATCAGATTTATGTTTACCGGGAATTTCTGAATATGGATGGAGTCTACGAACATCACGGTATTGACTGTGGAGACGGGACAGTTATCCATTACCGCAAACCCAGCGAAACCATTGAACGAACATCCTTGAGAACTTTTAGCAAAGGTAAACCAGTTTATATTCGCAGTTATCCAGTCCGCTATATTCCCGAGACCACCATACAAAGGGGAGAAAGTCGGCTAGGGGAACGCAAATATAATCTACTATTTAATAACTGTGAACATTTTGCCACCTGGTGTGTAACCGGAGTGAGTGATAGCCGACAAATTCGTGATTTTATTCCAGTTATCAACCATATAAATGTTGAGAATTTAAACGACCCGATCGCCAAAGCCTTACGAACAGCGCCCAACGATAATTTACCGCAGTTAATTAATAATGCCTTAACCGATATTAGAACCGCGTGGAATGATATTCAACCCCAATATCAAGAAGCCTTAGCCGAAATGAAATCCTGGCATCAAGTAGCAATTAACGCCATGAAGCAAAACCGGGAAGACCTAGCCAGGGAGGCACTAAAACGTAAACAAACCTATAAACAAAGGGCGCGGGAATTAGAAGCGGACTTAAAAAAACTAGCAACTCTGACTGAAGATTTAGTACAACAACAAACCCAACTGTAGCCCAAAAACGAGGCATAAAACTATGGCAAAATCTCCAGATAATCACCGTAAAAGTAGCCCGTTCAAATGGTGGAGTAAAATTCTCCTAATTTTAGGTTTATGTATATTAGTGGGTGGTTGTCAATTTCAACCCCCGACAACAGAGGGAGTGATTAACCTAACTTTGTGGCATGGAATTAATCCCCCACCCAACCGGGATGTTTTCCAAAAGTTAGTCGATCGCTTTAATCAAGACCATCCCCATATTCAGGTAGAAGCGCTATATATTGGTCAACCGGATCAACAAATGCCGAAAATCTTAACCGCAGTAGTCGGAAATGCGCCGCCAGATATTTTATGGTATACACCAATTATTACAGGTCAACTGGTAGAATTAGATGCCATTAAACCGATTCAAGATTGGTTAAATAACTCCCCGGTAAAGGCAGAAATTGATCCGGCTTTATGGACAGGAATGGAATTAGAAAATCAGATTTGGTCTGTACCTATGGCTACTAATAATACAGCCATTTTTTATCGTCCGAGTTTATTTGCAGCCGCCGGAATTGAGACCATACCTTCCACTTGGTCAGAGTTCCGAGAAACCGCCGCCAAATTGACAGCAGCAGGGGAGAAGTATGGGATAGTATTACCCCTAGGTAAAGGGGAATGGACGGTATTTACCTGGCTACCATTTATGTATAGTGCGGGTGGAGAATTAGTCAGAAATGGTGAAGCCAATTTAGTTAATCCTGGGGCGATCGCCGCCTTAGAATTTTGGTCAAATTTGATAGAAGATGGTTCAGCAATTCTCTCCGCACCGGAAAGAGGTTATGAACAGGATAACTTTATTTCTGGTAGGGTAGCCATGCAAATTACCGGACCTTGGACTTTAGGTTATCTCGACCAAATTGGTATTGATTATGGAGTGTTTCCTATTCCCGCAGAAAATCAACAGGCGGCGGTAGTTGGGGGTGAAAATTTGTGGGTGATGAAAACCACGCCAGACCGAGAAAAAGCCGCCTTAGAGTTTCTCGAATATGTAGTCGGATCGGAATTTCAAACGGAGTGGAGTTTAGGAACCGGATATTTGCCGATTAATTTAAAAACTCGCCTTGACCCCCGTTATCAAGAATATGTGGCTAAACAACCAGCTTTGAATGTCTTTTTACAGCAGATGAATTGGGCGGTATCTCGTCCGAATATTGCCGGATATAGTCGCATTTCCGAAAATTTAGGTAGGGCGATCGAAGCTACACTATTAGGACAATCGCCCCAGTCAGCCCTGAAAGCCTCTCAAAACCGCCTTAGACTTGCGTTATAATCGACAGCCTAAATTTTCCCGTACCGCCGTAAATTTGGATAAATTGCCTGATTGTAAAATGCTGTTAACATCAAAAAAAACATGAGTTATTGTATTAACCCCAAGTGTTTACAACCCCAAAATTCTGACCAGGAAAAATACTGTCATAGTTGTGGATTTTCCCTGTTGTTACACAACCGTTATCGCCCCCTACAGCCCATTGAAAAAGGAGGATTTGGTCGGACTTTTTTGGCGAGAGATGAAAGCAGACCATCCCATCCTCATTGTGTAATTAAAGAGTTTGATTTTTCCGAAAAAAATGCCAGCTATAATCACGCTGTCAAGTTATTTAATCAAGAGGCGGTGCGCTTAGATTGTTTGGGGGAACATCCTCAAATTCCACGGCTATTAGCTTATTTTGAAGAACATCAACTTTTGCTATTAGTTCAAGAGTATATTCCGGGAAAAACGTTATTACAAGAATTGGAACAAGACGGATTATTTGATGAACCTAAAATTTGGCAGATATTACGAGATTTATTACCAGTCCTGAAATTCATTCACGATCGCGATATTATTCACCGAGACATCAAGCCAGCCAACCTCATCCGTCGCCGTCTTAGACACCCTTTACCACCCTCTCCTATAGCTTTTAATAACCCAGATACCATAGGGGAAACTAGCACCAGTGCAGCGATAGGTAATTTATCCTCAAAGTCAATTCGCGATCGCCCTCGACCATTACCGCAGCCACCCCCTCGACCATCAGTAAAATCGAGAAATTCGGAATCTCAAATAATCGAAAAGGGTCTGATAGTATTAATTGATTTTGGCGTGGCTAAGTTACTAACAGCCACCACCATTAGTCGCACAGGAACTATTATCGGTAGTCCCGAATTTATGGCACCAGAACAAACTCGCGGGCGAGTATTTCCAGCTAGTGATTTATATAGTTTAGGCGCAACTTGTTTATATTTACTTACCGGAGTTTCCCCCTGGAATTTATATGATACCGTCCTCGAAAAATGGGTTTGGCGCGATTTTTTATCCCCCGAACGTATGGTTAGCGATAAATTAGGAAAAGTCCTTGATAAATTAGTCAATAATCAAATCCTAAAGCGCTATAATTCGGCGGCGGAAGTGTTAGCGGCTATCTCCACATCACCCCCCAAGACCTCCCCTCCCACCCAGAAAGTTCTCAAACCTCAGTCCCCACCTAAAACCGCCCATAAAGCCTCAAAAACTAGGAAGCATAAAACCTCCCCCCCATCATCGGAACCCGCGAATTTAACTGACAATTTAAAGGGTAATTTTCAGGCAATGTTAGGGCGAATCATACCCGCCTTAACTCAACCCAGATATGATGAAGATTTGACTTCCGAGACGGGTGTAGACTATGGAGAGTTACAGCAATTATTAGCGACTCATAGATGGCGAGAAGCTGACCGAGAAACCTGGATTATATTATGTCGCGCGTTAGGGAAAGGCGGACGACCCTATTTACATTATAATGATTTGAAAAAGTTACCTTGTGAGGATTTAACCATCTTAGATAACTTATGGGTGAAGTATAGTAATAATCGGTTCGGGTTTAGTATTCAAGCTCAAATTTATCTACAGGTGGGGTCAGACTATGGGAAATTTTGCGATCGCGTCGGTTGGCTAAACCATATCGGACACGACCCCTCACTGGGCTTTCGCTATAATTTTAATCTTCCCAGAGGACACCTTCCCACCCGCCTTTGGGTGATGAATGGAGGTAAGTGGTGGCTACATTTGGAAATCATCAGCCAACGACTAAAAGACTGTGGGTTAATTTAATTGGCTAGGCTAGGCTGGGGTGCGGTTTGCTCCCAATTTTTGTTGAATAACCGGATGGGATATAGTTAAATCTAATCATCCTAATAATGACTATCTATTGATGGGTTATTCTATCCTCTCCCTCTATGTTGGTCTGTTCTCTGTCACCGAGACACAAATTATTATATTATAATTTAATCATGATGCAGTAAGGACTAAAACATCTAATGACAGAAACCCCTCAACCAACTACAACAACCCCTCAACCAACTACAACCCCCAACTTACAAGAACCCAAATTTGGGTTTAACTCCTATTCGGAACGCCTCAATGGTCGCGCGGCGATGATTGGGTTTGTGATTACCTTGGCGATCGAATATTTCACCGGACAGGGACTATTAGCTTGGCTAGGGTTAAGCTAAATTGCTATTTTCCGCCGTGAATCCGGCGATTTAACGCCCACTAACCCCCCCAGCTAAGGGGGGGAATCATTACAACCCTACCAGCTCTTTAAAGGCAGATTTATCGGGTATCGGGTATTTGGGCAGTGAATTAGGGGGCTTCAGCGGCTTGGGTATGCCTTTCTAGGGCTAATTCAATGAGTTGATTTACCAATTCGGGAAAGCTGACTCCTGTGGCTGACCACAGTTGCGGATACATACTTAAAGCGGTAAAACCGGGGAGGGTGTTGATTTCATTCAGCAAGACTTCTCCGGTTTTTTCGATATAGAAGAAATCCACCCGCGCTAGTCCAGCAGCATCGACAGCGAGGAAGGCTTCGATCGCCATATCTCGGACTTTAGAAGCGATCGCTGTATCAATAGGCGCTGGAATCATCAGATTAGCTTTGCCATCAGTATACTTAGTTTCGTAGTCATAGAAATCGCTATTATAGCTAATTTCTCCCACCACCGACGCTTTCGGATAATCATTGCCTAAAACAGCACATTCTAGTTCTCTGGCTTCGACTCCCGCTTCTACAATAATTCGCCGATCATAGGTAGCCGCAGCATCTAAAGCGGTTTCGAGTTCCTGACGCGATCGCACTTTGGAAATGCCAACAGAGGACCCCAAATTAGCAGGTTTCACAAAGCAGGGATAACCCAAAGCCGCATCAAGGTCATCGCATAATTTCGGGAAAATACAGGGGTTAGACCATACTTGACTACGCCGCACTGCTTGATAACGCACTTGCGGAATTCCCGCCTGAGAAAAAGCCATTTTCATGGCGATTTTATCCATACCAACCGCAGAACCGAGAACCCCCGAACCCACATAAGGCACTTGCATTAAGGTTAACATACCCTGAACTGTGCCATCCTCACCATTGGGACCGTGGAGAATTGGAAACCAAAGGTCTATATCCTTGACAGTGGCGGGGTTAGGAATGCGATCGCTTGGTATCACTTCCCCTGTCACTGTTAGGGGTTGACCCGACTCTAAAACCGCTTCCGCCTCCGTCCCTCTATGCCACACCCCATTTTTTTCTATATATATGGGGACTACCTCATATTTACTGGGGTTTGGGTCTATAGAGAGTGCATTGGCGATCGCCTTAGCCGAGGTAATGGAAACCTCATGCTCTCCCGAACATCCACCAAACAACAGTCCAACCCGGAGTTTTGTCATATTACCTTACAACCTAATTTCCCGATTAACTTTGACACAATCTCTGGAAAAATCCAAGCTAATGGCGGGATATTTTCTTATGTAACCGTAGATGACATACCGTCCATTGTCATATTAGTTCGCTTGTGATGATTGATTCACCACAACCATCCTATCATATTGGGGGCTTATTTGATATGACAAAACATTAAGTAATTTTCCCTAAAATAGAATCGTTAAGCTATAATAAAACCTGTTAGTTAAGGAACCCAAGTAAAATGATTAACTTGTCCCTAGTTAAAGCCCAACACACCCTCTGACAGATGAAATTCCGTCGGTTTCTCTCTGATAGTGAACAGACTTTTCCTGATGTCAGCTTGCTTTCCCACAATGATTGTTATCTGGGAAAGTGGCTTGATGGTAAAGGATTATCTGAATATGGCAATTGCCCGGAAATCAGGTCCTTAGAAAAAGTTCACCGTCAACTTCACCAGGTCGCTAAAAATAGCATTACCCTAAAATGTCTGGGTAAAGTGGAATCAGCTTACCCGGAAGTTCACAAAATCGAACCTCTTTCCCAACAAATTATCACTTTGTTGGAACGTCTGGAGAAAAAAGTTGCAGCTTTAAGATAAGTTAGCTTTAGCAGACTAAGCGCCAGCATTTGACTGTCCCAATGAAGAATAGGTAAGGGATATATATTTTCGGTTTTCCAAGTTTTTTTTAATCCATTACGCTCAACCTATAAAGACGTAGTATCTAAAATTTCAATGGTTGGCAAAATCCCAGTTTTATGGTTTTCCAAACCTTCTCTAAAATCCTGCACATTTTCCTTGCCTGATTCTTGCAAAGCCTTTAATAGGGTCGCCGTTTCCGTCACTAATTTATCGACATTAATATCAAAATAACTCGGCTGATAGTAACCCAGGCGAGAAATTCCTTCCCCCATCAAAATAACTGCTCCTTGCCAATTATCATTACTGAGATGATACAGAGAAACAGCAATTTGTAAAATGCCTTGATAAAACCGCTTTTCAGGTTCTCCGGCTTCCATCCAGATAGCTTCTAAAGTATCATGGCAGGCGTAAAATTCCCTTTGATTAAACTCATTAATTCCTTGCCAAAACTCAGGAGGAATATCTTTAACCATTGTCTTATCCTTACCTATAGCACAACCCGCGACATTACATAAATAATATAATCCCCCTGTGAATAAGGGGGAGTTAGAGGGAGTTAGAGGGGGGTAAAATAACTTTTACCTGTTCCCTAGTTACTGGTGATATGGTAGCTCAAACCATGCTTTTTCTGGCTTCTTCTAACACTTCCATCTCAATGGTTTGCTGATCTCCGGCAAAATCATTATCTGGGGTTAAGAAAAGCATACAATGGCACTCTTTGCGTTCCCGCATGGGGATGCAAGGACAATTCCAGAAAGCATCTTTGACCTCTGCCTCTTTATCTTCATAGTGGCGGCAGGGACATAGGGGGGAACCTAAATCATCCTTATGCTTGGCAAGTCCTTCAATTACTACCGCTGTCACTGAGGGTTCAGCACAAAAATAGGTTTCAGTTCGTTTAGCATACTGTTCGGCGAATCGTTTCATCGCCTCTAGGCTTTTGGGAGTGGAGAGTTTTTCGTTGATCTGCTCTGTCATTATGGAAGCACTCTTGACTAAATCCGCTTTTAATATTTTAACCCAAAACCGGATCTTGTTCAAATTCTACCTAGGGCGATCGCCAAAATTCCCCATTGGTCTTAGGCATCCCGTTTAGGTTGGCACTACATATTCACCTCGCAGACGTTGTATAATTTCCCGAAACCGATATCCGTCCTCATCGAGAGATTGCTCAATTTCTGTGGTAGAACTATTAGTTTCCGAAGCTAAGGGTTTTTGTTGACCAAACTGGGTCACAGTATTTCGGAGACGATAGGACAAAAACTTACTTACTGCTCGATAAAATCTCAGAGAAAACAAAGCATCCCACTCCAATTTTTCTGATAATTTTTCACGAGGAACCGATAAGACTAAACAAGGTTCTTTGGCGGTAACTGTTGCTGAAGGCATACGACCATCAACAAAAGACATTTCTCCGATAACTTCTCCTATACCCAGTGTAGCCACTTCTCGATTTCCCAAGGCGGCTACTGATGCCACCAATGTACCATCAAGAACGATATAAAGGGCTTCAATTAGCTGACCTTCTGTAATTAAAACCATGCCAGACTCAAGTTGCTGTTGCTGACCATTAGCAATAATCCAGTCCAGGTCACGATCGCTTAATTCTCCCAAAATAGCTAGTGTTTTATTCATAGGTCATCACGAAGGTAATTATTAACAATTTTAGGATAGCTGAATAACCAGTTATCACCTCACCCGTGAATCAATTAATTAATTAATTACTACTCCTCACTATTTGGCTGTTGTCTGGCACCCTAATTTCCTTAACTGTTGATAGCCTATCGATAGCCTACCGATGGCTTAATACAATTGTAGCATAAGCTGCTTACGATACTGAGGGATAAGTGGATGGTCTGTGCCGAGAAGGTCAAACACTGCCACCATAGCCTTTCTAGCGCCATCTTCGCGATATTTACGACTAATGCCGACAATCTTTAGAAATAATGAAAGACCCGCCTCATATTCCTCATTAATGATATGCTGACAGGCTTGAGCATAAAGCTGTTCGATTTCGGTTTCTCCAGGGTTTTCAGCAGCGGCTCGAAATTCGATCAATTTTTCCACCGCACGGGCTTTAGCATAAAACTCTCGGTTATCGGGTCTAATAGTTGCCAACATTTTTTGGGCGGCTTCAATTTCATTCACGGAAATCAGAAACTGAGCAGCTTTAATAATTAGTTCGGGATGATTGGGATATTTTTCAAACAAAAAATCAAACAAATCTTTGGCTTTTTTCAGATTCCCGGAATTGGTAGCATTATCAATAGCTTCTAATCCATTTTCCAAGTATGATTTAAGGTTAAAACCTGCCAATAGTTCCCGGAGTTGAAGTTCTGATATCGCGCCGACAAAACCAGGTTTAACCTCTCCTTTGGTAATTATGCGGACATCAGGAACCCCCTCAATGTGATATTGACTGGCTAATTCTGGATTGCGATCTACATCGACTTTGGCTAAGATAAAATCGTATTCCCCCGTCAGTCGCTCTAGTATTGGTTTCATGATTTGACAAGGGCCGCACCAGGTGGCAAAAAAATCCACCATCACTAAAGTTTCCCAGGATTTATCAATAACTTCCGCCTGAAAATTATCCTGGCTAACATCAATAGCATATCCCATCTGAACCTCCCACAATAGATAATAATTAATCAACTCTCGAACATTTCAACTACCATATTAGCCAATTTTTGAGCGGCTCCAGGTTGTCCCCGGACCTGTCGCAAGCGATCGCTAATAGTTTCGAGACGGTGGGGGTTTTGCAAATATTCCAAGATGCGATCGCCAATAAATTCTGGCCTTAGCCTTCCCGAAAATTCCGGGACTATTTCTGACCCCGCCCAAATATTCGGCCAAGCCAATAACTTACCAGTGCGCTGTATATACCATAGTGCGGCCCTATTAATTCCCCTAGCCATGAGGCCACCAACACCAGGCAAATTTGCTAAAATTCCCGGGATACCATCCCACGATCGCATAGCATCAAGTTGATAACTCGGAAGTAAAACCGCCATAGGTATAGCTAAAGCACCCAATTGAGCAGTATTAGCCCCCACCGTAGTCACAGCGAAACAGCAGCGGGAAAGCAAGGAATAAGCGGGGTGGGGAGTATACAGATAGACCTGTAACCCGGTTTTAGTTTGTAGCATGAATTGATCACCTATCTGTTGGAGATCGGCGGCTACACCGGGGAAATAATTAACCACGGGATTATATTCAGGGTTAGCCAGTTGTGCAATAGTGGAGACCTCCACCGTGGGAGCCACAGGAATGATAAATTGAGTTTGAGGGCGGCGCTGGTGGATATATTCGGCGATCGCCAAAGTCAAGGGTACACCCTGAGCCAGTTTAGCCATTTTCGAGCCCGGAAGCAGAGCAATAAGTTCCGTCAGAGGTGGCTGTAGCAGCGAGTAAGGCTTGATTTCCTCCAGGGTGGGGGAGGAAGTCACATCAGCCATCAAGTCCCCTATAACAGTGCATTTTGAGGCGTATAAGTCAGGTATACGGCTAATGATTTCCGGTTTCATGACCGCAAATTGGTCAACCCACCGCCACCAACGGATATCCCATTCTCCGTAAACTATACTTTGATATCCGAGGCGGCGGGCAATGATGGGGGTAAAGGCTTGGTCGCCGCCTAAAAATAACACTAAACCCTTTTCTCGCCAATCCCAATTTTGGGCAGTTTTTCCTAACAGTAAAAATTTCCAGAAATGTTGGGAACCCTGAACCCGGTTAATTCCTAAAAGCGATCGCCCGATTTCTACTTCCTTGCCGGTAGCGTGAGGACAGGGTGATAGAATTAGGGAAATTCTCAGATCTTTATGGCGATCGCTATTTTGAGATCTAATAGCTTCTAGGACTGGTCGCACCCAGGTAGTTAATTCTCCTGGTCCGTTGGAGAGGATAAGGATATCGGCGGCTGTGGACATGGCTTGGCGATCGCTTAGTTATCATGATTAAGTATTATCTAATTTTCGCCTCTCAACCAGGTTTCTGATAACCTCTAATAAGTGCTATGAACTTTAAGACCAGTGGAAAGTCAACCTGCTCACCCTAACCCCCTCAGTCACTCCTCAGACTGGCGTTGGCCATGGTGGCCCTTAGTCCCCCTTTACCCATTTAGTCAGCGTCGCACCATTCGCCGAGAAGTGGTTAGCGATCGCATTTGGACTTTTGAGCAGATCCAAGGTATTCTCTATGTGGTGGTTCCCATTCGCATGACCGTCATTCGGTTGGATATGGGGGGATTATTAGTTTATGCTCCTGTGGCTCCTACTCCTGAATGTGTTAGACTGGTGAATGAGTTAGTGGCTGAATATGGAGAGGTGCGCTATATTATCCTCCCCACCACCTCCGGTCTGGAGCATAAAGTTTTTGTCGGTCCCTTTGCGCGGAAATTTCCCAAAGCCCAGGTTTTTGTGGCTCCAGAGCAATGGAGTTATCCGTTAAAGTTACCCTTGAGTTGGTTAGGTTTACCGGCCAAACGTACCCATATTTTACCAGCAGATTGTTCGGAAACTCCCTTTTCTCGTGAGTTTAGTTATGCCATTTTAGGTCCGATTAATCTAGGGTTAGGAACCTTTGGGGAAGTCGCCTTTTTCCATTGGCGATCGCAAACCTTATTACTCACAGATACCATAATTTCCATTCCCGAACAACCCCCCGCCATAGTCCAACTCGATCCGTATCCTCTCCTATTCCACGCGCGAGATAATGCCTTTCAAACCGTGGCAGATCACCCGACCACCCGCCAAAAAGGATGGCAGCGAATTACCCTATTTTCCCTGTATTTCCAACCAGATACATTAGACCCACTGCCATTAAAACAAGCTCTCAGTGACGCTTTAAAAGCCAGCGATCGCTCTCGAAAAGCCTATTTTGGTTTATTTCCCTTCCAGTGGCGATCGGGCTGGGAAGAAGCCTTTAACACCCTGCGAGGAGACGGCAATATATTAGTGGCTCCCATTCTGCAAACCCTGATCTTGAATCGCTCCCCACAAGTAACCCTCGCCTGGGCGGATCGTGTTTGCGAGTGGAATTTTAACCGGATTATTCCCTGCCATTTTGACGCACCCATCACAGCCACTCCCCAAGAATTTCGGGAGGCTTTCAGCTTCCTAGAACCCCAGGAAGCGCCGCCACAAGGTTATTTAGGCAGTTCAAAGCACCCCCTCCCAGCGGGAGATTTTACCATCCTCCAAAATATAGATAAACGCCTAAACCAATGGGGAATTACTCCCCCCCCAGCATCAGCGAAAATGCCGTAAATTTATCGAATAGGTAACCCTAATAATCACGAACTATGATATAATAGTTTGTGAAATATCATCGGCATTTGCATCCCGAAAAATACCCATAACTCAAAGGCGATCGCCACATCTGACCTAAATATATTACTGTGGCGGAGAAGGGAGTTGATGCAAGAAAGCCGGTTTTTCAGAGTCAGGGAGACCGCAGCACACCAGACCAGAGTATAATGAACAATGAGAGACCTCGAAAACACCTATAAATGACCCGATTTATCTACGACCAATTCACCAAACAATATATCCAGGAACTGTTGATGCAATTAGGTCAAACTGAAACCAGTAAAACCATGGCTTCAGAACGGCGAGAAATTGACATATTTTTCACCCCCCACCCCGAAAACATCGGCGAGGCTAGTCACCTAGGCTTATTGGGAAGATTAGCCACCACCAGTGCGATTTTTGAACCCTTTAGCAATGCGGTTAAACCCAGAGAAATTCGCAGTTGTCTGGTGAAGCTCCTAGACCTGATAGCGGAATTGGAACGGCAAGCCACCCGGGAAAAAAGACGGCTCACTCCCGCACAATTACCCCAGTTGTGGATTCTGACCCCCACCGCCTCCCCCGCCATTCTAGCAGATTTTGGCGTTACGGTAGACCTGGAAAACTGGATGAGTGGGGTGTACTTTCTCCCCAAGGGACTAAAAAGCGCTATTATAGTCATCCACCAACTACCGCCGACACCAGAAACCCTATGGTTGCGGATTTTAGGGAAGGGGAAAGTCCAAAAACAAGCCTTACAAGAACTGTATCAACTACCGGCAGATAATCCCACCCGAGAAACCACGCTAGAATTACTGTATAACCTGCGCGCGATGCTAGAAGCGCGGCAAAATTTAGCCCCAGAAGAGAGGGAGTTAATTATGGAACTATCACCCCTGTATTTACAACGCTTACAAACTGTTAAGCAAGAAGGTATCCAGCAAGGAGTCCAACAAGGTATCCAACAAGGACAGCGATCGCTCCTTGAAAGTATGTTACAAGTTAAATTTGGTGCCGTGGATGCAGAATTAGCTGAGATTATCGAGGGGTTAATTCAAGTTCCCCCCTTGGAGCAAGCACAGTTGATTTGGCAGTTATCACGGGAGGAGCTTTTGGCTCGGTTTTCCGGTGACTTGTGAACCTGGTGGGGGTGTTCAAAGAGTCACGGGGTGGGGTACAATCAAGGTGCGGTGGCGCGAGGCTTCACTGAACCGACACCACCGAACCAAGACTCACCGGAGGCGGAACCATGTCGAGTTGGCGTGAGAGATGGCAAAATCTATGGCGGTTTCTCAACACCCCTTTATTCACTTCCCCGACTCCGGGAACCTCTAACCCAACCGTTGAGGCGATATCCCATGAATGAATATTTAGACATTTGGTTAGAAATCCTGGAAGCCAAAAAAAGGGGATTAAGCGGGAAAGCCGTCTATACCATTTTCCAAAAATACCAAGACCAACTCGACCTCGATTTTGCCGAAACCCTCCGCCAATGGTTTCACTCCCAACTCGACCCCAAGAAAATTAGGAAAAATAAGGACCTAGCCCGAAACCTTCATAATTTTGCCATTAATATTAGTGATTTCCCATTAGGCAGTCGAGCCAATAATCTGGAAATTGCCATTCTTGCCTACCAATCCGCCTTAGAAGTCCGCACCCGCAGCGCCTTTCCCGAAGATTGGGCAACGACTCAAAATAACTTGGGGAATGCCTACTCTGACCGCATCCGGGGAGAGCGAGCCGACAATATGGAGGAGGCGATTCGCCGCTACGAAGCCGCCTTAGAAGTCCGCACCCCCTCCTCCTTCCCCCTAGACTGCCTCCAAACCGGACGCAACCTCGGCAACCTCGGCTATGACCTCCAAAACTGGGAAATCGCCATCGAAGGCTACGACAACGCCATCCGCGCCGTAGAACAGAGCCGGGACTGGGCGACCTCCCCCGACACCAAACGTCAAATCCTGGAAGATGCCCTGCCCATCTATGGCAAAATGATACAGGCTTGCCTGCACCTGGAACGCTACGACCAAGCCCTGCTCACCGTCGATCGCAGTAAGTCCCGCACCCTCATGGAAATGCTCACCAGCGCCGACCTGGTTCCCAAAAACGCCACCCCCCAACAACAGGACCAATACCGCCAACTCAACCGGGAAATCGCCGCCCTCCAACAATCCTTCGCCCCCACCGAGACCCCCGAAGCCGGGGAAACCGAGACCCCCGAAGCCGGGGAACGCCGAGGACACCGGGACATCGCCACCGCCACCGACGCACCGGGAACCCCTCAACTGAAACACCTGCTGCAACAACGGGACCGCCTCCTGGCGCAAATCAACGACCCCGCCTTCAACCTTCTCCAGAACGTCCGCCCCCAACTCCCCGACTTTCGCCAACTCCTGACCCCGGAAACGGCTCTCATCGAATGGTATCTCCCCCAAGACCCGAACTTGGGAGCCTGGGCGTTCACCGTCACCCTAGACCAAGACCGCCCCCATATAGACGTTTACTGCTACAGCGCCGACCAACGCCAGCGCCTCGACCAATTCAACCAAACCTACTTCGCGGACTACCGCCAAGCCAGTTGGTATCAAGCTCTAGGCGATCGCCTAGATGACCTCACCGAATATCTTCACCTATCGGATATCATCGCACCCCTGCCGCCCACTTGTCAACGGCTGATTCTGATTCCCCATCTCTACCTGCACCTGTTCCCCCTCCACGCCTTATCCGTTGACCTCAACGCCCCCGCCACCCCGTTACTAGAGCGCTTTAGCCAAGGGGTCAGCTACGCCCCCAGTTGCCAAATTCTCGACTACATCCACCACCGCCCCCAACCCGCCACCCCACCCCAATTCTTCGCGGTGCAGAACCCCACCCAAGACCTGAACTATGCCCAAATGGAGGTCGAGTTCATCCGCCCCTACTTCGACCCCAACACCTATATCCTCAGCCGGGAAGCCGCGACGAAATCCGCCCTCAATCGCCCAGAAACCCTGGAGAAACTGCGCGAGAGTCATATAATTCATTTTTCCTGTCACGGGGGCTTTGACAGCGAAAAACCCCTCAATTCCGCCGTGATTTTGGCAGGGTATGCACCCCTCGAATCTGCCCCCACGGAGGAAAAACGCCAGACCCTCACCCTCCGGGATGGTCGCCGCTTCGACACCGCACAGCAAGGCTTAACCCTGGGGGAAATTTATCGCAATCTGGAAATTCCCGCCTGTCGTCTGGTGATGCTTTCGGCTTGTGAAACGGGACTAATGGGGAGTTTATTGACCGATGAATATATTGGGTTAGCCAGTGGATTTTTGTATGCGGGAACTCCGGCGGTGGTGAGTAGTTTATGGTGTGTGGATGATTTTGCGACGGCTTGTTTGGCGATTCGTTTCTATTATGAATTCCGCCAAGATGAGCGGGTGGTGATGGCATTACATAAGGCGCAAAATTGGCTCAGAGGGGTTTCGGCGGCGGGGTTTTTAGAGTGGTGTGGTCAGGGTTTGCAGATGACGGAGGAGGAGTGTGAGATGATTGATTTGAAGTTAATGGATTATGATGAGGGTTGTCCGTTTGGTCAGCGCCGTTATTGGTCGGCTTTTGTGGCGATCGGTTTGTAGTGGATAATGCCCTCTCCCCAGCCCTCTCCCAGAGGGAGAGGGAGCAAGACAGTAGACAGTAGGTTGGGTGAAGCGCAGCGTAACCCAACACCCAACAATAAGGAATCATGCTCGGCCCTCTCCCCAGCCCTCTCCCACAGGGAGAGGGAGCAAGACAGTAGACAGTAGGTTGGGTGAAGCGCAGCGTAACCCAACACCCAACAATAAGGAATCATGCTCGGCCCTCTCCCCAGCCCTCTCCCACAGGGAGAGGGAGCAAGACAGTAGACAGTAGGTTGGGTGAAGCGCAGCGTAACCCAACACCCAACAATAAGGAATCATGCTCGGCCCTCTCCCCAGCCCTCTCCCACAGGGAGAGGGAGCAAGACAGTAGACAGTAGGTTGGGTGAAGCGCAGCGTAACCCAACACCCAACAATAAGGAATCATGCTCGGCCCTCTCCCCAGCCCTCTCCCACAGGGAGAGGGAGCAAGACAGTAGACAGTAGGTTGGGTGAAGCGCAGCGTAACCCAACACCCAACAATAAGGAATCATGCTCGGCCCTCTCCCCAGCCCTCTCCCACAGGGAGAGGGAGCAAGACAGTAGACAGTAGGTTGGGTGAAGCGCAGCGTAACCCAACACCCAACAATAAGGAATCATGCTCGGCCCTCTCCCCAGCCCTCTCCCACAGGGAGAGGGAGCAAGACAGTAGACAGTAGGTTGGGTGAAGCGCAGCGTAACCCAACACCCAACAATAAGGAATCATGCTCGGCCCTCTCCCCAGCCCTCTCCCACAGGGAGAGGGAGCAAGACAGTAGACAGTAGGTTGGGTGAAGCGCAGCGTAACCCAACACCCAACAATAAGGAATCATGCTCGGCCCTCTCCCCAGCCCTCTCCCACAGGGAGAGGGAGCAAGACAGTAGACAGTAGGTTGGGTGAAGCGCAGCGTAACCCAACACCCAACAATAAGGAATCATGCTCGGCCCTCTCCCCAGCCCTCTCCCACAGGGAGAGGGAGCAAGACAGTAGACAGTAGGTTGGGTGAAGCGCAGCGTAACCCAACACCCAACAATAAGGAATCATGCTCGGCCCTCTCCCCAGCCCTCTCCCACAGGGAGAGGGAGCAAGACAGTAGACAGTAGGTTGGGTGAAGCGCAGCGTAACCCAACACCCAACAATAAGGAATCATGCTCGGCCCTCTCCCCAGCCCTCTCCCACAGGGAGAGGGAGCAAGACAGTAGACAGTAGCTTGGGTGAAGCGCAGCGTAACCCAACACCCAACAATAAGGAATCATGCTCGGCCCTCTCCCCAGCCCTCTCCCACAGGGAGAGGGAGTAAGACAGTAGCTTGGGTGAAGCGCAGCGTAACCCAACACCCAACAATAAGGAATCATGCTCGGCCCTCTCCCCAGCCCTCTCCCACAGGGAGAGGGAGTAAGACAGTAGCTTGGGTGAAGCGCAGCGTAACCCAACACCCAACAATAAGGAATCATGCTCGGCCCTCTCCCCAGCCCTCTCCCACAGGGAGAGGGAGTAAGACAGTAGACAGTAGGTTGGGTGAAGCGCAGCGTAACCCAACACCCAACAATAAGGAATCATGCTCGGCCCTCTCCCCAGCCCTCTCCCACAGGGAGAGGGAGTAAGACAGTAGCTTGGGTGAAGCGCAGCGTAACCCAACACCCAACAATAAGGAATCATGCTCGGCCCTCTCCCCAGCCCTCTCCCACAGGGAGAGGGAGTAAGACAGTAGCTTGGGTGAAGCGCAGCGTAACCCAACACCCAACAATAAGGAATCATGCTCGGCCCTCTCCCCAGCCCTCTCCCACAGGGAGAGGGAGTAAGACAGTAGCTTGGGTGAAGCGCAGCGTAACCCAACACTAAACACCCAACAGCCAACAGTGAAAAACCGGGTTTCCTTGTTAAAATTGGTTAATACCGCCCAAATGCTGCTACAGACTCGGTATGTTCACATTCGGAGATAATACCGTGAGCGATCGCATTTCCAACTCAGATTTATTACAAACTATCGAAGACTTCCTCACCTATCTCGAACCATCTCAAACCAACCCCCAAAATCACCCCAAACTGTCGGAACATCTACAAGTATTAGAAGACCAATTAACCGCCGCCGAAGATAAAACCTTGAAACTGGCGAAAATCATTAAATCATGGTGTAACGAGTATCAGATTACCTTCAACCCAGAAGAGTTGATAATAGTTCGCGACCACATGAAACAACAAGGGCAGACAATCCCCAAACCAGCAGAAGGAGAACGACCGGAAACGGTCTATAATAAGGCGTTACTGGTGGCTAGAGTGCAACAGGCAAAACAAGCACACTCCTAATCTGTTTACCTAATCTTTAGCAACCATAAATATGAGCGATAAAATATCCCCAATTTACGCCCCTAGTTTGTATTGGTTCGCCTATGAATATCATCGCGGCTTAGTGACCTCAAATGATGATACCCCCGCCCAAACCTTAGACCACATTAACCCCCAATGGGTACGGAAAAAATATAGCAGTATTCTTAACAAGTTCGAGGTAGACTTAGAGTTAGATATTCGCTCAGATGAACCTTCCCAAAATTTCGATTTGCTGGTCGGTGCTGATGATGAAATAACTACATTTAACTTCACCACTAAACAGCATTTAGAAGGGTTTATTTATCCTCAATGTCTCCATGATAGTTATGCCCTAAATCTGAATATTTACCAACCCGAAACCCCCGGACAAGATGAATATAAGCTGGCGGATTTAGCTCAATTCAACCCGGGGAATTGCTTTAAACCGTCACCGGATTCGGCTTCTAATTTAGGGCAAACTCTGTTATTAAGTGCCTATTTAAACACCAATAAACCGGATAATATTCGCGACTTATAACCTCTGGCTAGACAAGGCTGGATTAAGTTTTTTCACCTGGAAAATGGGGAGAAATTACCGCCTCTCTATCGCGCTGATAATCTGCTGGGTGGATATCTGTATGAGTACGGGAGTCCGAGGGCGGATTTAGAGGAAAATCCCTACGGTCATTTATTGACTTGGTTTCTATTTGAAGAACAGCCAACTTTAATCCTGCAAAAGTGTTATTGGGAATTGCCGGAGTTACTACTATATTATCACAAAATCTGTAAAAGTTTTCAAGATAGTCGGATTTATTACGATCGCGCCGATCGCCTAGTCACAAACCATGAAACAGAATTCAATCCGGTGAGTCAAACCTATCTCAATCGGCAAAACAAAGACCTACTCTCGGCCAGGGAACTGCAAACTTTGAAAATCACTTTAAAAACCCTGCTAGAGACTTCCCTCAACTATTCTCAACAACTGCGAAATATGGAATATGCGCGCCATACGATCGCCATCAATCGCCCAAACTATCAAACCAGTTTAGAACGCATGGAACAACTGGCAGAAACTCCCATGGAAGGTTGGCGGTTATTTTACGAAAAGGAAGCCATCACCTTTCAAGAACAAATCCGCGCTGATTTAAACTACTTTTATCCCGGTTCCAACCTCCTCAATCAAGCAATTGCCACAATTCGCGGTTTAGTGGAAATTGACCAAGCGGAACGCGATCGCCACATTCAAGAAAAGCAGCAGAAACTCCAGGATCACATTCAGGCGGTGGGGGTAGGAATTGCTGGGGGTGCGATCGTTGCCTCCAGTAGCGGATTGTTATTTGAACCCCAACGGATGACGTTTCCGTGGGAAGCAGAATTTGGCAGATATCCCCATCCGTTTTTGAGTGCGTTCGCGCAGCGTGTCCGGAGGACGTATCGCCATCAGTAGTCTAGTGGCTTATTTAGCCTTCAAAGCTGCCAAATATTGGATTGAAAAAGGGCGATCGCGCTAAGGGCGATCGTAGGGGTATCTCTCCCGGATTCAAGAAATCCTCGGCTGTCGAGGTGGGGAGGGTCAGGAATTACGGATTTCCTCGGAGTGAGTTATGGGAAGATTTCTATGATGTGTTAGTGGCTCATACTCGTCAGGATGAGGAAGAGGTGCCTTGGGAGGAGTTAAAACAAGACATTCAGGCAGAAGCAAAGGGCAAATGAAGGGTATGCTGTCCGGTTTAAGAAGTCGGCGGCTAAGGAATCGCTCGATATCAATCTCTAGTTACCCATTGGGGAGGCGATCGCCTGAGTTTCGCCCCCCGTCCGCCCGGAGTGGTAACGTTGAAGGGGGACGATAATCTCTAGGGAATTGGTAAGTCATTTCCAGTGAAGCGATCGCTAGAGGTCTTCAGCAACCCGGTTTCTCGGTGGCGGGGGTGGGGTAAAATCCCGATGGTATCCCCTATCCGGTGCGTGGCGATGGATGAACCCAGAGTGCAGGCTTATCTCTCCCTGATTCAAGAATTCTTCGGCTATCCTAATGAAGAAAATACCTACTCATCGAACTCCCTAAAGATTATAAGTTTAATTTTTTAATGAAACAGCCCTACTTTGGTGGGAGTGGTATTCGATAAACTACCAAAGTATTTCTACTTCATACTGCTCAAACATACCATCTTCTGATAGTAAAGTTAAAGTTTCAGATTTAGCTTGGGAAATTAATAATCGGTCAAACGGATCTCGATGATGGAAAGGTAACGTTTGTAATATCAATAAGTGCGGCAGATGAATGGGTAGAATTTCAATACCGCTGGGAAGAATAAAATTGATAACAATTTGTTCGAGTGGGATTGCCAGTTCGAGTTTACCGAGGCTAGTTTTAATGGTTATTTCCCAGAGGCTAACAATACTTAGATGCAACGTGTTACTTTCATCTTCGATGGCTTGCCTTGCGGTTTGGCTAAGTTTTGGGTTGCCGTCTATCAGCCAAATAAAGATGTGTGTATCTAATAATAAGCGCATCACATATACTCAGCAAAATCATTGAGGGGTGCGTTGAAGTCTTCGGCAATCTTTATTTTTCCCTGCATACAACCAAATAAATTTTTACGGCTGATTTTTTTGTCTACAAATAGGTTCGGCTGTTGTTGCCACTGGGTAATTAAGTAGGAAACGAGTTGCAACTGCTCTTGGCGATCGAGTTGGGTGACTTCTGCTAAGACTTTTTCTAGGAGGGGACTCATCATTGACCTCAACTTTGGGATTTCTTTGATTGTACTACTTTGAGAGGGTAAAGGGGAAAAAGTCTGGGAGAAGAAACTTGGTTTCTACTAGCATCTGGTGTTTATTCACAAAGATTTAACAAAGAAACCGGGTTTCTCACTTGCGGGGATGGGGTAAAATCCCGATGGTATCCCCTACCCGGTGTGTGGCTATGGATGAACAGCGAGTCCAGGCTGAGTTTTTGATGCAAAATGTTCCAACAACATTCTATGAATAAAAATATAGCCCCCACCAATCTTTTGTAAAAATATTCGTTCCGTGGCATGATCCAGAAACTTGGCATAATTCCAAGGAGCTTTACCACTTAGGGTTAAGATAACTCTCAGTGCAAAGTGTTGAATACAGGCAAACATTGCTGGCGAAAATATCCACATAAAGCTCGTAATAACTGCACTCCATAATACAGGAAAACTTGTCAAAATTGTAAATACGCCAAATCCAGTAATCAATATAAATAGCAAGATAATTCCATTTCTTAGTGATGTGTAAGTTCCTTGGTTAGGATTTATAGTTGAGTCTATAACATATTCTTCTGAATCGCTTAGTAATATAAGCCAGAAGACGAGTGCCAAAATCCAGAATACAAATGACCAGTTTAATAAAATTTCTGCTATGAGAGGTGAGGATAAGGTTATATATAAATTTTGAAAAATATATTCAGCAATTATTAGAAACAAAACTAATATTGTTGCGGCAGTACCTATAATTAATGCCATAAAACCTAATGTCCCTAAAAAAGTGCTTATTTTTAAAGATTGCATAGGATTGATTTTTGTTAAACTAGCTAATATAACTCCATATATAAAAAAACATAAAATAAATAATATTTTTGATAAAATTGATATATTCACCAAATACACCAAACTTAATCCCCATAACATAGGAATGCTAAAAAGAGTCGCGCCATACCAAAATCTTTCTTGTTCTGACAACCAACTAGGCTGCATCCGCTCAATTAAAAATATAGTTTGAGATTTACTCGACATATTTTGGCTTAACCAAGTTAGCCAGCGAAGCGTTTGCTGATCGGAATATTGCTGATTCTGCTGACGACGATTTAACATTTTATGGATATACTTATTGAATAAATGATCTCGTCTTTTTTCTAAAGGCATTTTGGGTAATTCATTGGCAGAAATCCCCTCATAGGTAATGGCAACAATGGAAAGTATTAGTGGAGTTTTCGTCAATTCTTGTAACACCGCATCATTGACCCATACTTCTTTTATTCCTTGTAGTTGCTCGCCTACCTGGTCAAAATAATCCTTGATTTGTTCTAGGGTTAAATCTTCAATGAAGATAGCCCCTTGAAATTCTAAACGGCTAGAAAGAGATTCATAGTCTTTGATACGGCTACAAACAATCATCTCGGTTGTTCCGTAACTATTTTTGAAGTCATTGATAGCAATGACACAATCATTTCTACGTTCCTCAGCTACCTCATCTAAACCGTCTAATAACAATAAAAAATCTTGATTTTCCAGCCAATTTTTGCCGATTTTTTGTGGTATCTGATATCGAGTTTCTAGTTCTTCCAACAGCCACTCGGCAAGACTTTGCTTTTTCGCTGCCGCCCAAGAAGACAGGTTAAAAACTACAGGAATGGGCAGTTCAGTATTTTGCTCCGCACGCTGAATTAACTCCTCTGCTATTTGTAGCAAAGTAGTTGTTTTCCCCGAACCTGGATCTCCTAAAATGAGCATAGTGCAACCTTTCCCCATTTTGTCAAATTGGTTGATTGCCTTAGTACCTTTTGGCAAACTTCTGCGAGGCTGTTCCGGTGTTTGCCAATCTAATCGCACGGCATCAAATCGCTCTTCTAACCCTAACTCAATTGGCGCTCGGTCAGATAGAGAACCTTTTAAAACTCCTTGAATCCAATAGTTTTTAACTTTGTTTAGTAGTGCTTGACGGTTCTTATAGGCTTGGGGAGTTAGATTTGATGAACTAGAGGGTGTAATTATGGGTTTTTGCCGTATTTGTAAAAAAGCTATGAGAGTTGGCAATAATGTTCCCATAACAAACAAAAATAAAGATGCATAACCTGCATATTGAACTAGCTCATTGGGCAAATGATCTCCCTTGAGTAATAGGAAGAGGACAATACTTCCAATCACTGGGGGTAGTCCAATCAACCAAGCACGGTTTGTTGTTTCAGAAGTTGTTTTAGAATTACTGGACTGAGTGCTACAGAAGCCAATTCCTACCATAGAGAATACTGTTAGCCCAAAAAATAGTTGTTCTGGAATTGGTAGATCGGATTTTCCTGGTAGTTGATTAATGCCCCAACACATGACACCATTCAATGCTGTTGTCATTAAACTAGGTAGGGAAGCACTCAATTTTCTCATTGCGTTTACAGCAGAATACTCATTTAGGCTTTGATGCTATATTATTCCCCGATAACTTGCAACAAAATTAGCTAACAGTATACTTCTGTAACATTTTAGGGCTGTAGCCACGTCAATATCAGCGACCTGCGCCGTCAAATCGCCAGCTACCAACAACAACTCGCCTACACCCCCAGGGACACCCTCACCCCCACCACCGAAAAACACCCCAACCAACCCTCACCGGAAACCCTCATCCGCCAACAACTCCAAGCCGCTAACCAGCAATTCCAAGACCTGCTCACGGAACTCGACGACCCCAACTTTACCCTCACCCAACAAGTCCCCGCCCAACTCCCGGACTTGCGCCGCCTCCTCCCGCCCCAAACCGCCCTCATGGAGTGGTATCTCCCCAGGGAAGCGGAATCCGGGTTTTACGCCTTCCTCGTCACCCGCCGAGACGAGCAAATCCAGATTACCCCCCACCACTTCAGCGCCGAAGACCGCGAACACCTGGACCAAGCCCTCCAGGACTACCGCAGCGACTACGGACAACGCTCCTGGAATCAGCAACTCCCCCAACACCTGGAAACCCTCAGCGCCGCCTTGCAACTCCCCCGCCTTCTGGGTGAATTATCCCAGATTCAACAGCTTATCCTGATTCCCCACCGGGAACTGCGCCTCATCCCCCTCCACGCGCTCCCTGTCCCCTCTTCTCCCCTCTCTGGCTCTGGGAGAGGGGCTGGGGGTGAGGGCAAACCCCTACAAGACGGGTTCCCGGTGCAATATGCCCCCAGTTGTCAAATTCTCAACAACCTCCAGCAGCGTCCCCCCTCAACGGGGAAACCATCCCCTTTTTCGCCATTCAAAACCCGACGGAAGACCTGGACTATGCGGAGTGGGGGGTGGAACTCTTACTGCGCCAATTCAGCCCCCATCAAGTCTTGCGTCGCGACCAAGCTATCCTGGAGAATTTAAGCCAACCCCAGACCCAAACCTTCCTGGAACAGAGTCACGCCGTCCACTTTGGCTGTCACGGTGAATTTGACGATCGCAACCCCCTCAACGCCTATCTGAGACTGACCAATCTTTCAACGGTCTTAATATTCCCCTCTGTCGCCTGCTGGTGCTGTCGGCTTGCAAAACTGGCTTGGTGGAAACCTCCCACACGGATGATTATGTGGGATTAGCCAGTGCGTTTTTCTACGCCGGAGCGCGAACGGTGGTGGCCAGTCTCTGGAATGTGGATGAACTGGCGGCGACTCTGGTGACCCTGCGCCTCTATCAAATTTTACCGGATTATTCCTCGGTGACAGTGGCTTTGCAAGCGGCTCAAACTTGGTTGCGGGGGGTATCTTGTGATGAGATTCTCGACTGGCTAAAACATGAGCAGAAGGCGACCCCGGAGGAAGTGGAAGAAGTGGAAGACCGTTTGAGTTTATTTGATGACCCTCCCTTTGCAGAGGCTTGTTATTAGTCTGCGTTTAAGGCGATGCAGCATAATCTGATATAATAAACGGTTATTACTGCCCTTATAGCAACTGATCTAAAGTTACCTTAATGAATAGTTGTGACCGCTCCAAGCATCTGTATATTTATCCTGATTTTGATGAAATAATCAAAGATACAATTCGCTTTTTTAATGGAACACCTGTACATCCCATATCTATCCAATACCGTTTTCCAGGAACCGGAGTATATGCCATATATTGCATCAGAAAAACCGAGATTTATTCAAGATTTTATTTAATTAATAGGACGGCATTTCGCGCACCTATCTATGTAGGAAAAGAGGTTCCTAAAGGCTGGCGAAAAGCCATGCAGTCCTTCTCTGTTAATTCTCAAGGCTATGAGCTAAACAATCGAATTAGAGAACATAGCCGCAGCATCAATCTTGGAGAAGGCTTAGAGCCGTCTGATTTTTTCTGTCGTTTCATGATTCTTGAAGGTAAAGAGAGTGATTTCATCGGTACTGTAGAAGCGGCACTAATTAGAATATATCAACAAATTTGGAACACTTTAATCGATGGATTTGGTAATCACGATCCGGGTAAAGGTAGATATAAACAAGCAAAATCTGACTGGGATGTTTGTCATCCAGGACGTTCTTGGGCTGACAAGTGTCAAGGAATTCATGCTGACAAAAAACAACTGCTTCAAAGTATTGAAATTTTCATGTCTGGATTGAGTGTAGAAGATGTCTAAATTGTCGGGTTTAGAGTTGTTTGCTGGTGCGGGTGGATTAGCCAAAGGTTTAGAAATGGCTGGCATTGAGCATAAAGCCTTAGTTGAGATAGATCATAATGCTTGCCTAACATTAGCTGGTAACTATAAACCAGAATTGATTTATTATGTTGATATTCGCTCATTAAATTTCGCTGAATTTGGTCATATTGACCTCATTTCAGGGGGCCCGCCATGTCAACCCTTTTCTATGGGGGGAAAGCATAAGGGACATTTAGATCGGCGAGATATGTTTCCCTATGTGTGTAAAGCGATTAGGGTTTGTACACCCAAGGCATTTATATTTGAAAATGTTAAGGGAATTTTACGCCAATCATTTAGGCGTTATTTTGATTACATTATACTCAGATTGACCTATCCTGAAGTGGTGATTAGAGATTCTGAATCCTGGCAAGAACATCTAATCAGGCTGGAAAATACTAGAGATTTTGGTAGATATCACGGAGTTAAATATAATGTTGATTTTCGTTTATTAGATGCTGAGAATTATGGCATACCTCAACGTCGGGAGCGAGTTTTTATTGTAGGGGTCCGAGAAGATTGGCAACGAGAGTGGTCTTTTCCTCAAGAATCTCATTCTTTGGAGTCGTTGCTGTGGTCACAATATGTGAGTTTTGACTACTGGAATAATCATGGAGTTAAAGCATCAGCATTTGAAGACTTGAACCAAAGAACTAAGCAGAAAATTGCTCAACTCAGACAACAACCTACCCTGTTCCCTCCTCCCCTAAAACCTTGGAAAACAGTTCGGGATCAAATTGGGGAGTTGCCAAAACCTGATGCTGAAGGTAGTTTTGATGTAGAGCATATTTTAAGGGAAGGGGCTAGATCGTATCCGGGACATACTGGAAGTTATATTGATATGCCATCTAAAACTCTCAAAGCCGGAGACCACGGCGTTCCTGGGGGAGAAAATATGATTCGATATGAAGATGGCGCGATACGCTATTATACCATCTTTGAAGCTAAACGAATTCAAACCTTTGCTGATAGCTACAGGATTTGTGGATCATGGACAGAATCAATGAGACAAATTGGTAATGCCGTACCTGTAGAACTAGGTTATTACCTAGCTAAGTCTTTAGTGAAGACGATCGCTTGAACATCTCACTCCCTAGAGTCTCGGTGGGAAACAATAAACTCGGTTTCTGGGAGGGTTTGATGCTAAACTAATTTGAGGCAAATATGGTGTAATAATAAGCTAAAATATGTTAACAGATATTGCTCCAGGGGCACGAATTCTTTGCCGGGATGCTGAATGGTTGGTTAAATCTGTGGCCCTGTCTTCTGATGGCGATCGCATTATTGAAGCAGTGGGAGTGTCGGAATTTCTCCGGGGTCGTCGTATTCGCTTCCTGGAAGAGTTGGAAAAAAAAGACAGGAAACGGGGTTTACAAGTGTTGAAACCCGAAGAGACTAATTTGGTTATTGATGAAACTTCTGGTTATGTCCGTAGTTTATTATTTGTTGAGGCTAATTTAAAGCAAACTATCCCGGAAGATGGGCGGATTTATTGGGGACATAAAGCCGCTATGGATGCCCTGAATTATCAGCTTATTCCGGCGACTAAAGCCCTACAAATGCCTCGCCAACGCTTGTTAATTGCTGATGCGGTGGGGTTTGGTAAAACTCTGGAATGTGGTATCCTGGTAACTGAGTTAATTGGGAGGAGGAAAGGTCGCCGGATTTTAGTGGTTACTACTAAGTAAATGATGGGGCAGTTTCAAAAGGAGTTTTGGCTGCGGTTTACTATTCCTTTGGTGCGTTTGGACTCTGGGGAAATTCAACGGGTGCGATCGCGACTTCCGGGAAATCATAACCCTTTTCACTATGATGACCGGACAATTATTTCTATTGATACCCTCAAACAAGACCGGGAATATCGCAGTTATTTAGAACAGGCTCACTGGGATATTATTATAATTGATGAAGCCCATAATGTCGCCCGCAGAGGTAAGGGTCAGTCGGCTTCGCAGCGGGCGAAATTGGCTGAACGTTTAGCTACTCGTTCGGATACTTTGATTTTGCTTTCCGCCACTCCCCATGACGGGAAACCGGAGAGTTTTGCTAGTTTGATGAATATGCTAGATCCGACGGCGATCGCTAATGAAAGTAACTACACTAAAGATGATATCCATGACCTCTATTTGCGGCGGTTTAAAAAAGATGTTTTGCGGGATTTAAACCAAAGTCTCCCTGAACGGAATGTGGAACCTGTAGAAGCGATCGCCTCCCCCCCAGAAGAGGCAGTTTTTCGGCAACTCCACGATTTGCAATTGGTCAGTATTGACCGAGGCAAAAGTGCCGGACAGCTATTTAAAACTACTCTCCTCAAGGCATTCTTATCTAGTCCGGCGGCGGGTATGGAAACCGTGAAAAATCGCCTGAAAACTTTACACAAAAAGCTGGATATATCCACGAAATTAGACCAGGAAGAATTGACTGATTTGGCGGCAGGTTTGGCGGCAATAGATAACGGGATTTTTTCTAAGTATCAGCGACTTCTCCAACTGATTAAAACTGAGTTTAATTGGACTAAAAAAGACCCGAAAGACCGCTTGGTAATTTTTACCGGACGTTGGGAAAATTTGCGGTTTCTGGAGGCGGAACTACCCCAAGACTTGCGCTTAAAACCAGAGGCGATCGCTCGTTTAGATGGGGGTATGGCAGATATTGACCAAGTGGAAATTGTCGATAAATTTGGCTATGAAAATTCCCCGGTGAGGATTTTAATTGCTACGGAAGTGGCATCATAAGGGTTAAAGCTGCACTATCTTAGCCATAAATTGATTCACTTTGATATCCCTTGGTCGTTGATGACTTTACAGCAGCGAAACGGACGGAGCGACCTCTACGGAAAAACTCGAAAACCGGAAATTCGCTATCTGCTGACTCGCTCCCAGGTTGAACGTATGGATGAGGTGGAGCGTATTATTAAAGTCCTTTTAACTAAGGATGAACAGGCGATTAAAAATATTGGCGATCCTTCCGTATTTATGGGGGTATTTGACCAGGAAAAAGAAGAAAATTTGACCGCTGCTGCTATTGAAAGCGGAGTGTCGGCGGTGGATTTTGCAGAGGAGTTAGACCGCAACGCCAAGGGAGGGGGAGATGTCGATATTTTTAGCTGGTTTGAGTCGGAGTCTTGGGATACTGATGAGGGGGTTTCCATGGACTCTAGCCAGGGTGAACCTCTGGTGGAAACGGGGAGTTTGTTAAGTCTATTTCCGTCAATTTTTCAGTTTACCGCTACGGCTTTAAGGTTCATTAATTCCCAGACCAGTCCGGTTCATAATCTCCAAATTAACGAAGATGAAGGGTTTATTGAATTGCAACTTACTCAAGAGTTAAAAAGCCGTTACGATCGCCTTCCTAAAGAAATACAACCCCAGGATAATCGGTTATTATATCTTAGCGATCGCCCCGAAGATATGATGCGGGCCATGGAACAAGCGCGAACCGAAGACGCGGACTGGTCGGCTGTTAAATACCTTTGGGAATTGCATCCTTTGGTAGAATGGATTAGCGATCGCTGTTTATTTTATTTTGGCAGAAATCAAGCACCTGTGATACAATTATCTCAGGGATTAGAATCCGATGAGGTGATTTTTATCTGCTTTGGTAGTTTCCCCAACCGCCGAGGAACTTCCGTCCTAAATCGCTGGGTTTCGGTTATCTTTAAACAAGGGAAATTTCAGCGGGTTGAACCCTTTGCGGAAACTCAGGAACGCACGGAATTAGGACGGCATGAGTTGCCGAATTCCGGGACGGTTAATATTGATGATTTACTCCATTTACGGAGTCCGGCTATTCAGCAAGCGCGGCAATATCTTCAGCCGGAAAGGAAACGGTTTCAAGACCAGTTAAATCCTCAGTTAGAGGCACAACGGGAACGCCTGGAAAGGCTGCAAGGCTATCATGTGGAACAGTTAGAGTTGCGGTGGGAAAGTGATAATATTTCGGCTAATCTGAAGCAGGATAAACAGCAGAAAGAACGCCATAAAATTGACAAGATATTCGAAGATTATCGCGATTGGGTAGAGTTGTCAATGACTACGGAAAGCGAACCTTATCTCAAGTTGATTTTGTGATTCAGCAAGCATAGAAACCCGGTTTCTTTGTCGAGAAGTCTAGAAACCCGGTTGATTTGAGAAACCGGGTTTCTTATCCCCCCCCACCAGAAACCGGGTTTCTTATTTCCGGGTTTCTTATCCCCCCCACCAGAAACCGGTTGATTTGAGAAACCGGGTTTCTTATCCCCCCCCACCAGAAACCGGGTTTCTTATTTCCGGGTTTCTTATTTCCGGGTTTCTTTTAGCTTCTATTCATCAAGTAGTAAGTGCTGAATTGATGAGGTTTGGATATGACTTTCGACAAAAGACCGATAATCATTCACCGAATTAAAAAGCGATCGCACCCCATCAATTTTCGGCAAAGTTCCCCCACGCAATTGGAGATATTCGGGATAGCTAGAAAACTCCCAATCTTCGGGTTTTTTAACCAAATTAGCCTTAACTGGGTTGAAATGAATATATCGTGTTAAATGGAATAAATATTCATCATTATCAACAGCGATCGCTTGAAATCTACCTTGAAATAAACCGCCAACCCTGTCATACTGCTTGTTAATTGCTTTCACATAAGACAAGCTAAATTTTTGCATCACCTCAGAAAAACAATTCTGTTTAAAATATACCAATAAATGATAATGATTAGGCATCAAACAATAAGCAATAATATCAGCCACATTAGATTCAACCAAATATTTTCTAATCAGGCGCAAAAAATGAATATAGTTATCTTGGGTAAAAAAATAATTGGATGATTATTACCTCGATTATAAATATAGTAGTAATGACCCGTTTCAAAAACAATTTGGCGACGTGGCATTTCCAATCAACTCCCACAACTTCAACTTTTATAACTCCGTTAAATTTTAGCGCAAGAGAGGTCTAGAAACCCGGTTTCTTTTTCGAGAAGTCTAGAAACCCGGTTTCTTTGAGAAACCGGGTTTCTTGTTGGTCGTGAGTAGTGTAAAATGAAAATTTACAGGGTTTCTTTGACTATGAGCCGGGGTTATCGAATATTATGTTAATCGGAATTGCTAACGAAAATGAATTTTATGCCGCCTATTATTTGGATGCAATTTTAACCGAAGACCTAAAGACGATCACCTCGGAGGTGGGGGCAAATCAAGGGCCGCCGTCCCAGGCTTTGGGGAGGCTGCGGGGAGATTATTTTCGCCTTAAAACTCGCACCCAAACTATTAATATAGATAAAACTGAAATTCTCGGTCAGCAACGGCAGTTTTTTCGGCAGGTTTTGGAGGTTTTGGGGTATCAGTGAGAACCGGGGTTAAAGTGGTTGGATAATGATACCTTGCTCCCTATTTTGGCGGAAGTTAGACAGAGTTCTGGAATGCCAAATTTGTGGGCTTTGGAAGGGTTTAATCCTACCGGAGAACCTCTCGATATTCTCTCCCTGGAATTTGACCCTATTCAAAGTTAAGATTTCCCGGAATTTCGGGTCGATCGCTTTCAACAAACCTGGCTAAATTCTACCATGGAAGATATCGTAACTGATGTGGTTTTTGGTCAAAATGAACCCCCCCGCTGGGTGCTATTAATTAGTGTAGACCAGATAGCTTTAATTGACCGTTATAAATGGAATGCTTCCCGGTTGTTAAGGTTTGATTTAGAGCAGATTTTAGCCGATCGCGATCGCCATTCTTTGTTCGCTACCGCTACCCTGTTACACCGCGATCGCATTTGTCCAGCGGAAGGAATGGCGTTGTTAGATACCCTTGATGAAAATAGTCACCGCCATACTTATAGCGTTTCCGAAGACTTGAAATTTGCCTTACGGGAGGCGATCGAACTTTTGGTAAACGAGGTTATTTATTATCGGCGTAAAGTGGGGGAAAGGGTGTATTCCACCCAGGAACAAACCCAAAAGGGAGAACAGGAAATTGACCCCAACCTGTTAAAAATCCAGTGTTTGCGGTGGGTTTATCGACTGCTATTTATCTTTTATATTGAAGCGTGACCCGAGTTAGGTTATGCCCCCATGGGTTCTGATATTTATCGGGAGGGATATAGTTTAGAAACCCTGCGAGACTTGGAACAGGTGGAGTTACTTTCTTCCGAGGACTCCGAAGGCTATTATATAGATACCTCTATTCGTCGTTTATTTAAATTATTGTGGTTTGGATATCCTGAAGAAGACCATAAACAAGCGGAACTTTTGCCGAGGAAAACAGCCATTTATAATACCTTCCGTTTACCCGCCTTAAAAAGTCATCTGTTTGACCCCGAATATACCTCCATGTTAAACGGAGTCAGGTTTCGCAATTCCGTCCTACAGAAAGTCTTGGAATTGATGTCTTTGTCGCGGTCAGGACAAGGACGACGGGGACGCATTAGCTACGCGCAATTGGGGGTTAACCAGTTAGGGGAAGTTTACGAGGGTTTATTGAGTTTATCCGCTTTTTTCGCGGAGGAAAACCTCTACGAAGTTCAACCCGCCGCCAAAAAACCTCTACCAAGACAGACACCGAAGACGACGACGAAGACCAACCCACAGTTAAACCCAAAGCCGCGAAAGGTTCCCAACCACACAGTGAATTAGAGGTGGCTTATTTTGTTCCCGCTGACCGTTTGGAGGAGTTAAAAACCGAGGAGTTGGTGACAGACCCCCAGACGGGAAAAACTCCCCGCAAACATGAGAAAGGGAAATTTTTGTTTCGGTTAGCGGGAAGAGACCGCCAAAAAAGTGCCAGTTATTACACTCCCCAAACCTTAACCAAATGTTTAGTAAAATATGCTCTCCAAGAACTTTTAGCCGACAAGACCGCTGACGATATTTTAAAGTTAACCGTCTGCGAACCAGCTATGGGAAGTGCGGCTTTTTTTAATGAAGCTATAACTCAATTAGCGGACGCTTATTTACAGCGAAAAGAGGAGGAACTTAATCAACGGATACCCCATGAAAACATCACCTTAGAGAAGCAGAAAGTCAAAATGCTGCTGGCTGACCGCAATGTATTTGGCATTGATAAAAACCCCATAGCCATGGAATTAGCCGAGGCTTCCCTGTGGTTAAATTGTATCTATGGGGAAAAAGACAGCCGCCAAATATTCGTCCCCTGGTTTGACTTGCAATTGCATTGTGGGAACTCCCTGGTGGGTGCGAGACGACAAATATACCCCCGCCAAAAGGTGAGTCAAGGTAAAAAAACCTCTCCTGGTGGGAAATGCCGCCGTCACCGATACCCCTGGGAGAAACCTTCCCGGAAGACGGTATTTTTCACTTTTTGTTAGGGGACCCAGGTATGGCTAATTATACGGATAAAGTGATTAAAAAACTCACCCCCGCCGCCATAAAACAGATTAACCAATGGCAGAAAGAATTTATCAAAACTCCCCTAAATGCCGACCAAGCCGACTATGGGATATACCTATCAACTCGCATTGATGAACTGTGGCATACTTACGCCAAGGAATTAGCCACAATGCGCCAACGGACTACCGACAGATTAACGGTGTGGGGACAACCGGAACAGGAGAAACGGGAAGTTCCCCTAGCACAAAAAGATAAAATCTACGAACAGGAAAAACTCTCGCGGGGGGTGAGTAATTCATCGGATTATCGGCGGCTAAAGTTGGTGATGGACTATTGGTGCAGTTTATGGTTTTGGCCGCTAGAGGAGGCGGAAAACTTACCGAGTCGGAAGGAGTTTTTCAGCGACATAGGGATGATTTTAGGGGTGACGGAAATGGTATCCTCCCAACAGTTATCTTTATTCTATCTTTATTCCCGGAAACTCAAACACCCCAGCAAGCGGAGGATTTTATTAAGAAATTTGGTTTTGTGGACTTGGAGAAGTTCAAGGGTTTTTCCCTCGGTTGCAGTTGGTGGAAACTTTGGCGGAAACTTATAAGTTTTTCCATTGGGAGTTGGAATTTGCGGATATTTTCCTAGAGAGAGGCGGGTTTGATTTAATGATTGGTAACCCTCCCTGGGTGAAGATACAATGGCAAGAAGGGGATATATTGGGGGAATATGACCCGTTGACGGTGATTAGAAAGTTATCGGCGAGTGAGTTGGCGAAACGGCGGGAAGATTTATTTAGTAAATACCCAAAGTTACAAGCGGCATATCTTCAGGAATATGAAGAGTCACACGGAACCCAGAATTTCCTCAACGCGGTGCAAAATTATCCGTTATTGAAAGGGTCGCAAACCAACTTATTTAAGTGTTTCCTTCCCCAAGCCTGGAATTTTGGCAAGTCTGGCGAGGTGTCGGGTTTCTTACACCCATAAGGGGTTTATGATGACCCCAAAGGGGGAACTTTGCGCCGGGAATTATATCGGCGGTTAAAAGCACATTTTCAGTTACAGAATGAGATGAAAGTTTCTTTGTTTAAAGATGTTCATAATGAAACAAAATATAGTATCAATATATATAAGAAACCCCGTAGTCAGGATGATACAATTATTCGCTTTGTTCATATTGCCAATATTTTCAGCGTTGCCACTATTGCCGAATGTTTTGACTCTCCGGGCATGGGTTTAATTCCAGGGATTAAAAATGATAAGGGCAAATGGGAAACCAAAGGTCATCCGAGCCGAATTATTAGCGTTAATTCCGAGACCTTACAGCTATTTGCGAGATTATATGATGCGGAAGGAACCCCCGCCGAGGAAGCGCGACTCCCGGCTTTACATTCGCAAAACTTAGTCAGTGTATTAGAAAAGTTTGCCACCCAAGAAAAGCTACTGGGTAATTTACAAGGTGAATATTATGCCCTAGAAATGTGGCATGAAACTAATGCTCAAAAAGAGAAGAAAATTCGCCGAGATACTCAGTTTGCGAAGTCTCCCCAAGACCTGATTTTATCAGGACCCCATTTCTTTGTCGGAACACCATTAAATAAAACTCCGAGAAAAGTTTGCACAGCTAATAATCATTATGATATTATTGATTTAACGGCAATTCCCGACGACTATCTACCGCGCACTAACTACGTCCCCGACTGTTCCCCTGCTGAATACCGTCGTCGCACTCCCTGCGTTCCCTGGGATGACCAAAAACCCGTCACTGAGTTTTATCGGGTAGTTAATAGAGAAATGATTGGTTCATCAGCAGAAAGAACCTTTATTCCTGGTATGATGCCTCAAGGTATTGCTCATGTTAATACCTGTATAGGAACAAGTTTTCAAGAGACAATCAAAGCCGTTGACTTTCTGGCTATGGGAATGAGTCTCCCCATTGATTTCTTTGTGAAAACAACTGGAATGGGTCATGCAAATCAAAATATTTTAAAACTTCTGCCTTTAATTCCAGAAAACTTTACACTTAAACCCGCTTTACGAGTTCGCACTCTAGCGTTAAATTGCCTAACAGTGTATTATGGTGAATTATGGGAAGAATGCTGGGAGGAAGGATACCGTGAAGAGAGATGGACAAAAGGGGAAGACCGGCGACTGAATCAAAACTTTTTCGGTAATTTAACCCCAGAATGGCGAAATAACGCCTTGCGGAGTGACTACGAACGTCGTCAAGCGTTAGTAGAAATAGACGTATTAGCAGCCATGTCGTTAGGGTTAACCCTAGAGGAACTCATCACCATATACAGGGTACAATTCCCGGTGATGCAGCAATATGAAAAGGAAACCTATTATGATATGAATGGTAGAATAGTGTTCACGACCAGCAAAGGGTTAACGGGGGTAGGTTTACCGCGCCAAGGGAACGCGAAAAAGCAAATCATCGGTTGGGAAGACATCAAAGACCTCGAAAGTGGTATCATAGAAGTAACGGTTACCGACGACACGCTCCCCCAGAGTCCAACGACTCGGAAAATCGCCTACGAAGCGCCTTTTATATTATGCGATCGCATTTAGGACTACCGCACAGTGTGGGAAACAATTAACAATTAATAATTGATTTAGAGGAGATTCGATTATGGACACCATAACACACTATCGGCAAATTGTCAAAGACCCTTTATTCCAGCAGCCTATAAACCGGGTTTCTTTGAGAAACGGGGTTTCTTTATCCCTCCACCAGCCACCCCGGAAACCTCCTTTCTTACTCCAGCAGCCTATAAACCGGGTTTCTTTGAGAAACGGGGTTTCTTTACCCCCCCACCAGCCACCCCGGAAACCTCCTTTCTTACTCCAGCAGCCTATAAACCGGGTTTCTTTGAGAAACGGGGTTTCTTTACCCCCCCACCAGCCACCCCGGAAACCTCCTTTCTTACTCCAGCAGCCTATAAACCGGGTTTCTTTGAGAAACGGGGTTTCTTTGTCGTCCTTGGAGAAACGGGGTTTCTTATCCCCCCAGGAGCCGATCAACCCGGTTTCTTCCCCCCAATTGTTAATTATTGGTTATTAATTAAGACCACCCGGAAACCGGGTTTCTTTTTCGAGAGGTCTAGAAACCGGGCTTCTTTGAGAAACGGGGTTTCTTATCCCCCCCAGGAGGCGAGAAACCGGGTTTCTTATCCCCCCAGCAGCAGCGACCCGGGACGGAAACCTCGTTTCTTGGTCGAGAGGTCTAGAAACCCGGTTTCTTATCCCCCAATTGTTAATTGTTAATTATTAATTATTAATTAAGAGAAGAGAGATGTTTCCTTCAGTTGTAGCCGCCCAAATTAGGAACTGTGTTTCCGACTATTTGATAACGACGTTTCGACCGACAACGCCAGGGTTCCAGGGGTTGATTGAACGATTCCTGAAAACGGCTAATAACCTCTATCGAGGACCTTATGTTTCGGTGGGTTTACCGTTTCGACAGGGTACAATTGGCGAGGACTATTTCCCGGAAATTCCCCTGAGTTTTATCCCGTTTTTGCACCAAGAACGCGCTTTTAATCGCCTCAGTCCCCCTAACTATCAGTCAACTATAATCGCCACGGGGACGGGTTCGGGGAAAACGTAATGTTTCTTAATTCCCCTCCTAGAACATTGTCGCCAACAGGGGAATAAACCGGGGATAAAAGCCATTTTAATTTATCCTATGAACGCTTTAGCCACGGACCAAAGTAAACGTATCGCCCAAATAATTGAGAAAACCCCGTCGCTAAAAGGTCAGGTTACGGCTGGGTTATATGTAGGGGAAAAAGACGAAAAACCCACGCGTGTGATGACCCCAGAAAAGGTGATTACTGATAAAGAGATGTTGCGAAAGTCTCCCCCAGATATCCTGCTGACTAACTATAAAATGTTGGACTATCTGCTAATTAGACCGGACCTTCAAGCTTTATGGACAAATAATGAACCGGAAACTTTGCGCTATTTGGTAGTTGATGAATTCCATACTTTTGATGGCGCACAGGGGACGGACTTGGCTTGTTTGTTGCGTCGGCTAAAACACCGCCTAAAAACTCCCCCAGGACATTTGGCTTGTGTGGGAACTTCGGCGACTTTAGGGAACAAAAGTGATAAAACGGAAATCTTAGCATATAGTAAAACTATCTTTCAAGAAGAGTTTGAGGCGGCGGCTTTAATTGAAGAAGACCGCCTAAGTGATGGGGAATTTTGGGGGAATGCTTTATTAAACGTCCTCCCCCTACCGAGGTTAGAGGACTTGGAAAAACTGCAACCGGACAACTACACCGACCCGGAAAACTATCTACAAACTCAAGCGCAACTTTGGTTAAACCCGACTACAGAAACGGATACTTTTATTAATAAACCCATAGACGACCAGTGGCGGGTAGAATTAGGGAAGGAACTAAAAAGCCTCCCAATTATCCATAATTTAATCAGGGGTGCGAGACGTTCAGGCATGAAATAGGGATGAGATACCCGAAATAGCTGCCTGGTGGAGATTTCAGCCCCTTGGTTGAATACAAGAGGCTTGCCTCTGACCATCTCCATAACTGTTTATATGTCCCAACGTTTGGTATATAAATATACAAAACAAGGCAGGGAACCCAAGGTCAAAACGAACTAACTCATACAAATTCCTTATAAGGAAGCCCAGAAATGGATAAGTAAAGTTAGGAAATTAGGGTAACGGCGATAGCCACCCCCAGTTTTGGGAACCACAACCCCAGGATTGAAGCGGGGAACGGAAGGCGTGAAGTAGAACCTACTACCAGATGCGACCACTGCCAACCATCCATGATTAGGGAAACCGAATGTCCGGCTTGAACCATCGTAAGAATTAAGTAGCGAAATAGGTTGACACGCTGCGCTCAAAAGAGCAAGGGGAAGAGTAGGAATATCCTTGAATTACCTACATAGACCTTTAAAAGTACCCCGATGGAAAGGACAAATCTAAAGATGGAATGCCCATATAAACGGAACGTTTTAAGTCCTCCTGGACTCTGATTATCTGGTCGAGATATCAGTAGGGATAAGTGTAACCGCAAGTCCTAGAGGATGTGAGAAGTGACCAGAAGCCAACGCCCAACTGTAATGGTAGGGATATGCTAACAGGTCACGGTTTGATTGTAAAGAAATAGAGCCTAGTAGGTGTACAAATGGCGATAGCGAGTTTAAAGAAAGGGTTTGGGAAACCAAAACCAATCAAGACTACGAACAACGCATGGAAGGCAGTCCCATGGACTAAGGTTCAACGGAAAGTTTTCAAGCTCCAAAAGAGTATATTTCAAGCAGCTAAATCGGGACAAAATGCTAAGGCACGAAGGTGGCAACGTCTATTGGTGAAATCATATTATGCCCGGCTCTTAGCAGTGCGGCTGTAGGGGCGGGTTCCACGGTCAGCCATGCTTCCCAACAGTCAGCTTAATAAACCCGCCCCCCAAGATAACCAAGGCAAGAAGACAGCTGGTGTTGATGGAGTAAGAGTAATCTCTCCAAGACAAAGGTTGGAACTGGTCAAGAACATTAAGGGAAACCTCAAAGCAAAACCACTGCGACGGGTTTGGATTCCAAAACCTGGTAGGGATGAAAAAAGCTGGAATAGGAATACCCACAATTCAAGATAGAGCAAGGCAAGCCTTGGTTAAATCGGCTCTCGAACCTGAATGGGAATCGAGATTTGAAGGCACAAGCTACGGGTTCCGTCCAGGACGGTCAGCCCATGACGCAATTAGCAGAATTTACACTGCCATAAATCAAGGACAATATTATGTTCTTGATGCTGATATAGCAAAATGCTCTTACCGTGAACCATGAATACCTACTGTCCAAAATTCATTGTCCAAGCCGCCTAAAAAGAGACCTGAAACAATGGCTAAAAGCGGGAGTGCTAGACAACGGTGTATTCGAGGATACAGAAACAGGGACACCCCAGGGAGGAATAATAAGTCCAATACTCGCCAACATCGCACTGTTGGGAATAGAAAGGTTAGTTAAAGGAATGTATCCAAATAAAGGCAGAGCCACTCAGGTGAACCTTATAAGATATGCCGATGATTTTGTGGTCATTTCCAAAGACCTAGGAATCATTGAACAGTGCAAAACTGCTATTTCTGAATGGCTAAAACCTGTAGGACTAGAAATAAAACCTGAAAAGACTCGAATCTGTCATACACTCAAAACTATTGAGTATGGCGGTAAGACAGAAAATCCAGGGTTCGACTTTCTAGGATTCAATATCAGGCAATACCCAGTTGGAAAATACAAGTCTGGGAAAACAGGTGGGGGAGCAAGCCGATTAATCGGACATAAAACCCACATAAAACCCAGCCAAAAAGCAGTCAAAACCCACACAGAAGTGATTAAAGGTGTAATAGAACAACACAAAACAGCACCTCAATCAGCCCTGATAAGTAGACTAAACCCAATTATTCGGGGGTGGTCAAACTATTATTCAGCGGTAGTCTCAACAGAGACCTTCACTAAACTAGATAAGACAATCTGGCAAATGTTACGGGCATGGACAGAATCAAGATGCGGAAAGGCAAGTCACGAAAAGCTAAGAAATTATTTCAGACATGGAACAATTAAACTTAGCAATGGGAAAGAAAGACACGAAAATTGGATGTTCCAAACCAAAGATGGGTTACATCTATTCAAACACAACTGGACTCCAATTGTCAGACATACCTTAATACGCCCTGACGCAACACTTTATGACGGAAATTGGACCTACTGGGCAACCAGGAAAGGACGAGCAATCGATACGCCAAATAGGGTATCAAAACTACTCAAAAAGCAAAAAGGTAGATGTACCTGGTGTGGGCAATTCTTTACCCCATCAGATTTAATTGAAATAGACCACATTGTACCTAGAAGCCAAGGCGGAAAGGATGACTACAAGAATCTTCAATTATTACATCGCCATTGTCACGACGATAAAACAGCTCTTGATGAAGAGATGATGCTGTACTCTTAACAAGGAGACGGTCAAACTAGGAGCCGTATGAGGTGAAAGTCTCAAGTACGGTTTTGAATGGGAGGGGTAGACCGTGAGGTCTATCTCGACCCCTAATTTTTAAAGGAAAAATCCTGCACCTACGAGGAAATTCTCGATCGCATTGGTAGCCGTCTCCACTTCCCGGTCAAACAACACCCAGAATATTGCTATCTTCTCCTGGATAGCATTTTCGCGTTAATTAGCGCGGCACGTTGCCAAATTGACAACCCCAATGGTACAATAATCATAGCCTCTTGGGTAACATTACGGGTACAGGTCTGGTTTCGGGAACTCAAGCGTATGGTTGCTTCTGTGGAGTCGCAGCCGGAACTTGCTTTCTCGGACGACCTCACCCCAGAGTTACGCCAAAATCAGAAAACCTTACCGGTCATGCACTGTCGCGACTGTGGGGCGACGGGTTGGGGTGGTGTGCGCCATTCCACGACTAATAATAAACTCATCCCCAACGACCTGCGCGGCTTCTATTAAGCCTTTTTCAGCCAGAAGCCGTTAGTGTCCTTCCTGTTTCCCGGCGACGGGTCTCACCCGGAAACTCAACTCCTCTGTCGTCACTGTCTCACGGTTAACCCAACTTCGGCGGAATTCTGTAGGGGTTGTCATAAGGAAAACAACGCGGATAATTTCATCCCGGTGTTAGTCCAGGAGGTGACGCAAACAGTAACCCGAAACGGACAGGAACAGTTAATATCTAACCATGACTGCCCTTTCTGTGGCAACTCGAACGGCTTATCAATCAATTTTGGGCGCACAAGCAGCCAGCCTGACGAGCGCTAGTATTGGCATCTTGTACACGACACCGTTCAACCAGGACAAGAAACTACTCACCTTTTCCGACTCGGTACAAGATGCTGCTCATCGGGCTGGATTTTATAACGCCCGCACCTATCGTAGCATATTACGCACGGCAATTTTCCAATTAGTGCGAGAATATCAACATCCCCTGACTTTGCCGGAATTATGCGATCGCTTTGCGGACTATTGGCGGGAAAAAATCCCCACCCCAGAAAATTATATCGCGACTTTCCTACCGACAGACCTGCAATGGTTGCGGGAGTGGGACGACTTCCTAAATGGCGATCAGTCTAAATTAGACCCCCACACGGCTTTACCGGAGTTACTGGAGTTAGTCAAAAAGCGCCTGGTGTGGGAAATTGTCACGCAATTCGGACACCGAGGGGCGATCGGTCCGTCTTGGGAACGCAGCGGGGTCGCTAGTGTCAGCTTTAACCCCCAATTCCTGACGGCGGCGACTAAGACGCTACACCAAAAGCTCAGTAATGAAATAGAAGCGCGGCGGAAAGTGAGTGAAGACCGGGTAAGGGAGTTAATCGTGGGTTTATTGCATCATCTCCGCCACCGGGGAGCGATTGTGCAACCTGTCACCCAAGGCAATTATATCAGCAGTGGCGGCGAAACATATCTTTTGTCTAAATTAGTTTATATGCCAGGGGTGTGTCCTTCTGTCCCCGCGCCGAAATTTCTGGTAAATGGGGCGGCGAAAACTAAGCAGTTTGAAAGGGTGATCTCTGGGAAAAACACAAGCAGTTGGTGCGAAGATTGGGCCATGCGAGTATTTGCTCCCCACACGCTGCTACTGAAGGAACAACTGATTGATATATTACACTTCACCGTGCGAGACTTTGGTGGGGGCGAAGTTGCTAGAGTCTCATTTTTGCGGTCAAGGTCGCGCTTGGGGTATCCCCATGGCTGCGATTATAATTAACCCAGGGGGAAAGGTTCTTACTTGCGATCGCTGTTATCATCAAATCACCCATTCTCCGACTTCTTCCCACTTACCCGAAACTTGTCGCAGCTTAGGCTGTGGGGGACATTACCACGAAGACGACCAACGCCCCGGTTTAGTCTACTATCGCCAAATGTATCAACAGGGAGAAGTTCGTCGCATTGTGGCGGCGGAACATACGGGACTTTTAAGCCGCACTAACCGCGAACGTTTAGAACACCGTTTTATCCATAGCGATCGCTATTGTGATCCTAACTTCATTTCGGCGACTTCGACCTTAGAAATGGGGATTAATATTGGCGATCTCTCCAGTGTTTTCCTGTGTTCTCTCCCCCCCAACGTCGCCAACTACCAGCAGCGCATTGGTCGCGCCGGACGACGAGACGGTAATGCCTTAGTGGGAGTAATTGCCAACGCCAAACCCCACGATTTATTCTTCTACAGCGACCCCGCCCAAATTCTATAAGGGGGGATAGACGCTTCGGGATGCTATCTAAACGCGGCGGCGATTTTAGAGAGACAACTGACGGCGTTTTGCCTAGATAATTGGGTGGCTAGTGGGTTAGACTCGGAAGGATTCTCTCCCCAACTTAATGATATCCTAAACCATCTGCAAAATCAAGCCCAAAATCGATTTCCTTACAATTGGCTAAGGTTCATTGACAGCCAGCAAGGGGAATTACTGAGGGAATTTATAGATTTATTCGCGGATACCATTACCCCAGAAACTCAAGCCCAAATTGAGGAGTTCATGCACCAGGGACAAGGGGAAATCGGCGGACTAGGCTGGCGCATTTTGAACCGCCTAGAAGGAATGAAAAAAGAACGACATCGTTTTAGTAATGCGATCGTCAACCTCACCAAAAAAATCAAAGCCCAAAAAGGGGAACCCACCTGCAAGACCCGGAAAAGCTGGCAGAAATGGAACAAGAAAAAGAGGGACTCCGGGAAATTATCCGAGATATCAACAACAAAAATATCTTTAACTTTTTGACGGACGAGGGACTGCTCCCCAACTATGCTTTCCCGGAAGCTGGAATAACTTTACGGTCAATGGTTTTGCGGAAACTGCGGGAAAAAAAAGGGGCGAATGGTAAGCGTTATGAGGTGCTAACCATGACCTATGAACGCCCCAGCCAGGTGGCGATTAGAGAATTAGTACCCAGCGGGGTTTTTTATGCGGAAGGAAGACGAGTAAAGGTTGACCAAATAGACCTCAAATTATCGGAGCCGCAAGAGTGGCGAATTTGTCGAAGTTGTAGTTATGCAACGGAGAGTTTTCAACCAGAAGCCCATCCAAAAACCTGCCCGCGATGTAATGATACCCTATGGAGTGATAAAGGCAGGTTGCTCACTATGCTGCGGTTATGGCAAGTTATGGCAACTACTTTAGGCTAAAAAAAGTCGCCTAATTAATAATAGTAAAAGCCGCAAAATTGGATTTTTAAAGAAACATTTATTAGTGGATTTTTTGCCGGAATTCTGCGAACAAACTTTTTTGATTAATCACCCTTTCTCTTTGGGTTCGAGTATATTTCCCGCACGAAGTTCCGCAAAATCAACCTAGGCGAGTCTTTGTCCACGGGGGAAACGGTGGAAATTGCGGGTAAAAAATTTACGACAAAAGGCTTTACAGTTTGCCTTATAGTAAAGTAATGGATAGGAATAAAGACCACACCCAAAATCACGCGATTAGCTGTCAGTGGCGGGACAAACCCGACCAGGTAAAAACTATCGAGGTGCTGTATCTTTACCGGGAATTTGAATCATAATCAATCCGGTTTTTAATGCCGGATGAAAGTTTCTGGACTCGGGAAGGTTTGCACTCGTTTATTGCAGCGCTTCAATTAGGCTTAAAAGAGAAGTTTCGGGGGAAAGTAGACCACCTCCGGACGACCATTAGCGAAGAACCGCAACCGGAAAGCAACCTCCGCAAATCGTTTTTATATCTGTTCGATAGCATACCGGGAGGGACGGGATATCTCCGGCAATTAATTCGCCAGCCGCAGGAATTACAAGAGGTATTTCTGCAAGCCTTGGAAAAGATGAGAACCTGTAGTTGCAAAGAAAGGCATCAAGACGGGTGCTATCAATGTATTTTTGCTTATTGGAATAGTTTTTATAAAGACTATACTAGCCAGAAAAAGCGGAGAATTTACTTGGAAAATTACTGAATCATTGGAGTTAATTACAAGACCATTCGGAAGGTTTATCAGCGATTCAAGTTAATAGCAATTTAGAGAGTGAACTAGAGAGAAACTTTATCAAGGCGCTATCAATGCGAACTGATTTAGTGCTGAAACCAGAGATTATTGATGGTAAAACAGCCTATTTTATCAAAATAAAAAATAGTGCTTGGATTGTGGAAACTCAAGTAACGCTGGACGAAAAAGATGGTGTAACCATTCCCTGTCGGGCGGATTTTATCATGCGTCCGGCTTCGAGTCGGGTGGAGAGTTTACCAGTGGTGGTATTTACAGACGGTTGGGAATATCATCGCGATCGCATTAAGGAAGACTTCCAACAACGTCAGGCGATCGTCCGTAGTGGTCGATTTTGGTGTTGGTCGTTAAGGGATGATTGAAGAAACAGGTTAACCGCAGCCCGGAGCCCGCACCCAATCCCCCGCCGGACAGTTTCCGTGAGGACTTAAATAACCAGCAATTCCGGAAATGCGCTTTCTCATTTTATAAGCAATATGACTGCGAGGGAATGCAACCCCTGGAAAGCAAGGATAGTTTTGCATGGCTAATGAGTTATTTAGACCAACCCCAGGCGCAAAATTGGCAAAGGTGGGCGTCCCATACGAACTCTAGCCCAAGGGAGTCCCCCCAATGATAGGTCACCAGAATTTCTAGGGAGGATGGAAACTCGCCTATCTCCAGAAGTGATCGCCCTTTGGGAAGTTCCCCCCACATACGCCATTGGGGAGGTATCTATTTCGGAGTCATTACAGATTTTTACGCTAGTAGACCTGAAGCGTAACCACGAAAAAAACGCGACAGGTAGCCTCGTCTGCTTAGAGTTAGACGACCAACCCCGAAGACCCCGGAAGTTGGCCCGAAGCATTGCGATCGCTGAATTTATACCAATTCCTCCCCCATTTTTACGCCATTACCACCAACGCTGTCCCAGAGATATCCCTAGCTACTCCTTTCTTCTGTAGTCCAGTCTCCCCTAGAAAACACTGACCCCCGTTGGGAGGAGTTAAGGGAATTAGTGATCGAAGAAAGTCTTTTTCCCGCCACCCGTCGCATGAGTCAGGAAAACTGGCCCGGACCCCAAGCGGGATATGAACTATTAAGCGATCGTGGTAGCGTAAAAGCGATCGCTTAACTCCATAGGGAGTCGAGACAAACGACTAAAATCTGTGCGGGTGGATTTAGATTATCGGGCGATCGTACTGAAACCGGAAACGGGGAATACCTATCTATTGCTATGGGTTGATAAACATGCAGGTTGCTTATCAATGGGCGCGGCGAAAAGTCTGCCAAATTAACCAGGTTTCTTTCTTAGGTGCAAATTATCGATGTTGAACAAGTAGAAGCGACTACGGAAAAACTCAAGCAAAGTCACCAGCAACCAGAAGCCCAACCTAAACGCTTTGATGCGATCGCCGATCGGGATTTAATGCGTTTGGGGGTTCCTGAAATTTTACTCCCAGCCGTGCGGGAAATTGTGAGCGATCGTATGGGTGGAAGAACTGTTGCCCCATCTCCCCAAGGAAGCCAGCGACGGGATTTTTATGTTAGCTGCTGGCTATCCCCTCCCGGATATTTTCCAACAATTGCATTGGCCAGAACCCAAAGATAATATCGACCCGGATAACCACCGAAGCAGCCCTAGACAATGAGGACAGCCGTTGTCGGTTTATGGTAATCACCGATGACACAGAATTAGAGGAAATGTTAGCAGCCCCCCTGGAAAAATGGCGGGTTTTCCTTCATCCCACCCAACGGAAATTAGTTGAAAGAGACTGGAATGGGGCGGTGAGGGTACTCGGTGGGGCGGGGACTGGTAAAACTGTGGTGGCGATGCACCGGGCGAAATGGTTGGCAGAAAATCGCTTGACGAAAACGAGCGATCGCCTTTTGTTTACGACGTTTATCCGAAATTTAGCGATCGATATTGAAAACAACCTGAAAACCATTTGCACCCCGGAAGTAATGAAACGCATTCGGGTAATTAACCTAGACTCTTGGGTGACAAGTTTTTTCAAAGAGGAGGGCATCGAAAACCGGATCGTGTACAATAACGAAACGGATGACCTCTGGCAACAAGCCTATACTTTAGCGCCGCCAGAATTAGGATTTCCCCTAAGTTTTTATCGGGAAGAATGGCAGGAAGTGCTACAACAAAACCGCTGCCAAACTCTAGCGCGATTATCTAGGTTCCCGTCGCATTGGTCGCTTAACCCGTTTGAGTCGTCAAAGCGCGACAAGGAATATGGCTGGTTTTTGAGGAGTATCGCAACCTGCTACGAGAAGCGGGATACCGCGAGGCTAATGACGCGATGTATGATGCTATGCGCGATTATCCGCGCCAAAGGTCGAGAAATTCTCCCCTATAAAGCGGTAATTGTGGATGAAGCCCAGGATATGAGTAAAGGGGTATTTGAGTTAATTAGGGCGATCGCGGGTCTCCCAACAGCCAATGATATATTCTTGGTCGCAGATGCCCACCAACGCATCTATGGGCAAATTGTCATCTAATTGGCGACTGCCATATTGATATTCGCGGACGGTCTAAGAAGTTGCGCCTCAATTATCGCACTACGGACGAAACTCGCAAATGGGCGACAGCGGTTCTGGAAAATTTGGTGATCGATGATTTAGATGGCGGAGTAGATTCACGTGCAAGATTACCGTTCAATCATGCACGGCGATGCCCCCATTGTCAAGGGGTTCAAGACTTTTGAGCAGGAAATTTCCTATTTACAAGAGTTATTAACAACCTTGCAAAATCAGGGGAATACTGGCGATCGCAATTCATCGCGAGTTGGCATGGTGTTTCGCACAAAATCGCGCTATGGAACAGTACGAGTCAGCCATGGCGCAATTATCAAATCGTCAATTACACGAATTAAACGAAATCAACCGGACAATCTCTTAGATGAAGGCATCCGCATCGGCACAATGCACCGAGTAAAAGGTTTACAATTTTACTGGATTCTATTACTGGGATTAAATGATAATATTTTACCCCTAAAAAGGTACTTAAATGACTGCCCAGACCATATTACTAAAGACCGATTTATTACTTCGATACCCGGTTTATGGCACGTCGATGCCACCCGCGCCAAGCAGCAAGTCCTGATTAGCTATTATGGGAAACCCAGCCCATTTGTGGGCAAAAAATAAACCCGATTTCTTTAAAAAAAAGAAACCTGGTTTCTCAAATAAACCTGGTTTCTTTGAGTCTGGTGAGAAACCGGGCTTCTTTGAGTCTGGTGAGAAACCGGGCTTCTTTGAGTCTGGTGAGAAACCGGGCTTCTGGCTTACAGCCAATTACCGGCACCGGCACTGGTCATGTAAAGCAGCGATCGCTATTTTCGATTTTTGGACCAAAAACAGCGAAAAAAAAGAAATTAAAAAAAGAAATTCAGAAATTGGTAGAGAGAATCGTCTTCTAGTAGAAGGGAGAAAAGAATCAAACAAATCTCTACTTCGACAAACTAATCAAAGGAAAAATGTATGACTCGTATCAGGATTGAATTAATTGATGTGTATTGTGCCGATACCGAAGATGTTACGGGAGCCGATGATTTTTATCTTGTCGGTGCCCTAGTCGGTGGTGACGTCACCAAAGCAATTTTGACCCGCCCTATCAAAATCAATGACAAGCAAAGAAAGTCATTTAATCCCGGAGATTCCGTTTTATTTGACGGCAATCTTCAGCCAGGACAAGTCATCAAAGGTGGACTGAAAGCTTATGATGAAGATGCTGGAAAAGACTGGTCTAAGTACGGTGATACGGTCGGAGCAATTAGCAGTATGGTTTCCGGTGCTGTATCTGCTGCCGGACCCTACGGAGTCCTTGCTGGGACGATTCTTTCAGCCGCAACAACTGGCGTTGGCATTCTCGCAAGTTCTGACAAAGATGATTTGCTCGGTGCTTGCGAATTGGAAATTTCTGCCGTAGGACCGGCTTATGAAGTGCGGGAGTGGAAGATGTCTAAGAAAAACAGCTTTATGGGTTGGTCTAGCTGGGATTACACGGTTCGATTTCAGATTAGTCGTTCCTAAAAAATCGCCATATTTGTAGGCGATATTGTCCGGTGGGAAAGAATCCCTACCGGACTACCGCTCATGGAGGGGATTCTCAAAACCCCCAAGTCTTGATTTCCGGCTGTTAAATTAGAGGCGATCGCGTCGGTTATCTATCGATGCGATGTTTCCAAAGACCGCTTTATTACTGCGGAACGCTGTTTATTGCACGTCGCAGCCACCCGCGCCAAGCAGCAAGTCATGATTAGCTATTATGGGAAATACGTGCGAGACGTTTAGGAGTGAAATATGGCTGCAATGCTCGAAATAACCTCCTAGAGGGGAATCAACTGATTCAACCCAGTTACCCCTTAACTGTTTATATGTTCCAACGCTCGGGCTTAAAACGAGCAAGGCAGGAAACTCAAGGTCAATCCCATTTTAAAAAATCGCAAAATTTACCGTCCAGGTGAACTTAGGAGGAGTAAAATCCACTTGGGGCGATTATGGGAAAGAGTAAAGGCGATAGCCACCCCCAGTTTTGGGAATCACAAACCCAGGATTGAAGCGGGGAACGGAAGGCGTGAAGTAGAACCTACTACCAGATGCGACCACTGCCAACCATCCATGATTAGGGAAACCGAATGTTCGGCTTGAACCATCGTCAGCATTAAGCAGCGAAATAGGTTTGATACGCTGCGCCCAAAAGGGTAAGGGGAAAAGTAGGAAGTTGTATTTACTACCTACACAGACCTTTTTAAGTACCCCGGTGGATAGAACAAATCTAAAGATGGAATGCCCATATAAACGGAACGTTTAAACCCCTGTTAGGCTCTCAGTAGTGTTGTGTCTATTGAGTAGTGAAAAGTGTAAGCGTATGCCTATAAGGGGAAAGGATGTGACTGAAAGCCAATGCCTAACTGTAATGGTTGGGATATGCCCACTAGTCACGGTGTGGATATAGAGACTGCGATAAGTAGGAGTGTTATGACGAAAGCGAGAGTAATGGAGAAATCCATGAGACTACGTGTTGTATATAGCTCCCAAAGTTGAAGTCACAAAGCAGGGGGTTGTAACCCTGTTCCTATTGACAATAGGGTGTCCACATCAGGAGCCGTGTGATGTGAAAGTATCAAGCACGGTTTGGAATTGGAGTTGGGGAAGGCGACTTCCCTTTCGACCATAACAGCCCATTTGTGGGTAAAAAATAAACCAGGCTTCTAAGAGTCTGGTGAGTGAAAGAAACCCGGTTTCTCAAAGAAACCGGGTTTCTAAGAGTCTGGCGAGAAACCGGGTTTCTAAGAGTCTGGCGAGAAACCGGGTTTCTGGCTTACAGCCAATTACCGATTAAAACAAACGCCGCCCAATAGTAGGGATCTCGGTTGCTGGAGTATGGATAATTGGGCTTGACCCAACCAGAAATTAGCAGCCAATTGCCGAGAAATAGTCCATAATGAATAATTGTCGGTGCAATTGTATCAGTTATGCTTTACCCTGCGCCCCATTACTCCTCAGCCCTTGAGCAAGCCGTAGACCGCTATCCGGTCACAGTCACGCCCGATACGTCTGTAGCAGAGGTGATCGCATTAATCAGCCAATTGCAAAATCACTGTCCTTTTCCACGAGATCTCAGACAAGAACCAGACAAATCTGATTCTAGAACATTGATGCAGCCTACAGGCATACGATCCAACTGTATATTAGTTGTTGATAAACCCACTCCCATAGGTGCAGAAATTGTTGCTGAACCACCAGAAAAATCGAATTTATTAGGAATTTTTACTCCCCGTGATTTACTACAACTAATTGCTACTGGAATTTTAGATAATCCCGAAGAAACCACCCTAGAGCATATCAGAATTGGGGAGGTTATGTCAAGGCCAATATGTCAAATAACCGAGTCGGAAGATCAGGATATCTTTACCGCCTTGTCTATGTTTCGACAACATCAAATTTTGCATCTACCAGTTTTGAACTGTCAAGGTCATTTAGTGGGAGTAGTGACCCCAGAAAGAATCAGGAAAGTATTGCAACCTTCCAATATTTTGAGAACTAGACGGGTAGCAGATGAGATAATTGCCGACGTTCTGACCGCCCCGGTCAACACCTCTGTATTAACCTTAGCACAAATGATGGCAACTCATCCAATTGGTTGCGTTGTTATTCATAATCAATTGACTACCAATAAATTAGAACCTGTAGGTATTGTCACCGCTGAGAATATAGTTTTAGCGCAATTTATCCAATTAAATTTAGCGGAAACTACCGCCGAAACGATTATGGGGATTCCTCAATTTTCCTTAAAAGTTAAGGATTCATTGTGGCGGGCTCACCAGGAAATGCAAGCCAGACAACTCCAGCGTTTATTGGTTAGTAATGACCAAGGAGAATTGCAGGGAATTATCACCCAAATGAGTCTGTTGCGAATGCTGGATCCTACGGAGATGTATCGGGTGATTCGGCAGCTTCAACAGTCTGTATATCAATTGCAATCCGAGAAAATAGAACTGCTGAGAAGTCGTAATATCAAACTAGAAAAACAGGTACAAGAACGCACAGCACAACTCCACGAGCAATTGCAAAGGGAACGGCTACTAGCTAAAATATCTCTGCAAATTCATCAATCTTTAAACTTAGATGATATCCTGAATACTACAGTAGCAGAGCTGCGAAATTTTTTAAGCTCAGATAGGGTAGTTATTTACCAAATACTTAATACGGGCGTGGGTAAATTGGTGGCGGAGTCGGTAGGGAAAGGATGGCGATCGCTCTCAGAACATAGATTAACGGAAGAGGTGATTAATTATTATCAATATGCCTTTAATGACCACCATATTTATACCGTTGAGGAAATAGAAACAGCACAAATATCTTCTGAAGAATTGCAGATTTTATCTGATAAAGAAATTCTGGCTTATTTGGTAGTGCCAATTCTCCAGGATGGACAACTTTGGGGAACCATTGAAGTCCATCACTGTCAGAAATCTCGCTATTGGCTACCCTCAGAAACTAACCTACTTCAACAATTAGCAACCCAATTGGCGATCGCTATCTATCAAGCTCAACTATACCAGCAAGTTCAAGCCTTGAATACCGACTTAGAACAACAAGTTCTTGACCGCACCGCCGAATTACAGCGAAAAGTGCAGGAACTCCAACAATTAAACATCCTCAAAGATGAATTTCTTAGCACTGTTTCCCATGAACTTATGACACCTTTATCTAATATGAAAATGGCAATTTATATGCTAAAATTAGCACCAACGCCAGAACGTCAACAAGTTTATTTTGATATCCTAGAAAATGAGTGTTTGCGGGAAACCAACTTAATTAATGACCTGCTGAATTTACAGAATCTAGAAGCCGCCAATATTCCCATCAGCCTAGATATGTTAAATCTCGTGAATTGGATACCCCGAATAACCCAACCATTTTATTCTAGAGCTCAGTCAAGAAAGCTAGTTTTAAATGTGGAATTATCCCCAGATTTATCCCCTGTACGCACTAATACTAGCAGCCTAGAACGGATTATTGCGGAACTACTTAATAACGCCTGTAAGTACACCATAGAATGCGGTGAGATTAATCTAAAATTAGAAACCATCGAAACTAGATATGATTTGGAAGTATCCCAGAAACTGCGGTTGCAAATCGCTAACCAAGCCGAAATACCGGAACAGGAATTACCCCGCATTTTTGATAAATTCTATCGAGTCCAAAATGCTGACCCCTGGAAACAAGGGGGAACTGGTTTGGGGTTAGCATTAGTCGAAAAGTTGATCGAACAACTCAACGGTAAAATTGAAGTTACCAGTCAAAACGGTTGGACTACATTTACTATCGACTTTCCCATCTAATGGGTAGATGTTAAGTTCTGTAAACCAAAATTTACCGTTGACCGGAGGCAATCCCAGCGAAATTGTTGTGAAAATTTGAGTTAGAATAAGGTTTGTATTTTGGGCGTGACGTGGAAAATGGGAAAAGCCAAAACCGACAAACCAACAGAAACTCAAACACCGATAATGACTCGGACACCACCCTGGGGTAAGGTAATGCTGTTAGAACAAGGAGACCATTATCGGATCAATCGGATTGTGATTAATCCGGGGTATCATATCAGTACCCAAATGCACTATCATCGTAGTGAACACTGGATTGTAGTAGCGGGAACAGCTAAGGTGAAATGTGGTGATGAAGAAATTATCCTCACGGCGAAGCAGTCTACATACGTTCCGATGAATACCCCCCACCGGGTAGATAATCCGGGGGTGATTCCTTTGGTAATGATTGAAGTACAGAATGGGGAATATTTGGGAGAAGACGACATTATCCGGTTTCCGGAAGTTGATGAGAATATCGATCAATCGGATATTTCCCGTTAATTATCGTCTTGGTCTTCTGTCGGCGATCGCTCCTCGTAGGTAATCACATCTGATTTATATTCGGGTGGTTCCACATGAATTAAAATACGAGCCGGACCATAGCGCTTTTCTAATTGTGCTTCGACGGCTTCAGTAATGTCATGGGCTGTTTCTACATCCTTAGCCCGGACAACCATGTGCATTTCGATAAAAACCTGCCGTCCGATGATACCGCGAGAGGCGATCGCATGACAGTTGACCACACCCGGAACAGACATAGCAATCAGCTTAATTTGTTCAGGTGCGATCGCCATTCTATCCACCAACCAAGGTAAATTATCGCTAATCACCTCCCACCCGCTACGAAACACCAAAATAGCCACCGGAAACGCTAACACCACATCCAAAAACTGTAATTGTGGTAAACCCCAAGCATTACCGCGCCACACCCCAATCAATCCGGCGATCACCATAATTGTGATCCAAACATCACTCATGGTATGTTTAGCATCTGCCACGAGCAAAGCACTTCCTAAACGCTTACCCACCCGCCGTTCATAATAAGCCACAAAAATATTAATACCCAACACCAACAACAAAATCCATAAATGCTCAACAGAGACCATCACCGGGTCATTTTCACTGTCTAGCAGGCGTTCTACAGCACGGGTGAGAATTTCAAAACAGGCAATTCCCAAAAAAGCGGCAATTCCCAAAGCACCCACCGCATCAAATTTTTGATGTCCGTAGGGATGTTCGCGATCGGGATCTGGGGAAGCGAAATGATTAGCAACCAATCCTAGCACATTATTCGCCCCGTCTGTCACACTATGCAGAGCATCAGCCAATAAGCTCAAAGACCCAGTGAGAACTCCTACAGCAGCCTTAATCCCCATCACCAATAAATTTAAAACCAAGGTGATAATCAGAACCCGGCGCACTTCACAACGGTGATCCATACTCATGATGATACCCTGCTATTTTCCTCAAATACGATCTCAAAACTTTCCGGTAAACATCAATCCCCCCCAAGCCTCCACATCCGATAATTATCTGATAATTAATAGGCGATCGCTAATCGGTACAATTGTTAAGGTAATCATTATTCTACCATTAAAATTATGTCTGCTGCTCCTCTAACTATCAATTTAATACAGGGCTCAGTAGCCTTGCGCTTCACCCCAGAAGCAGCCACCAACTTACAAACAGCCCTAAATGAGCTAACGAAGCTAATAGCCGTGGCGGCTCAATCTACCCCTGGTGCAGGTAGACCCACCCCCCAGAAGTCCATGGAATACCAGTATACCGGAGATGTCTTTCTGGAAGTCTTCTGTAATCCCAACATCTGGCCAAGTCTCTTTGCTGCTAAAGTCTTGATTACCCTCCGCGACGATCGCATTAAACTTACCACGGAGGCTGAATTAACCCAAATCCTTAATGATGTGCAACAATACCTCGAACAGGTTGGCTAAATTCGCGCTATTCACTCCAGTTTTGGCGTAAGTCCCCCCAGACTAGAGCCAAATGCTAGAATATATCCTAGATCCGCGCTAATTAGCCACTTGTTTCTTGTCGTGACGAGTTTTCTGCTACTTATGAATGTCGATAACCTAACCCAAATGCTACACCAAGGATTTCGTGTCACCCTAGGCGCAACATCCTCACTGATTGAAATTCTCCAAGACCCTCAAAAGCGGGAAGCCAACCTGGAAACTATCCAGTCACAGTTAAATGAACTCGCCCAAGAATGGGCGGAAAAAGGCGCTATCACCGAAGAGGAAGCCCGCAGCTTTGTCGATACACTCCTTTCTCAATCACAATCCACCCAGTCCAGTGAAGTCGATAGTTCAAACATAACTACTCCTACAGATTCCACAGAGTCTGAAGTATCTAGCCCCCAAACCAATGAAATCACCGAAATCCAAAATCTCACCTCTCAAATTGCTAAGTTAAGGGAAGAGTTGGAACGCTTGCGGGAGTCTGATGCTTCCTAATCAACAAAACCAGCCCGTTAGTTAATTAAAGCCAATCCCCCCCCATCCGTACCCCACCCGTAGAGACAAGCCTCCCTTGTCTCTACACTTGCTATGATTTTCTGGCATTTTTTCTCGGAACTGTTCCTACAATTGATGATGAACTATTCACCTTTTGAGGAGTCAAATTTCGGGGATTTTGCCGGAATTGAGGATTACTGAAACTATAACTATAAGAACTGAGGGGAACTTCAGGAGAACGGTTCGCAACTACTCCTAAAATGGGGGCGCTCATGTTCGGTTTCTCTTTTAATTGAGCGATCGCATTTTCCAGAACCGAACGATTAATGCGACCCAAACTCGCTACTAATACCATACCATTAGTTTCCGAAGCCAACAAATTAGCATCCGCTAATCCTAACATAGGCGGAGCATCATAAATCACCAAATCAAAATCATGCTCAAGTTTCCTGATTAAATTCACCATCCTATTAGATGATAAAATCCGAATCGGGTCAGGGGGAGTTGAGCCTGATGTTAAAACAAACAGATTACTCTCCAAAAAATAGGGCTGAATTACACGCTCTATATCTATGTCGATTAAATCACTAGAGATTAAATCAGTCAACCCCATCATATTAATCAATCCCAAGTGCTGATGGAGAGTCGGACATCGCAAATCACTATCCACCAAAAGCACCTTTCTACCTTGTTCCGCCGCCGCCAAAGCCAGGTAAATAGCAGTTGTAGATTTACCTTCCCCAGGTACAGAAGAACTAATCACCATAGACCGAATTTGCTGATCTGGGTTCAACAGCCGAATGCTAGTATAAAGGCTTCTAAATGACTCATAAAATGCCGACATGACATTTCCTTGTGGCTGATGACTCCGGCTAATTCCCAAATCCAATTGTTCAAGATTTTCTAGTGCTTCACTATCAGGAAGATTCTGGGAAACTATAGACTTCAAATGGCGGTCAAACGGAATAACTCCCAAAATCGGTAACTTAGTCGCCTCTTTAACCTCCTTAACTGTGTAAATCACATTGCTAAGTTGGTCTACCAACAGCGCCAAACCCAATCCTAATAGCAAACCAAAAGCAGTTCCTAAAACCACATTTTTCTTCAAACTTGCAGAAGAAGGTTTAGGTTCACCTGCAGGAGTTAATAACTCCCAAGGAGCATCCCTTTGAGCCATATCAATTTTAAAAGCCTCCCGTTTCGCCAAAAACTGATTTAAGTTATCCGTAGCAATCAATAATTCTCGCTGAATATCCGTATATTCTCGACTCACCACCGAAAGCTGTTTAACTTCTGCATTAATGCGATCTATGGTATCTTGCAGAATCAGATTTCGTTCTTCTAGATCTTGAATTTTACTAGCCCACTCTTGACTAACTCGGTCGGCTTCCCTTTGTAAAAGTGGCAACAAACTTTCTCGTTGTTCTTGCAAAATGCTGATTTCGGGACTAGCTTCTAAATAAAGAACCGACTCCTTAGCCATTTGATTATCGATCGCCCGCAGTTGATTCATTATTTCTTGATAACGGGGACTTTCCAGTAGTATGGAAGCTACAGCATATTCCGGTGGTTTATTAGCTAGTTCCCTTTGTAGGTTAGCATACAAAGATCTAGCTTGACCAAGTTGAAGCTGATTGTCTAAAAGTTGTTGTTCAATTGCTGTCACCTGACTGGAGAGTTTACTACCCTCAGTGTCTGGGTTTAAAAGATTATTGGTTTGGCGGAGAATCTGTAGCCTTTCTTGCTGATTATCAACTCTCTCTTGTAATTGTGGGATTTGCTCCCCCACAAACTCAATACCTTTGAGAATATCTTGTTGTCGGGTTTCTAAGCTGTAGTTTAAAAATGCTTTTGACACCAAATCTAAAACCGACTTAACCAAATCTTTATTGGGGTGCTGATATCCTACTATTAAAATATTTTCAGGAGTAGGTCTGATTCTGAGATTACTAGCAATAAATTTATAAGTAATACCTGGATATTGAGACTGAAGTTCCTCTACAATCGGAACAATAACCCTGGGGCTAGTCAGTAGTTTAAGTTGTACTGCATCCAGGGTCACAGCTACGATTTCTTCTCGATTACTAAGAGTTTGGGGATTAGCAGAGGAAATTACTTGAGTAGAAATAGCCACTGGCTGAGTTAATATTTCAAACTCAGCTTGATAGATGGGTGTATCAGTAATAGCTTTGTAAGCAGCCGCCCCAGCTACTACAATTGTCACTCCACTAATCAGTAAAAGTTTCCGACGAACAGCCCCCAACAGCCGCCCTAAGTCTAAGCCGCCTTCATCATCATCAAGGTGAGTATTGTAAGTCATGGCTATGAATTAATTTGGTGATTGCTTGCCGGCGATCGCCTGATATTCAACGATACAATTAATAGCAGTCCCTCCCCTACTCTTAGTATACTCGGTTTATTATGGATCTTGATGATTAGAGCAAGCGATCAAGCCGCCCCGGAGTCTACTCCATTAAACAACTCGAAGATTTGCCTACAAAATAATTTTAGCTTATCGGCCCCTTCATCGGCAGGTTGACACTCACCCCAAAATTGCCAATTGTCCACGGTGGAGACTTTCCACTGTTGTCCACGGTGATCATATCCAGCCGCTTCGACTCCGATCGCCTTACGTCCAGTGTCATAGGGATCATGGTACAGTCGGATCTGAATCAAAATACAGCGACTTTGCATCAAGCGACTTCTACCGGGAAAGTTAAAACCAATGTCGATAGAGTCTGGGTCAACTAATTCCCTAGTCTCTGGGTCATTCATCCAGGGCTTGAGGTCTACCCGCACATCGGGAAACTGTGCTTTAAATAGATTAACGACAGAAGCAATTTTGCTGGCAACTTCGAGATTATTAGCTTGTTCGGCTGCATTCACTTTGTGCTGGTCCTCCGAAAAACAGTCCTATCAAAAATCAGATGATGGTGGATTTTGGCATCGTAACCGAGATTTCTCAAAAAATCAGGTTATTGTTGAACACAAATAGACGGCTATCTGATCGGGTTTGGTGGCAGGTTATATAACACTTATAGCGTTTCTCATATCCATAAGGTACAGCCCACTCAAAGAGAAGCCGCTGCGCGTCTACACCCCAAACCCCTCTCCCCATACCGGAAGGGGGCTTTGAAAAGTACCTCACCAATCCACCGAATCGCTATATATTAGTCCCAAAATAGTGAAAATGCTGCAAAAATCGGTAGGATCGAAAAAGTGATCGAAAAAATTTGAGAGGAGAACATAACATGGATCTGGTGGTACTCCAGAATCAGTTAGATAACATTTCATTTGCCATTGTGCTAATCACAATGTTGGTTTACTGGGTAGGGGCTGCATTTCCCCAAATACCCCAATTGCAGGGCTTAGGAACCGCCGGTATGGCGATCGCCAACCTGTCTATAGCAGCCCTATTAGGGGCTAGATGGATGGAAGCCGGATATTTTCCCATTAGTAATCTCTACGAGTCCCTATTTTTCCTGGCTTGGGGCATTACCGCCATGCACTTAGTGGCGGAAAACATGAGTGGTAGCCGTTTAGTGGGTGTGGTAACAGCCCCATTAGCTATGGCGATCGCCGCCTTTGCTGCCCTCAAACTACCGGCTCCCATGCAACTATCAGAGCCTTTAGTGCCAGCCCTCAAGTCCAACTGGTTAATGATGCACGTTAGCGTCATGATGATCAGTTATGCCACCCTGATGGTAGGTTCTCTATTGGCGATCGCCTTTTTAATTCTAACTCGCGGCCAAGCCGTCCAACTCAGTGGCAGTTCCCTGGGAACCAGAATTTCCCGGAATCATAAATCATCCGTTAGCCAACTAGAAACCATTAGCACTTCCCCTAATGCTCTGCTATCGAACTCTAAACCCTCGGAATTTGCCACTGCTACCAACGGTCAAGGTTCTACCGCCCTTCTCGAGTTAGTTACCCCCTCAACAGACCAACCAACCAGCACCGCCACTCTATCACCCCAACGTCTCAGCCTAGTAGAAACCATTGATAACATCAGCTATCGGATCATCGGTTTAGGTTTTCCCCTACTCACCATTGGCATTATTGCTGGTGCAGTTTGGGCTAATGAGGCTTGGGGTTCTTACTGGAGTTGGGACCCCAAAGAAACCTGGGCTTTAATCACCTGGTTAGTTTTCGCCGCCTATCTCCACGCCCGGATCACCCGAGGATGGCAAGGCCGGAAACCCGCCATTCTAGCTTCTGTAGGATTTTTGGTAGTTTGGGTGTGCTACTTAGGAGTTAACCTATTAGGCAAAGGTCTCCATTCCTATGGTTGGTTCTTCTAATAAGAACATAGTCAGGCGCGAATTTCCCCAACTGTGTAGGGGCGAGTTCTGCAATCATCTCTATTTTCCCCAGCAGACTTGTGAGAACCCGCCCGTACATATTCTACAGCGTGGAAACAATGGCTAAGACCTGATTACCGCCCTGATCCCAAATTCAATGAAGAGGAAATTTGATGAACAATGTAACTCGTATTTTGGATGATAACGACGTACTCCATACAGGTTCGAGTACCCTTATGTTTCAATGCACCTTCAGGGTCAGCGAATTTCTGACTATGATGCAGTCTAAGTTGGAAGAGGAAAATCTTTTTGGGGAAGGCATTGAGTGCGAACTACTTACCCCCGGCGGGCCCTGGCAAAAGGGTCGGTTTCAAATCTGTTTAGAGTTTGTCAGTGATAATGTTACCAGCGCGAACGCTATCCCATCTGTTGACTATGGCATGATGGGCGGCGGCGATACTCCTGAAGTTTTGCCAGCCCATATTCGACGACAAACCCAAAGAATTGGTATGTGGAGTTAGCTCTGATCTCAGGAGTGATTCTGGGAAGCAGCCACCGATTCACGAGGGTCGGTGGCCGGAGGATGTCAGATATTACAAACCTAGATCCAATTTCCACCCGTTCAATTTACCAGTGTGATGGGGTGCTAAATCCGCGACAACTAACCGCCAAGTCCCCTGTGGTGAGTGATTTAGTAACTCTCTCATGTAGGGAGTCGTCTGGAGATTATAGGTAGTTTTCAAAACCTTATTGCCTCCCAAAGTGCGACCCTGGAGTAGAACCTCCTCCCCGTGTGGAGCAATTAACCGCACTTCCAAATCACCCAAAAATTGATGCTCGATATCGACAGTCACCTGGATATCTAAAATCGGGCTAGTATTAGCAACAGAAATAGTGCTAGTCACTCCTTGAGGGTTATGATCGGGAATATTTAAGACGCGGTTATTAGATTGCTCCACCCGCCTTTGAACCTGTTGGCGGCTGACCCGTTGACTTTGAGCCATTTTTACGGCTTTTTCGGCATTAACTCGACCGTAGCCAAACCATTGGGAATATCCATTACCATCATAGGTTCCCATACTGATACCCAACTGAGGATCAGCATCAGGGTCTACAATCTTATCGGCTGTTTGTTCAATGATGCGGCGCACTTCCCTAGCACTGAGATCCGGATTAACAGATAAGACCAAAGCGGCTACTCCAGCCACTAGAGGAGTGGCGGCGGAAGTTCCTCCAAAATGGGATGTAAAGTCACCCTGATCATAGCCGGCTGCACCTACGCGATCGCTCGTAAAAACTCCTAAACCACGCAGAGCGGTTCTAATCGATGGAGGGGTTCCAATATAGCCAGTTTCTTGGAGCCACATTCCAGGGGGGGCATTGTTACTAGGGGCACAGACGGTGATTCCGGTTCCCCAATTACTGTAGGCCGCTTTTTTATTAAGACTGGTACAGGCGGATACGGAAATTACATCAGGATGAACCGCAAACCCAGATAACCATCTGACTCGGCCTGATATGACATTATTAGGCCAGCCACTTTCATTAATGGTTCCGTTGATGGGGCGATTGGCGTTTCCGGCCGCAAATAATACGACGCAGCCTCGACCGTTGCGCCCTACGGCGGCGGCTTTGGTAATTACTGCTCGTTGTCGTATGGACAAGGGAAAATAAACGGCACTAGCCCCCCAACTACAGGAGATGACAGAGGCTCGGTTATTAATAGCCCAATCAAAAATCTTTTCGACTGATTCATCATCGAGATATCCGGTGGTGCGAATGGGCATTAAGGCACAACCTGGGGCAACTCCGACGATACCTTTGCCATTTTCTTCGGCGATCGCTAATCCGGCGCAGGCGGTTCCGTGGTTATCTGAAGGAGATTGTGGTGAAGGGAGACGATTTTGGCCTTTCAGGTCAATGGGAGCGACAATTTTTCCTATACCCTGAAAATCAGGGTGATTAAGGTCGATCGCATCATCGGTAATAGCAACCACTATAGATCTGGTTCCTCGAGTAATATCCCAAGCTGGTTCTACCGAGATATGAGCATCAGGAGCTACATCGGCACCTCCGGTATTATGGAGATACCACTGACGGTGGTAGAGAGGATCAGTAGGTCGATAATACTTTTGGCTTTTGACCACAATATTGGGTTCTGCTACTAGAACTTCTGGGTTCCTGGTGAGGCGGTTAGCGATTTTAATGGGATTTTCTTGAGCTTGGCTGCTGACTTCATAGACAAAGGTGTTGGGAACACCATAGACAGATTTTAATAATCTCAAACCTTGGCTGTTGGCGATCGCATTGCGGTTGGACTCCTCAACCTCCTCGCTAAACTGAATGGTGATTTGATTGGTCAGATACATAACCATTCCCGGATTATTATCAGCCTGATAGACATGACTCGCAAAAGCCACCCGATCTGACTGACGAGCCAGTTCCATCGCCTGATCGAGTTCAGCATCTTTTACCTTAACTTCCTGGAGTTCTGGTGGTACCGAGGAAGTTTCCTCAATGTGGATAGGCAAATTTTGTAAGTTTTCTCCTTCAGATACAACCGGGGTAAACTGAGGGCCACTATCCGTGACTGGTTGTTTTGGCGTGAGTCCATCAGCTTGATCTGGTAGGGGGCTGACTCCACCACCGCCGCCTACTGGGGGTGTGGAAACCAAGCGAACCGTAAACCGCCCAGGAACTTTAGTAATTGCCAGTTCCTCACCTCCCCGTTGTAGAATGCTGCCAAGACTTTCTTCGGGAACGCCCATGCCCTGATATTGTTGAGCGTTAATCTCGTAGGAGTTAGCTGATGTCATTTTGTTATAATCCTCAAAAGTGCTCACTATTATTGGCTCAATAGATTAAGTCCGATGTTAATGGTTGACCGAATCAAGCTGGGGTGGATGGATGGTCATCCTATAAAGACTATAACCCTTGGCTGGTCAGGATCTACAACAGTTTTACTAAACTCCTACACTTTGGCCAAAAAATGATAAGATCTGTAAACATCAATAACCTTTCATTTCGCGATCGCATGATGCTGTCTCCTTTCATAGTCCGCTATCCTCAACTTTTTGTGAGTATATTGGCATCAGCCCTGACTGTTTTAACTGTCTCAGGCCATGCTACAACGGTTATGGCTCAAGATCCTTCTGTGTATGATGAGGCCACAGGTGAAGGCTCGGAACCTGAATTTCCCAGAGATTTAAGTCCGACCCCAGTACCGAGGAATCCTCAAGATATGCGCCCTTTGAGCCTTGATAGTAGTTTTTTAAGTGTTCAAGGGGGGGAGCGCTTGTTAGCTGAAGCCGGGGAAGCAATTAGTAACGAGAATTACACCCAGGCAGCCAGGAAACTCCAGGAGGCGCGCCAAATTTTCAATCAGCTTTCTAATTTTCATCAACAGTTAGCCAGCAGTTTCTCAGGGGTTGACAACCGCATTGCTGACCAACATCGCAATGAGGCCAGAGATACCGCTCAAATGAGGGATACAGCCACTTATCAATTGGCTTTAGTCCATCGTGCCCAGAATCAACCCGAGTTAGCTGTTCCCCTACTCGTGCAAATTATTCGTTCTCAAGCCCCAACCCGGGATTTAGGCCAAAAAGCATATCAACAATTACTTGAATTAGGATTTGTCAGCAGTCCAGCCAGGGGTAGTGCTTCTTCTAACCCGGCAACCACTTCCAATGCTCAATAATTCATCTACAATCAAACATAGTCGTTTAATAGGAATCCCATGATCACCCTTTCCCAAGTTGAGGCAATGATTAAGTCTGAGTTGCCTGATGCTGTTGTTAAAGTTGAAGACCTTGGCGGGGGCGACCATTTACAAGCTGTAGTGGTTTCGCCTCTGTTTGAGGGCAAAACCCTGGTGAAACAACATCAGATGGTTTATAAAGCTGTTAGGGAAGCTATGGCAACAGAGGCCATTCATGCCCTAGCGCTGAAAACTTATACCCCCCAAGAGTGGTCAAAAGTCAACCAGGCTGCTTAATTTGTTGATCTAAGTTGTGAATAACTCGATTGAATAATCACTATGAATCCTGAAGTAGAAGCCAAAATTGAAAACCTGATTAACCAGCACAAGGTTTTTGTGTTTATGAAGGGTACCAAGTTGATGCCCATGTGCGGTTTTTCCAATAATGTGGTGCAAATTCTCAATAGTTTAGGGGTTCCCTTTGAAACCCTCGATATTTTGGAAGATGCCGAAATTCGCCAAGGTATTAAGGAATATTCAAACTGGCCGACCATTCCCCAAGTTTACATTAATGGTGAATTTGTCGGCGGTTCCGATGTGATGATTGAGTTATATCAGAAGGGCGAACTACAAGAGATGCTAGAGGTCGCTCTGGCATCATAGTCCGGCTTAACTAATTAACTCCCTAACCCAGCCTCTCGAAGGCTGGGTTTTTCCCAAGTATCTAGTAATAATCTACTTCTGGTTGTGGTAGGGGAGTCATTTCAAAGTTGGACGGGTCGTTAATGTACCTAAAGGTTTCTTCCTCTAGGCGGTGAATTTGATAAGGTTCGAGGGCGTTTGTATTTCTCAGGGCGGCAATGTAGCCATCTACAAACATTCTAAGCTCATCATAACGATAGCCTCGATTCCACATTTCGACGAGGGAATCAGTGATTTTTTGGTAGTGCCGGATGGTCTGAGCATTCTGTAACATGGTGGAAACCTCAAGTTATAATCTATATGTTGGGGGTATGGTTAAGGGATAGGGATTAGTCTCTACCTTGATTCAGTTATATACACCTCACCGATATGGATTTCTGGCATTCTAGCTGAATCGGACTGTGATTGAAAAGACTGTTACCTTTAGTTATAGGTTTCCCTGGACCGATGGCAATTGTTTCAAGTTCTTACTCATTCCCTTCATTTTGATCATAATGCACCCCGGAAAATTACGGGGGTTGTGGACTGATGGCCGCTTTAAGGTTGATGCCTCTCTCCCTCTGTGATTTTTATATTAACCTAATTGTGATCATAGATCTAGGGTGGATTGCCGATCGCAAGGGTAGCAGGAGTTACAAAATGATGATTTCGACTCTGTTAACCTGTGTTCAATTATTGATAAAGGAAGCTGGCACCAGTGGGATATGCTTATATTTCAATTATTGAGGGAAATCCGCACCTGCGATCGCTGTTAGGTTGGCATCTTCAGCACGTTGGTTATTCGGTGTGTCAATCTGCGGACTTTCATCATGCTAGAGAGGTGTTTTACACGACTCAGCCAAGTTTAGTAGTTATTGATGCAGAATTACCAGGCGGCAATAGTCTAGAATTCTGCCAGTGGCTACTACAGCAACGACAGTCTTTAATCTTGATGCTTTCGGCTCGGAATACGGAATCTGATATTGTCCGTGGTTTGAGAGCAGGAGCTGATGATTACTTAACTAAACCTTTTGGAATGCAGGAGTTTTTAGCGAGAGCTGAAGCACTTATGCGTCGCACTCGCAATGTGGCTCCTCCTACCAGTTTAGATTATGGGGATTTGAAAATTGATTTGGTACAGCGTCGGGTTTATCTTCAGGGTCAAATGATAGAACTGACTCCCCAAGAGTATAGTCTTCTTTATGTTTTGGCTCAAAATGATGGGGAGCCTCTCAGTCGTTCGGAACTGTTGCGCCGCGCTTGGCCAGATTATATTGATAATCCCCGCACTATTGATACTCATGTTCTATCATTGCGGAAAAAGATGGAAACTGACCCTCGACAGCCTAGTTTAATCCAAACGGTTCGTAATATTGGTTATCGATTGAATTTGGATGTTCTTAAACCTGAACCAAGTTGGTATCCTAGTGTTAATGGTCAATTACCACCAATTCAGGCTAAAACTGGTAGCTAATTGTGAGGATTCGGTAGGGTGCGTCAGCACCAGTATATCAATGGCATTGTTAACCAGAACATTCACAACTGACGCACCCAATAAAAGGCTTTTACTCGATTTGTATGATTCCCTATATAGGGAATAGAGTTGAGAAAAAGCCGTTTTTAGTTATGGGCAATGATGGTAAATTTATTAATCAGATAAATCTACCATATTGCAGATAAAAAATCAGGTGTTTTTAATGAAAAATCTCATCAGGTTAAACTTGGGTTTATAGGGTGCGTATCGCAGGGGAATATCGAAGAGTAGAGATTGCTTTAAAAGGCTTTTGTGGTGGCAAAAAGTGTCAAAGGTAGCTTGGCCGTGATATTTGCCGAGGCCGCTTTCTCCTACTCCTCCAAAAGGCAAGGATTGACCCCCGACTTGCATGATAGTTTCGTTGAAACAAATACCCCCGGATGAGGTTTCTTGAAGAACGCGCTGTTGTGACTGTTTATTACGGGAAAATAGGTAAAGAGCGAGAGGTTTGGGTCTGGCGTTAATTTGACTAATTGCATCCCCTAAATCATCATAGGTCAAAATGGGTAAAATCGGCCCAAAGATTTCATCTTGCATGATGGTGTCTTCCCAGGATACTTCATCAATGAGAGTGGGAGAGATATAGCGATCGCTTTCATCAAACTTACCACCAGCGACGATTTTACCATCATGTAATAACTCAGTCAACCGATGAAAATGATAGTTATTAATAATCCGCCCATAGTCGGGACTTTGCTGCGGTTCGGAGCCATAAAAACTCTGAATATAGCCAATCATAGCTGTAATCAAGTCCGATTTAAGGCGGCGGTCTACCAATAGATAATCTGGGGCTATACAAGTTTGACCAGCATTAATAAACTTACCCCAAACAATCCTTTTGGCGGTATAATCTAACTGAGTATCGGCATCGACAATACAGGGACTTTTGCCACCCAATTCTAAGGTAACGGGAGTCAAATGTTTGGCGGCGGCGGTCATGACAATTTTCCCGATGCGCTTCCCTCCGGTAAAAAAGATATGGTCGAAGGGTTCATCTAATAGTTGTTGGCTAACTTCTACCCCCCCTTGAACAGTGGCAATATAGTTAGGTGAAAAAGTTTTGCTAATCAGATCAGCTACGACTTGGGAAGTTGATGGGGCTAGTTCAGAGGGTTTAAGGATAGCACAATTTCCGGCGGCGATCGCACCGACGAGGGGAGAAATGACCAATTGAAAGGGATAATTCCAAGGTCCGATAATTAAGACAACTCCCAAGGGTTCAGGATAGATATAGCTAGAAGCGGGGAAGGCAGTGGGGTGGGTCTTGACCCGGCGAGGCTTAACCCAGGATTTTAAATTTTTGAGAGCATATTTAATTTCTCCGAGGGTGGAAAGTTCAAACAACCCTTCTAACTCAGGACGGCCTAAGTCAGCTTTGACTGCTTCTAGGATAGGTTGTTCAAAATCAGCGATCGCCTGTTGGAGTCGTCGCAGTTGCGAGAGTCGGAAGTCCACCTGTTTAGTCTCTCCGGTGGCAAAAAACTGTCGCTGTTGGCTGATAATTTCCGAGAAATTCAAGTTTTCTGTCATTATTGAGAATTTCCTGTAGGTTGGAAGTAGCCCTATATAGACCAGGGTACTGAGAGTCTGCTATATCTGGTTATGGTGGCATAACAGATTATTGTTACCTGTTCTAGCGCCCTCTCGATAGTTACTGCTGGCGCAGTTTCCCCTATGCTTAGTGTAATAGAGCGATCGCTAATTTCGTTAACAGTGAAGCGGTAAGCCTCAACTCAGGTACCAAAGAAATTGACATGGACATGAAAGAGATTCTATATCTGGAAATTCCTAACCCCGATACACACAGCGTTTGTACCTGGTTGCAGCAAACGTTTAATCCGGGGGTGGGTGAGAAAACGATCACCCCAGACGGGTTTCGCCTGAAATTTCCTCAACAGGGGTCTGGGGAATTGTCGGTGTTTACTTGGTCCGTCCAACGCACAACCTATCTCAAGGTTTTTCGGGTGGGGACTGTGGGAAGTTCTCAAGAAAAACGGGTACTCAACAGCCTGGAAACTGGTTTAAGACAGGAGTTTCCCTATCAGTATCCTGAACCTCCAGCCATTGATTTGTCGCAGGAGTCGATTTTTGAGGCTTTGGCTGCCTATTATCCCCAAACGGTGAAATATTTTCAGAAAATCCCTAATGGGGAATATGACCTAAAACGGGTGTACTGGTGGGAGAAACGCTGGCGGGAGGGGGTGAGAAATCCACAAACTCCTAAACAGGTGATTTTTACTGAGGCGAGAAAGGACTCTGATGGGGAGTTGCCTAGTTATGACCTAATTTATGTTGGCGGGGCTTTAGGGGTCATTCATGCGGCGGTAATGGCACGTTTAGGGTATCGGGTGCTATTGATGGAACGTCTCCCCTTTGGTCGGATGAACCGGGAATGGAATATTTCTCGCAGTGAATTACAGAGTTTAATTGACTTGGGATTGTTCACCGGGGCGGAAGTAGAGAGTTTTATTGCTAGGGAGTATAAGGACGGTTTCCACAAGTTTTTTGATGCTAATAATCCCCCCATTGCTAAGGGGGAGGTTTTGCATACTCCTCGGGTGTTGAATGTAGCCATAAATACGGATAAATTGCTGTCTTTGTGTGGTGAAAAACTGCGACAGGCGGGGGGAGAGATTTGGGATGAAACGGAGTTTATTCGGGCGGATATTGGAGGCGATCGCGTTAAGGTGACGGCTACTGATTTGACTACTAATTCCGAACGGATAGCTACCGGAAGGTTATTAGTTGATGCTATGGGTACCGCGTCCCCTATTGCTTGGCAACTTAATGGCGATCGCACCTTTGATAGTGTTTGTCCTACCGTGGGGGCCGTGATTAATGGTGGGTTTGAACCAGGAGTTTGGGATTCTAATTATGGGGATGTTCTCCACAGTCACGGGGATATTTCTAGGGGTCGCCAATTGATTTGGGAGTTGTTCCCTGGCGAAGGTGACGAGTTGACTATTTATCTGTTTCACTATCATCAGGTTAATCAGATCAACCCCGGTTCTCTGTTGGAAATGTTCGAGGATTTCTTTACTATTTTACCAGAATATCGTCGTTGTAATCTGGATAATTTGGTTTGGAAAAAAGCGACTTTTGGCTATATCCCCGGTTATTTTAGTCTGGGAGGAAGCGATCGCACTGTCGCCTATGACCGTTTAATTTCTATTGGAGATGCTGCTTGTCTTCAGTCTCCCTTAGTATTTACTGGTTTTGGTTCTTTGGTACGGAATTTATCCCGTTTAACGGACTTATTAAATACCGCACTAAAGCATGATTTGCTCACCAAATACTACCTCAATCAAATTCGCGCCTATCAAAGCAATATCGCCGTTACTTGGTTGTTTTCTAAGGGAATGATGGTTCCCACCGGGCGTTATCTTCCTCCTCAAAGAATTAACTCCATTTTAAATACTTTTTTTGGGCTGTTAGCGACAGAACCCGAAGAGGTAGCTAATACCTTTATTAAGGATAGGACCGACTGGTGGACCTTTAACCGTCTGGCTTTAAAAGCGGCGCGCATGAACCCCAAGTTGCTCATCTGGATTTTAGATTTTGTCAATACTGGGGAAGTTATCCGCTGGATGATTAGTTATTTTGTCTTCACCTGGTTGGCGTTAATCAGTTGGTTATTTAGTTGGGTTCCCCCCCTCGCGCGTCGCCTTCAACCCTGGTTAGAACCTCGTTATCCGGGGCTATGGCTGCTATTATTAGCCACCAGTTATGTACTGACAGATGGTTTGGGACAGCATCAACCATCAATTCTAAGGAAGTTACAACCCAAGACTTCCTAATCATGAATGATTAATTATTAGCAGAAGTGGCCGGTTTAGGGTCAAAGCTGGGAAATGGGGCGACACCACCTTGATATAGGGGAAGTACACCGTTCCATTTCTGGATCATCTTTTCCTGAAGTTCTAACTCCCTCAGCCTGATGGTCATGGGGTTAACTGTGGATGCGCTAATTCTGGCTGCTTCTGCGTCCGCTTGGGCTTTGGCTAATTGACGTTCTGCTTCGGCTTGGGCGACTTGTAGTTGTGCTTGGGCAGCGATCACCTGTTGTTCCGCTTGAAAACGGGCGGTCATTTGCGCTTCAATGGCGCTATCAAAACGGGGCTTACTAACAAACCCAATCGAATCAAATTCCACCCCCACACCAACAAATTTTTCATTTAAGCAGTTTTGAACCGAGGTTAATAATTCTCGCTGTTTGCTTCCGACAATATCTTCTGGTCTTAATCCGGCTGCTTCTTGGTTAAAGCAGTTACGGAGTTCACTGCGTACTAAAGTCCCTTTAAACTCATCAGGGTCTTTCAGGTATTTACCGTAGAAATCCTTGATTTGGTTGGTATTGAAAAAGTAGGAGAGAGAAATATCTGCATTGACGCTAGTTCCCCCAACTCCGAAACTGATGCTTTCGTCGATAGGTGAACCTTCATCTCTCGCCGCTGAGAGGATGTAATATTGAACGTGATCGGGAAAAATGATAATTTCCTCGCTGTAAGCATTATACCATACTTTTCCCGTGCTAATAGTGGCATTCTGTACACCGCGATTGCTTCCGTACATTTGCACTTTCAGTCCTACATAACCAGGGGGAATGCGTTTGACGCTAGTTCCCGGAATGACACCACAGGAAGAGATACTCATACTTACTAAAATGGCGCATCCTGTTAACCCTAGTACATTGGGAATTGGCGCGGTTTTCATCATCATAATTACCTCTGGGAGTCTAACAGTTCTAACCAAGATGTGTCATCTTGAGGAAATGTGGCTTGTAGCTGTTTTTGTTCGACTTTGGCGCGATGAATTTTGTGGGTCACATGATAAACCGATAAGCCGGGAATTATTACTAATCCTGTGAAGTATCCAAAAACTCCTAACCAGACTTTGAGGTTACTGGGGGAACTAACTAAATTCGCGGAAGTTCCTAAAATCCCAAAGCAAAGGATGAGTTCAAAACCACCAACTACTAGCCATTTAAGTAGGGTTTTCATGACTGGGGAATATAGCCGAGTTATAACCTGGGGGGTTAACTCGATGGGGTTGATACGCTATCTATTTGGCTTGTGTGTATTATAGGCGATCGCTTTAGGAGTGAACAGAAATCACAGATTTTTTTAACATTCTCTGACGAACCTAAACACCCGGTAGGTTTAGTAATTGGTAACTATTACCTAAAGTTTTTAAAAACCTCCCATTGATGAGGTTATCAACTCGCCAATATTCACCGAAACGGACTCCATTCGACCGAAAAATATAACCCCTGTTCTTGGAGAGTTCGTTTATTGGAACTAAGTTCCATCAGAGGAATTCCCCAATCAAACCGGGCGCGGAAATTATCACCATACTGCCAACGCAAGCCTAAGCCTAAAGACATTAAAGTTTCCGAGGATAATTGCAATTGGTCGGCGTTACTACTCCAGGCGGTGCCGAAATCTACAAAGGGGGTAACTTGTAAAATTCCCTTATTGTTATCAACTCGGAGAATGGGATAGCGTAACTCCGCCGAAGCAAATATAAAATTATCGCGCAATAAGGCATCCTGACGGTATCCCCGAAGATTGTCTAATCCCCCTAATCCTGCTTGTTCTAGGGGTACTAACTCCTGTGTGGATAATTGGATATCGGAGCGCAATAATATGAGGGTATCTGGGGCTAATAATCGCAACCATTGGGCTTGACCTCGCCATGCTAAATATTGACTATCAGGACCGTCATCATTAATGGTTGAGTTGAACAAGTTTAAGCCTATGCTAAATTGCGATCGCGCCGCCAAAACCTGTTGAGTTCCTCGCCTGGTATATTCCTGAGATAAACGCAAAATTGATAGGCGGGTTTTACCATCGGAGTCCGCCCCCCTAGCCAAGGGAAAACCTATACCTAAAATAGATGTCTCGCTTTCGCGGCGGGCGAAACTAACACCTAGGGCTAACTCTTCTGTCGGGGTCTGAATAATAGGTTGGCGATATCGCAATTCAAAAGTGACACTTGTGGCTTCAATATCCAGTTCCTTAAAAGGTGGTTCTACAATATTACTATCAGTATAATTAAAGTAAAATCCTACGGTTCCGTTGCGGGAATTAATCGGAAAATCATATAAGACATCTACCACATTACTGCCATCGGTATTACTATAATATATGCCTAAACTATCTCCTTGTCCGAGAAGATTGGCTTCTGTGAGTTCAACGCCTCGTTGAAATGTGCTAACACTGGGGGGGCGGTAGTTATTAGCAAATAAATTAATATCGAAGGTTTTGGCTGTGGTAAATTCTACATCTAAGATGCTTTGACCAGGACGAGTTCCGGCAGACAATTCGGCTTGTATGGTATCGATTATCGGGCTTAATTGTAATAGTTGCAACGCGGCGAGTAGACGATTTTGATTTAGGGGTTTGGCGGTAGCAACAGCTAGACGACTACGCACATAATCGGGGTTTAGTCGTCCGGTGGCGCTGACGTTAATATCAGTTACTTCTCCTTCTAAAATTTGGATGGTTACCGTTCCCTCTTGCAGTTCCTGGGGGGGTATAAAAGCGCCGGAAGTAATGTAACCTTCGCTGATATACAGATTAGTAATGGCCGAACGTGCTTGCAAAAGTTCCGCAAAGGTAATCGGACGATTTAGAAAAGATTGCGTAACTTCTGCTAGTTGTTGATCACTAAAGGCTGTGTTTCCTTCAAAGCTGAATTTTTCGACAATAATAGTAATAGATACATCTGGGGGTTCTTCTATATTTTCTGGTGTTAGGTTGGGGGAAGGAAATAATTGCTCAGGTGTAGGTAACTGGGGGGGAAGTTCCGGTTCCGGTTGGGGACGTTCTGGTAATGATGGAATAGTGTTAGGAACCTCTGGTAAATTTACAGGTAAGACCGGGGAGAGGGTTTCGGCTAGGGTAGCGCAAGGGTAAGTTATAGCTACAATAATGGTGAGATTTAATGGCTATTTAAATAGGTGATTGAAAATATATTTTTGGCTTGAGATCCCCATATTTACTCCTCAATGTGTAACTGCCAGCTATATTGATATTTTAATCATGTTATACTGGTTTTTGATGTCTGACACTGTTAAATATTTCCTGGAGGTTCCTGTTACTTTCAATGGCTGGTTAATCGGAATTGGTAGCTAACAGGTTGGCCACTTGTTGGGCTAAGGTCAAGGGGTTGAATGGTTTGGTAATCACTCCGGCGATGTCCATTTGTTCAAAGCGATCGCGATCTTGTTTTAGCACTTTGGCTGTCAGCATAATTACCGGAATTTCTCGACAGCTTGGTGTTTGTTGGAGTTGCCTGGTCAACTGGAAACCATCAAGATCTGGCATCGATACATCTAACAAAATCGCATCAGGATGTTCCGTTTTGGCTTTCTGTAAACCCTCTTGACCAGAGTTGGCTGTAATTACGTCCCAACCTCCTAGATCCGTCATACAAACCCGGACGATTTCCCGGATACGTTCTTCATCATCAATTACTAAAATTTGGGGTTTTGGCATAGGTCACGATTTACCGTGTAAACAAGATAAAACTACTCTCGCTTATTAGGTTCAAATAGACAAGCATTTTTCCTGTCTACAAATACAGAAACTTATATAGATAATTATCAATTTTTACCTGTTACTTCTGTGATCTGTCCCTGATGGTAATTTAGTTAAGCTAAACTTATTTATCTGGCAAAATGATTTTAATATTTAAAAAATGGTAAATATTTATTACATTTTTATTGAGAAAATTTCCTATAAATTTGACGAGAGAATGGGGGTTGTGGTAGGGTGGAAAAAATCAAAAATGAGCGCTGTTTGTGTGCGTATAGCAAAAATGAGGCTCAAACCCTGATGCTGTCGTGAGTTTAAAGGTCTATTGACGGAAAATGGCTAATCCCGAGACACCAATTTAGGCGAAAAAATGGACGGCAAAAAAACGGGGGCTTGACACAAACGACAATTTGTGCATCCTAGGTAGTAGAAGGGGAAATTGAGTTTTTAAAAACGATTTTAATGGTTAGTGTCGTTGGTATTTATAACCCTAGGAATAGTGAAATAAAAAGTGCTGCCTTTAGCCAATTGACTTTCGACCCAAATTTTACCGCCGTGTTGTTCAATAATGCTTTGACAGATAGATAAGCCTAAACCAGTTCCACTCTTTTGGCGAGAGTCAGAGGCATCGACTTGTTGAAAGCGACTAAAGATAGTTTTTAGTTTTTCGGGAGGAATGCCACGTCCCTGGTCGCGGACTTGAAAAAGTACCATATCATCCTGTGGGTAAGCTGAGAGGGTGACAGTGGTATGGGGAGGGGAAAATTTAATAGCATTACCGACTAAATTAGTCAGAGTTTGTAGCATGGCATCGCGTGCCGCCCAGAGTTGAACGGAAGTGGGTAAAATTTCCAGGGTAATGGAGTCCCGATGAGCGATCGCCTGTAAACTATTAATTACTTGCATCATCAATTCCTGAGCTGAACAAGCCTCCATTTGAAATTGAACCTCACCGGAGTTTAGCCGTTCAATATCAAGAATATCATTAACCATTCGCACCAGTCTTTCTGTCTCTAATAAAGCAATTTCAATAAATTTATGAAACTCCTGGGGTTTGTGATCATACAAGCCGGAAGATAACAGTCCTAACGAGCCTTGAATAGCGGTGAGTGGGGTTCTCAGTTCATGGCTAACCACAGAAATAAACTCATTTTTCATCTGTTCTACGGCTCGCCGTTCACTGATATTCTGAGCTTGAGCAATAAAATAGAGAGGAACCCCGTCAATATTTCGGACTATGGACATACTTAATAATACCCAAATTACATATCCTTGCTTATGAAGGTAGCGTTTTTCTACATAGTAATATTTAACTTGACCCTCGATCAATTTTTTAATGGATTTTACCTCCTGCTCATAATCTTCTGGGTGGGTGATATCTTTACATTTGAGTTGGAGTAGTTCTGCTTCCTGGTAGCCTAACATTTCACATAGAGAGCGATTAACTTTTAAGCAGTTTCCTTGGGAGGATAACAATGCCATACCGATCGCAGCATCTTCAAAAGCGGTGCGGAAGCGTTCTTCACTATCTCTGAGTTTTTGTTCAGCTTGTTTGTAGTGGGTGATATCAAAGGTTAAACCTAAAATTTGGCTCAGTCTACCCTGTTTGTCTAACAGTGGTAAATACTTAATGATGACGGTTTTTGGGGTTTGATTGGGAAGGGTAATAGTAGCTTCACCAATTTGTATGGTTAGGGTTTGGATGGTTTTTTCTAGCAAGGGTAAATAATGGCAAGTTTCCTCTGGGAGAAATAGCTCTTCATCTCGGCGACCAATAAATGTTTCTTCTGACCAACCTGTTCGTTCTAATACTCGTTGGTTGACGAATTTTAAACGGCGATCGCTGTCATAAATTACAAAGATATCAGGAGCATGATTGACCGCTAGGCGTAGGAGTTCTTCGCTTTCGGCTAGGGCGAGTTCTGCTTGCTTGCGATCGCTAATATCTTCCGCAAATCCTACATAACGTAGGGGAGAACCATCGTCATTATAAATAATGTTGACTTCTTCATAAACCCACCTAATTACACCATCATTTCTAATAATCCGATATTCTCGTTTAACCAAATTATTTTGATGCTGTTTTTCCTGATAATTAATTACTGCTCCTCGGTCTTCTGGGTAGATGGTATTTAACCAAGAATCAGGATTTTGATAGAGACTCTCACAGGTGCGTCCCCAAATTTTTTCATAGGCTGGGCTTAAATAAATATATTGTCCTGAATTGGCGCATTTTACAAAGAAAAACTGACTGATAGTAGAGGCGATTTCTTGAAAGCGTTTTTCACTTACTGCTATGGCTAATTCAGCTTTTTTACGATAGTTAATATCTGTGATAATCGCACAACATCCAGCATATTTACTATCATCAAATATAGGATTAGTTGATAGTATAGTCCAGAGAATATCTCCGTTTTTCCGCTTAAATTGAAACTCGTGTTGCTCCGCAATACCTTCACGACGACGTTGCAGATAATTTTCGACTATTGGATAATCCTGTTCATCCACAAACTTAAATAGGGAAGATTGAGTTATTTCTTCTTGGGTATAACCCAGCATATTTGCCATTTGCTGATTGACAAAAGTGGTCATACTATCACTGTCAATTATCCAAACTCCTTCGAGGGTCGTTTCAATGATAGTCCGCAATTTAGCCTCGCTTTTTATTAAAGCTGCTTCCGTCTTTTGGCGATCGCTAATATCTTGAACCCAAGACAGCAACATATTCAGTTTTCCTGATTCATCGTAAAAATTGGAATTGTACCACTCACAATAAATTACTGATCCATCTTTGCGGTAATTACGATTTATGCAAATCCTCCTTTTTTCTTGATTGGCAAAAATGGTCTGAGTTTCTCGATTAACGCGATCGCTATCTTCCTCAAAGATTAATTTCCATTCATTCATCGACTTACCCAACACTTCCGACTCAGACCAACCAAATATCTCTTCTGCTTGCTTAGACCATTGGATAACCCGCAATTTTCGATCCCAAATAATAGTTCCCAGAGGAGAATTATCAATCAGTATTTTTAATTGATGATTAACTGATTTGAGGGAGTGTGTAGTTGATAGCTGATTGGTTAAATTATCCCTTCTGTATGGGGAGGATAACAGTTGCATTTCTATGCGCCATTGTACTTCTTCAAAATCTAAGGGATAAATCAGAACATCTGCTACTTGCAAGTTGAAGGCGCGAATTGCCCTAAATACACTTTTAGACTCGGCTAGTAGAAGAATCCGAACATGAGCAGTGACAGTGTGTACTTGTAATTGTTTGGCGATCAGATATCCATCGGTATCGGGTAATTTGACATCTAAAAAAATCAGATCAGGTGGAATATGTTTAGCTACCTCCAGACCTTCATATCCATCACCAATAACCTGAACTTGATAATTATTGATAGTTAATAGGTTAGCCAGTTCCCCGCGACTCGGAGACTCGCCTGCAATCACTAAAACCCGAACCGGAAAATTCATATCGGTGGAAGCCATAATCTGCTATCAGTGCAAGAAAATATACTTATAGTTTTGATAGTAGCGCTTTTGATATTAAAGTCATAGCGACTTGACAAATTTTTTTCTTGAACCTTATAAGTTTCTTATATTTCATTGCTACAGTTAATTCCAGACCCTGATATGTTCTCAGTCCACCCATAAGTAAAATCACTTGTGATTTTTCAGGTGCGATCGCTTTCCGGCTGGCTAGGCTGGCTAGGAAGGTGTTAGCCACTACCCCAATCATGACTCGGAAACTCTCTCCGAGGGCTGATGCTGTTTACATAGATAGGGTATATGGGGGGCTGAGTTTTTTTTGTCGCGCAGACCTGCTGAAATAAATTTGACTAATTCACCCCTGACTTTATAAGTTTCTTATATTTAACTGCTACAGTTAATTCCAGACCCTGATATGTTCTCAGTCCACCCATAAGTAAAATCACTTGTGATTTTTCAGGTGCGATCGCTTTCCGACTGGCTAGGCTGGTTAGGGAGGTGTTAGCCACTACCCCAACCATGACTCGGAAACTCTCTCTTAGGGTTGATGATGTTTAGATAGATGGGGTATATGGGGGGGCTGAGTTTTTTTATGGCTCAGACCTACTGAAATAAATTTGACTAATTCACCCCTGACTTTATAAGTTTCTTATATTTAACTGCTACAGTTAATTCCAGACCCTGATTTATTCTCAGTCCACCCATAAGTAAAATCACTTGTGATTTTTCAGGTGCGATCGCTTTCCGGCTGGCTAGGCTGGTTAGGGAGGTGTTAGCCACTACCCCAATCATGACTCGGAAACTCTCTCCGAGGGCTGATGCTGTTTACATAGATAGGGTATATGGGGGGCTGAGTTTTTTTTGTCGCGCAGACCTGCTGAAATAAATTTGACTAATTCACCCCTGACTTTATAAGTTTCTTATATTTAACTGCTACAGTTAATTCCAGACCCTGATTTATTCTCAGTCCACCCATAAGTAAAATCACTTGTGATTTTTCGGTGGCTAATACCTTCCCACTATATGCTGGCTAGGAAGGTATTAGCCACTTACCCCTATCACAACTCGGAAACTCTCTCCGAGGGCTAATGCTGTTTACATAGATAGGGTATATGGGGGGCTGAGTTTTTTTTGTCGCGCAGACCTGCTGAAATAAATTTGACTAATTCACCCCTGACTTTATAAGTTTCTTATATTTAACTGCTACAGTTAATTTCAGACCCTGATTTATTCTCAGTCCACCCATAAGTAAAATCACTTGTGATTTTTCGGTGGCTAATACCTTCCCACTATATGCTGGCTAGGAAGGTATTAGCCACTTACCCCTATCACAACTCGGAAACTCTCTCCGAGGGCTAATGCTGTTTACATAGATAGGGTATATGGGGGGCTGAGTTTTTTTTGTCGCGCAGACCTGCTGAAATAAATTTGACTAATTCACCCCTGACTTTATAAGTTTCTTATATTTAACTGCTACAGTTAATTTCAGACCCTGATTTATTCTCAGTCCACCCATAAGTAAAATCACTTGTGATTTTTCGGTGGCTAATACCTTCCCACTATATGCTGGCTAGGAAGGTATTAGCCACTTACCCCTATCACAACTCGGAAACTCTCTCCGAGGGCTAATGCTGTTTACATAGATAGGGTATATGGGGGGCTGAGTTTTTTTTGTCGCGCAGACCTGCTGAAATAAATTTGACTAATTCACCCCTGACTTTATAAGTTTCTTATATTTAACTGCTATGTTGAATGTCGGACCCTAGTTTATTCTCAGTCCACCCATAAGTAAAAATCGGCACTGATTTTTCGGTGGCTAATACCTTCCCACTATATGCTGGCTAGGAAGGTATTAGCCACTTACCCCTATCACAACTCGGAAACTCTCTCCGAGGGCTAATGCTGTTTACATAGATAGGGTATATGGGGGGCTGAGTTTTTTTTGTCGCGCAGACCTGCTGAAATAAATTTGACTAATTCACCCCTGACTTTATAAGTTTCTTATATTTAACTGCTATGTTGAATGTCGGACCCTAGTTTATTCTCAGTCCACCCATAAGTAAAAATCGGCACTGATTTTTCGGTGGCTAATACCTTCCCACTATATGCTGGCTAGGAAGGTGTTAGCCACTACCCCAATCATGACTCGGAAACTCTCTGTTAGGGTTGATGATGTTTAGATAAACGGGGTATATGGGGGGGCTGATTTTTTTGGTACATTAGTCTATGACATCTACTGAAAAACCTTATCAAAAAATTCCGATTCAAGATTGTGGGGAATTGTTGACTCCCATTCCCTCGGAAATGTTTATTTTCGAGTCTCCTCACCCCTATCAAAAATTGGGTGCGCCTTATCAACTCTCTCCCGTTAGTTCCCCCTATTACCTGCGAGAGAAGGTTGGCGATCGCTTAATTAACGCTCATCAATATTTACAAGCTGAATATCCACATTTGCGGATTTTGGTTTTTGATGCTTATCGACCTATTGAAGTACAACAGTTTATGGTTGATTATGCTTTTCAACAACAACTTAAAGCTACAGGATTAACCTTAGAATTGCTATCGGAACAACAGCGACAACAGTTGTGGCAGGAAGTTTATAAATTTTGGGCTATTCCTAGTCGTGATCCGGCTACCCCTCCACCCCATAGCACCGGGGCTGCTGTCGATGTTACTTTATTTGATATCGTGACGGTCAGTGCTGTTAATATGGGTTCTGATATTGATGAGATTTCTTCTCGGTCTGAACCGGATTATTTTGCTGAAAGTTCTGAGATGACAGAATTAGAATATCATCGAAATCGACAAATTTTAAAGCAGGTCATGACCAGGGCTGGCTTCCTACAACATTTACATGAATGGTGGCATTTTTCCTATGGTGATCAAATGTGGGCTTGGCTACATAATCGCCAGAATAACACTGCCGCGATCGCTTCTTATGGTTTATATAGTTGAAATCACCATATATATGCCGCCACATTTTCCCATGATATAAGTATAGGTCAAGTCGCCGAACTTGTCAAGCCCAAATCCGCAGTTAATTTGATATTTAATTATTGAGTGTTTGTGTGTCTGTGTCTAACCCTGTAGCAGCGAGAGATAGATAGAATTTCCGGGATGGCGATCGCTTGTTGGGGTTGGCATAGTTGAAATCACCATATATATGCCGCCACATTTTCCCATGATATAAGTATAGGTCAAGTCACCGAACTTGTCAAGCCCAAATCCGCAGTTAATTTAATGTTTAATTATTGAGTGTTTGTGTGTCTGTGTCTAACCCTGTAGTCGTGAGAGAGACAAATCCGAATTATCGGAGTAGGGGCGAGTAATAATTGAGAGATAATCAGAGATTCTAAGGATAGATAAAATCGGGAAAATCTGTTAACTTCATATTAGGAATTAGTGGCTAGGAGTGATTTAATCTTGACACATTTAGAAAATTCTGATAAATTCAGGTTAGAACATGGTAGGGTGGCTATCCCTGTGGAAATACGAACCCTTATAGCTGTAATAGGGCTGTGTGTGGGGATATTGCTGACATCATGTAGCCTTCCGCAAGTCTCGGCAGCGAACCGAATGTTCTTAGATTTATCCCTAGAGTTTGTGGGTGAGTACGAACTACCAGAGTCTCAAAGGCTGTCAGATTTGACCTATGAGATTACCGGATATGGTGAACCGACCGATGGAGGTATTCGCTTTTATGGACTAGGGGAGTCCGAAGGCGAAAGCGACCCGACAGAATTATATACCCTGGGTTGGGAGTTTGCTGGTGGGAACAAATCGGCAGATATTGCTAAGATTGGGATTAAGGAGAGCATCAAATTAAGCGATCGCCCTAGGGAAGCGCGCAGCATCGCCTTTTCCCCGCGCAAGTCGCTGTTTATCGCCACAGATAACTCCCACATCGGGGAATATGACCTAGAAACGGGGGAACTAAAAAATACCGTGCCACTACCTCCCAGTTATGTATTGAATGAGGATGAGACCAAACCCCCCCAAGGCTTACAACCGGAGTTAGGCATAAAGTCTCTAGCCATAGCGCCTGATGGTTTTAGTGCGGGTGGGATGGACCCATTTAGGTTGTTTGTCGCACCATACGCATCACTAAAGCAGGATCTAGATAGCGGTGCGGGGAAAGTGCGAATATTGCATTATGTGATAGCCGATCGCGCTTCGTTTTTAGTGTCGGAAAATCTGTATAATTTTGATGAAGATGCCCAGGGAAGGGAGTTAGCCGGACTGGTGGCTCTAAACCGGGGAGGTTCATTTCTGAGTTTAGAGCGATCGGCGAGTGGTATGGGTGCGGGAATTTATCAAGTGTTTAGTGGAGACGCAACAGATACCTCCCGCATTGCTAGTTTACGCGGTAAATTAACTAAGGTTCAATCTTTGCGAAAACAACTGCTTTTAAACCTCCCAGAATTAGGAATTAATGCTCAAGTTACTGGTATGACTTTAGGACCCCGGCTTCCTGACGGTGGACAGAGTTTAGTGGTAATTAGAGATAACCCTCCGGGTTTATTGATTTTTCGCCTGACCGGAATTTAAGGGATAATTGAGGATGGACAATTTTGGTCAATCATTGAGGTTGGGGGTGCTACGGGCATTTTCTCCGCCCCCATGGTTAGCCAGCTTTGTCCTGCCTAGAACTGTGTACGCAATTGTTGTATCCTACAGAATCGAGAAAGAATTGTTAGGAAATCATATTTATTGGCGCTATTATGACACACGCTACAGATATTCTGACCCTAGGGCGTTGGTTGGCTTCCGACTTCAGCAACCAACCCCAAGCCTTTGAAAATCCGCCATTTTTCGCTCATATTCGGGTCTGTATGCGTCCCCTGCCGTGGGAACTTCTCAATGGGTTGAGTTTGTATCTGGAACAGGCCTATGATATTAACCTGAAACAACCTTACCGGGTGCGGGTGCTGAAGTTAATCCCTGTAGATGATCATATCGAAATCGAGAACTATGAGATTGATGGTCAGGAGGAGTTTTATGGGGCTTCTAGGGAAGTCGATCGCCTGAAAGCCTTAAAGAGGGAACAACTGAATAAACGATGCGGCTGTACTTTTATCACCCACTGGACGGGAAAGGGATTTAAGGGAGTGGTGGAACCGGGGAAAGGCTGTATGGTAGAACGGAAGGGGAAACTGACTTATTTGGATAGTAGTTTTGAAATAGACGGCGATCGCTTTATTAGCCATGATCGTGGTATGGACCCAGAAACCGATGAGCATATCTGGGGTGCGGTAGCTGGACCTTTTGAGTTTGTGCGCTGGGCGAGTTTTGCTGATGAGGTGAAGTTAGGGGAATAATGGTTTCTAGGGGGACCAATTGCTGATAAATTAACCTAAGTATCAACAAATACAAAATTTCACTGAAAGTTTATGAGAGTTCTGGTTACTGGTGGTGATGGCTACTGCGGTTGGGCGACGGCGCTGTATCTTTCCAACCGTGGGTATGAAGTGGGCATTCTGGATAACTTGGTGCGCCGACACTGGGATCAACAGCTAGGTATTGAGACCTTAACACCGATTGCCCCTATTCAAAAAAGGATTCAGCGCTGGCGTGAGTTAACAGGTAAGTCTATTGACCTGTTTATGGGTGATATCAATAACTATAGTTTTCTGATCAATAGCTTGCGAGAGTTTCAGCCAGATTCTATTGTTCATTTTGGTGAACAGCGATCGGCTCCTTTTTCCATGATAGATCGTGAACACGCGGTTCTCACCCAAAGCAATAATGTGATGGGAAATTTGAATATCCTGTATGCTATGCGGGAAGAGTTTCCTGATGCACATTTGGTCAAGTTAGGGACTATGGGCGAATATGGTACGCCCAATATTGATATCGAAGAGGGTTATATTACCATTGAGCATAATGGTCGCAAGGATACTGTCCCGTATCCGAAACAGCCAGGAAGTTTCTATCACCTTTCTAAGGTCCATGACAGCCATAATATCCACTTTGCTTGTAAAATTTGGGGTCTGAGGGCTACGGATTTAAACCAGGGTGTGGTTTATGGGGTTCTGACGGACGAGACGGGAATGGATGAGTTGTTGATCAACCGTCTGGATTATGATGGGATTTTTGGGACGGCTTTAAATCGTTTCTGTATTCAGGCGGCGATTAATCACCCCTTGACGGTTTATGGTAAGGGAGGACAAACTAGGGCTTTCCTGGATATCCGCGATACGGTGCGATGTGTGGAGTTGGCGATCGCTAATCCGGCTGAACCTGGTCATTTCCGCGTGTTTAACCAATTTACGGAGATGTTTAGCGTTGGCGACCTGGCGATGATGGTTAAAAAGGCTGGTGTCACCCTGGGGTTAGATGTGGAGATTCAGAATATCGAAAATCCTCGGGTTGAACTGGAAGACCATTATTTCAACGCGAAAAACACTAATCTGTTAGACCTCGGTTTGCAACCTCATTATCTGTCTGATTCGCTATTGGATTCTTTGCTGAATTTCGCGATTAAATACAAACATCGGGTAGATAAAAATGAAATTCTACCCAAGGTTTCCTGGCGTAATCCGGGTTCTGTTTACGCGAAAAGCTAATCGATTTTCCCCGCTTTGTCTCCCCAGAGAGATAGGCGGGGTATCTGATGATTAGCCATGGATAATAAATAATTAACTCCCGGAAATTATAATATGTTTATATGTCCGGTTTGTGGATATAAATATTTGCAAAATATTCCGAGAAATTGTGATGTTTGTAACTGGAATTTAGAGTTAACAGAAATTCATCCCGAACAACTAGATTGGGCGATAGAAACATGGAAAAACCTAGGTGATTTGCAGGGAAAACGCAAGAGAAAGCGGGTAACGGTAGCGGATTTGTTACCCAAAATAAATGCCATTGAGTCGGAACTGACAGCGGCGAAAATTGAGCGAGAAAATCTGAGGAATCAACTAGATTGGGTCTTGTATTATATCGAAACCATTAATCCTGAACAGGTGACAGAAACCCTGTCAAAAATGCGGATATGGTTAGAAGATAATCACGCGGAAAATCCCCCCCTGTCTGAGGTGGGTATGGACTATACAGGATTAATGGAATTATTGGCGGCGGAAGATTGGAAAACGGCTGATGAGTATACTTGGCAGATTATCTTATATCTGACGGGAAGGGAACAAATGGGATGGTTAAATGTGGAAGATATTGATAATTTTCCGCTGACGGATTTAGGGACAATTGATTATTTGTGGGATTATTATAGTAGTGGATTGTTTGGGTTAACGATTCAACAGCAAATCTGGGAGAGTGTAGAGTCGGATTATACTAAATTTTGCGATCGCATTGGATGGCGAGAGGGTAGTTGGAAATATTATGATGAACTAATCTTTAACCTAAACGCCCCCAAGGGACATTTACCAGTAATTCCTTGGCGGCGGCGGTCCTGCTACGGCGTAGGAATAGCCACCGCCTCCGAGATTTTATCGTCATTTATCGAGAGACTCTTAGCAGCCACCACTGACGGGAGGAATTAAAACCACCTCATCTCCGTCTTTTAGGTAGGTGTCTGGATTGACAAACTCCAGGTTAACCCCAAACCGAGTTAAATCCCGCCATTGTTGCAATTGGGGATATTCGCTAATCGCTACATCAAGGATATGAGATACAGGGGTTTGGGGTGGTAGTTGCAAGACCAACTCAGGGACTCCATAGGCTTCCTGAAAAGCCGCGAATAGTTTAACCGTCACTGTAACCGAGGGATGGGACATCAAATCTTCAATCATGAAAAACCCGTCAACACCAAGCTATCAGACGTTTACAGCCTTATTGATAAGCCGAGATTAGCATATTGGTTGTAAATTTCTGAAGCAGATGATAATTGATTTACACATCATAGACTATAATCTATAGCAAATCTAAAGAGAAGATAAAATCTCCCTTTGAGTGGAGAACGGATTTTAGCAATTTATCCCAATCTTTCAGTTATGACTGAATTTTTCCTGCAAAACATTTGGTGGATTCCCTGCTATCCCTTTTTGGGGGCGCTACTATCAATTCCCTGGTCTCCAGGAATTATCCGCAAAACCGGACCGAGACCCGCAGGATATATAAATATCCTGATGACCCTGATGGCTTTTGTACATGGCTTAATCGCTTTGAGCGGAATGTGGGGTCAACCTGGCTATGAGATGGTGATTCCGTGGCTACAGGTGGCGGATCTGGATTTTTCGATTCCCTTAGAAATCTCAGTGACAACCATTGGCGCTACTTTGGTAATTACTGGGCTGAATTGCCTAGCCCAAATTTACGCTGTGGGCTATCTGGAGATGGATTGGGGTTGGGCGAGGTTTTACTCGCTGATGGCATTATTTGAAGCTGGACTCGCCGCCCTGGTGTTGTGCAATTCCCTGTTTTTCAGTTATATCGTCTTGGAAATTCTCACCCTGGGGACTTATTTATTGGTGGGTTTCTGGTTTAATCAGTCTCTGGTGGTAACTGGGGCGCGAGATGCTTTTCTGACTAAACGGGTGGGGGATTTATTCCTATTGATGGGGGTAGTTTCCCTGTATCCCCTGGCGGGAAGTTGGAATTTTTCGGAATTAGCAACATGGGCGGAAACTGCAACGGTTAACCCCACTGTTGCGACTCTGTTAGGGTTGGCTTTGTTGGCGGGTCCGTTGGGTAAGTGCGCTCAGTTTCCTCTGCATTTATGGCTTGATGAGGCTATGGAAGGCCCCCTTCCTAGTACCATCCTACGGAATGCGGTAGTTGTCTGTTGCGGGGCTTGGGTATTAATTAAGGTGTTTCCGGTGATTTCCCTGTCTCCGGTGGCGGTGTCTGTAGCAGTGTTTATCGGTTTGGCTACGGCTGTGGGTGCCAGTGCGATCGCTATTGCTCAAATTGATGTCAAACGGGCGGTTTCCTATTCGGTTAGCTCATACATGGGGATAACTTTTATTGCTGTCGCAACCGGACAAACTCAGGCGGCGTTATTACTGCTGTTGACTTACTCCATGGCGATGGCATTATTAGTGATGACCAGCGGCGGAATTATCCTCAATAATATTACCCAAGATTTAACTCAATATGGGGGGCTGTGGTCGCGCCGCCCGATTTCGGGTATTTGTTTTATTGTGGGGATTATGGCTTTGGTCGCTGTGCCGCCATTTGGTGGTTTTTGGACGATGTTGGAGTTGACACAAAATCTGTGGATCAGTCAACCGGCGATCGCCATTACTTTATTGGTAATCAACGCTTTAACTGCTTTTAGTCTCACCCGTGAGTTTGGCTTGATTTTTGCGGGACCCCCTAAACAGATGACTATTAGATCACCAGAGGGACTCTGGGCTTTAGTGCTACCGATGACCGTTTTAATGGGTTTTTGTCTACATATTCCCCTGTTGTTGAAGGCTTGGGGAGTCCTACCCAGTTGGGAGGGTATTAACCTCACTGTAGCCACATTGCTGATAGCTTCTAGTGCGATCGGTATTGGACTAGCTACCTGGATTTATGTATTTAACGGTATTGAGAAACCCGTTAAATTATGGTCTAAATCAGTTCAGGACTTTTTCGCTTACGATTTCTACACCGCTAAACTGTATCGATTAACCATCATTTCCGCCGTCGCCTTCATCTCCAAAATTATTGATTGGATAGATAGATTTATTGTCGATGGCTTCGTTAATTTAGTCGGTCTAGCCACAGTTTTTAGTGGACAAAGCCTGAAATATAACGTTTCGGGACAAACTCAATTTTATGCCCTCACTATTGTAATCGGCATTACTCTCCTGTTAAGTTTGTTATCCCTTGGTTTGTTCTAAGTCCCTCACAGATGGTCAATCATGCTTAGTTTGTTAATTGCAATTCCCCTAGTTGGTAGCCTCTTAATCGGCTTGCTCCCCCCTTCCTTTACCCCCCACCGGATTCGGTCGATCGCCTTGGCTGTTATGGCATTAACGGGGCTGTGGACGCTGAAATTAACCTTAGATTTCGACCTAGATAATCCTGGTTTTCAGTGGGAAGAATATCTCTCCTGGATTCCCCAATTAGGGTTATCCTATAGTTTGGGAATGGATGGCTTATCTTTACCTCTGGTAGGGTTAAGCGCCATTTTAACCCCTATGGCGATCGCCAGTAGTCGCCCCGACATGAATCGCCCCCGTCTTTACTACTCCATGATTTTGTTAGTAAATGCGGCGATCGCTGGTGCTTTTCTCTCCCAAAATCTCCTGCTGTTTGTGCTGTTTTATGAATTGGAACTCATCCCCATTTATCTATTAATTAGCATTTGGGGCGGCGAAAAACGCAGCTATGCAGCGATGAAGTTCCTAATTTATACCGCCGTATCAGGAATTTTGATTTTGGCAGCTTTCCTGGGTATGGCTTGGTTAAGTGGGTCAGGAAGTTTTGATTTTGGTGCCATTCAAACTCAGAATTTATCAGCAATTAGCCAACTGGTATTGATGGTAATTCTACTAATTGGATTTGGTATTAAAATTCCTCTAGTTCCCTTCCATACCTGGCTACCTGATGCTTATGTAGAATCTTCCGCCCCCGTCACCATTTTACTAGGAGGTTTATTAGCAAAACTGGGAACCTATGGGTTAATTAGATTTGGCTTACAACTCTTCCCAGAAACCTGGAAAATTATCGCCCCCGAATTATCCATTATCGCCGTCTTTAGCGTCATGTATGGGGCTTTAACCGCCATTTCCCAACAAGATATCAAGCGCATGGTTGCCTATAGTTCCATCGGTCACATGGGTTATATTATCGTCGCTATGGCGGCGGGAACCGAAGTTAGTCTGATTGGCGCTATTTCCCAAATGGTCGCCCATGGGTTGATTTTAGCTATTCTATTCCACTTGGTGGGAATAGTTGAAGTCAAAGTGGGAACTAGGGATTTAAAACTCTTAAATGGCTTAATGAACCCCATTCGTGGTTTACCCCTCACCAGCGCCTTATTAATTATGGCAGGAATGGCGAGTGCAGGTATTCCTGGCTTAGTGGGATTTGTGGCAGAATTTCTGGTTTTTCAAGGCACTTTTACCGTCTTCCCCATTCAGAGTTTACTCTGTATTATTGCCTCTGGTTTAACCGCTGTTTATTTTGTGATTTTGCTCAACCGCACTTGTTTTGGTAAGCTAGACAATGAGTTAGCCTATTATCCAAAAGTTGCCTTTTCTGAACAAGCACCAGCTTTGATTTTAGCCCTGTTAATTCTGTTCCTAGGTGTGCAACCTAGTTGGTTATTACGCTGGTGTGAACCCACAGCTAAACAAATGGCAATGGAGTTGAGTATTCATCCCGTGCAACAGGTAGCCATTCAACCGGAAAATTCCTCTGGTTTATGATTCTTTATCCCGCCGTTTAGTTAATTACTGTTGATTATGACAACCAGTTTCATGCAATCAGAAAAAACCCCCACTAAATTACCTCCTTCTCAACATGAGTTTGCTGAGATTATTCATCGCTTAGAGGCGGGAGGTGCTATGCTACCGGATACCCCCGAAAATTTGATGCAAATTATCGGCATTTATAAGGCTTATGCGGTGCCCATGGATTTCTATTGGCGCGATTTGTTGTATATTGCTGAACGGGTGTTTTTAAATCCGTTGCCGTTTTTTAAATACTTTTTACCCCAGGAATATTTAGACCTGCATAACCATTATGCGGGGGATGATGCGGATTTAAGGATTTGGCGCGGAGAAGCGATCGCCCACCCGGAATTATTGGCATTTATACAGAAAGGGGAAACCCGAAAAATGCCCAAACTTCTGCATCATTTATGGCACGATCGCGTTAATATGGAATTTGCCGAAGCCTGTATGCAAGCCATGTTTTGGCATCGAGAAATGGGCGGCAGATTTGACAGTTATTTAGACACAGACGAATATAAAGCCAATGCTGACCGGGCTATCCGCGCCTATTTCCGCAAAAACCCAGTTATGTTGGGTTTATATCAACTGTTCCCGGATATGTTCTTAGAACAGGTCAGGCAACTTTCCTATTATAGCAATTTAGGGCTATTTTGGGAAGTCATGGCTCCCGTATTTTTTGAAATGAGCGATCGCTATGATGAGGGGACAATGACCACCGTACCCGAGGCGATGAATTTCCTAGTTAATGGCATTTTTGCGATCGCAGGTCGCCCTATTTATCATCATGTTTATATTGATGGCGAATGTTATGAAATCGTCCCCAAATCCAAAGGTTTTATGTGGCTCTATGAAGCCGCCTTACCCTATGTAGAAGCCGTTTTTTATCGCACCGCACCTTTCCGGGGTACTAAGTCCTACAACGCCCAAGCCCAACAGGTTCCTGATGACCAGAAGGATTTTCATTATGGTATTCTTTACGCCGATATTTTCCCAGTGGGTACCGCTGGAATACCACCAACTTTATTAATGCAGGATATGTATCACTTCTTACCTCCCTACTTGGTGGATTATTACCAGAAATATTGCCGAGGTGAGGATGATATGTTGATTCAGTTGGCTAACACTTTTCAGCGTTCCATGTATTGCGTCACATCAGCCGTTATTCAGGCTTTAAGGACGGCTTTACTATATCCCCTTGATGACCCCAACCCCCGCCACCTAGAAGCCAACAGAGCCTTTTTTGAGGCGCAAATGGATCGATTTAAACGCCCCGAAGCACGGTTAAGGAATATTCAAACTCCCAATTACCGTTAAGCTAAATTCCCCGTAGGGTGCGTCATAGCCCAGGCTATATAAATCTCAACCCGATAATTTGGGGATGACGCACCACCGCAGCCGTAGGGTTTAATTACCCAGAAAAGTTAATGGCATTAGGTTTGATGAAGTAATAATACCGCACATTCAGCCAACCTAGCGACTTGTTCTGCGACCGAACCCATTAACACCCGTTTAACGCCAGTATAGCCGTGAGTAGGCATAACAATTAACTCTATATTTTGAGCTTTAGCATAATCGACAATTTCATGGCTAGGTGTACCAATTAAAACGGTGACTGTTGCGCCATCAAATCCTCTTTTGATCAACTCAGCTTTCAAAGCCTCTTCCGCGTGTTTTTGGCGAGACTCAGGACTAACTGATTCCCACATGGAGCCAGGTTCTGCGGGATGTAATTCATGCAAAATATGGATAATATGGAGTTGCGATATATGGGGGACAAACTCTCGCGCTGGGGATAAAGCAGCAAAAGAAAGTTCAGAGAAATCGATAGGGACTAATACGGCATTTTTATTAAACCAACTCATCAGCGACTATCCTTTTGTGTTTTTCTACGACGAATTTCATCACCTACTGTAGCATTTAATTGTGCCCCCATAAGCACTACTAAGGAACTAATGTTTAACCATAACAGGAGAACAATAAAAGTGCCGATCGCCCCATAGATAAGATTATAATACTCAGACTGGTAAACATACCAGCGAAATAAATTAGAGATTAAAGCCCAAAAAATCGCGGCTAGAATTGAGCCAGGAATTAGGGGAGTTTTAGGCTTTCTGTAACTAGGACCATAACGATAGATAAAAGCAAAGTTAGTGGAGACAATGCCGAGGGTAATTGGCCATTGTAGACGATTCCAAGTATCCAATAATGTTGATTGAAGCAAACAATCTTGGACAGGTTCTTGAGCCAAACACATATCAATTTTATCTAGGGGACAATTACCAACTGTTTCTAAGATGCAACTTTTGCGGGCGATAATTTCCACCAAAAAATCACTAATAAACACGGCTCCTAATGCCATAATTAATAGTAATAATGTCCCCAAAGTTAAGGCGATCGCAATTAATTTAGACTTCCAAAAAGGTCTGATTTTTTCTTGGGGTACTTGATGAATCCTATTTAAGGCTTCCATAGCGGAACTAATCACCCCAGAAAACAGCCAAATAGAAATAATAAAACTAAAGGAGAATAATCTAGGGCTAAGACTTCTGCCAGATTGGCTCATAGTTGCCCCAATCAATTTTTGGACTTGTTCTGGTACTACTTCCCCTAACAAATTCGCCATTTCCAATAGGGTAGATTGTAGAGATTCATTGGAACCAATAGCGGCTAACAGAGCTAAAAGCGCGGGAACCAGTGCTAGGGTAGAGTGATAAGCCATTTCGGCAGACAAACCGTATAACCGTTGTTGAACAGTACGAACTCCTAAACTATGAAAAGTTTGCCAATTGAGGTAGGTAAAGAATAGAACAAAATCCACCACGCGCTTTTTGATTTGACGACCTAGCCACCATAGGCATTTGAAAAGGATAATCAGCAGATCGGCGGTTTTGGCAGCTACCAACTCGAACCCCAGACACCATGCTTTACGGTTGAGTATCCATAGGGTTTTCAATCCCTGTAGCAGGGTTAACAGCAGCTTCCATAGCAGGTGTAGGAGTGTTAATAACAGGTTAACTATAATTTCAGCAGCATAGTCTATGATCTGGTTAAGGCTTGGCAGCTTTAACCGACAGTGCAATATTGCCCTATTTAGGTGATATAAAAATTGACAGGGCAATGCGAGTAGCATTTTGCGGGTTGGGGAAGATTTAATCAGGGCTACCTTATAGTATGACTTGTCGTGGGGGGTTTAACACAGAAATAGGGTGTTACTGATGGTTTAAATTTCCCCTGGGGTTGAATGTTTCCGGTTGCTTATGGATTTGTAGGTTGAGTTATGAGTCAGGATATTAGACAATGGTTGGATGAAATTAAGCGATTGCAAGAGCAGTTAGGACAACTGCGATCCGATCGCGATCAGGCTTTAGCTAGTGCTGATCAGTGGCGAGAGCGTTATAATACGGAAGCCCAGCAGCGCCGAGAAGAGGTGCGCCGCCATCAAGATGCGATCGCTCAACTGCGCGGAGATCTTGAACAACTACAGAATAAATTTGGTATTGCTAAAAATGAGATTCTGACGCGAGTACAAACCCAGCGGGAGGTTGAGGGTTTACAAACTGTGGAGGAGTTGCAAAATAAGATTATCCAGATTACCCTAGAACGCGATCGCGCTAGGGAACAGGTCCACCAAATGACGGCAGCCCTAGAGAAGGAGAAAGCCGATCACCTAGAAACCCGCACCAGTCTAACTACGGCTTTAGGGGATACCATGGACTTGCTCACTAAGGCTCAGAATACGGCTAAGTTAAATAGTTAACTGGACGCTACAGGAGGGGGTTGGACTGAAATTGAGCAACCCCCTCCCACGGGCTAAAATCCCATAGCTTTAGCTACTGCGTCTAAATTAGCAGCAATACCCTCTTTAGTGGGGTTATTACTGTGGTTAATGGCTACATCGGGATCTTTTAAGCCATTACCTGTTAACACACAAACTACGGTGGCTCCCGCTGGTACTTGGTCTTTGACTTTCAGGAGTCCGGCTACGGAGGAGGCGCTGGCGGGTTCACAGAAAATGCCTTCTTGGGAGGCTAATAGGCGATAGGCGTTGAGGATTTCCTCATCAGTAACGGCACTAAAACTGCCTTGGCTGGCTGATTGGGCTGCTATAGCCATATCCCAACTGGCTGGGTTGCCGATACGAATGGCGGTGGCGATGGTTTCGGGATGGGGCACTGGTTGGCCATTAACTATGGGGGCGGCTCCGGCTGCTTGAAATCCCATCATCCTGGGGAGGCGATCGCATTTTCCTTCTGAATGATACTGACAAAATCCCATCCAGTAGGCGGTGATATTTCCGGCATTTCCCACCGGGATACACAACCAATCAGGGGCATCACCCAAAGCATCTACCACTTCAAAGGCGGCGGTTTTCTGTCCTTCTAAGCGATAGGGGTTGACTGAGTTAACTAGGGTGACAGGATATTGACGGGAAACCTCCCGCACAATGGTTAGGGCTTCGTCAAAGTTTCCTTCGATAGCTAAGACTTCCGCACCGTAGAGGAGCGCTTGGGCTAGTTTCCCCAGGGCTACATAGCCGTATGGAATCACGACAAATGCTTTTAATCCAGCTCGACGAGCATAGGCGGCGGCTGATGCTGAGGTGTTACCTGTGCTGGCACAAATGACGGCTTTGGCTCCCTCTTCTTTTGCTTTGGATATGGCCATGGTCATCCCCCGGTCTTTGAATGACCCGGTGGGGTTCAATCCGTCATATTTCACATATACCTGCACCTGTTTTCCGATTTCGGCGGCAATGGTGGGGACTGGAATTAGGGGGGTATTACCTTCTTGCAGGGTGACAACGGGAGTGGCTGAGGTAACAGGTAGATAATCCCGGTATGCTTCAATCAGACCGGGCCAAATATTGAGTTTTCTTTCAGTTGCGGGCAAAGTCAGGGTCATTTCAATGTTACAGTTTGTGGTTTTGGGCTCAATTTACTTGACTTTTCAAGGTTGCCGTGGTATATAACTTGGGGCTCATAGATTAATCAGCCCTTGAGTCCTACTCAGGTGAAAACGGTTTCGCGCCTGTCACCCTTAACTCAGTTTACCCCTTATGTCAACATCAAGTCACTTTGATTTGGGGATGATGATGTTTTTTTCCAAACCAGTTTAACATGGGGTTAAAATATAGTTAAGATTTGTTGATGTGCAAGTTCAGTTTAGACCACAAAATTAATTACTGATGCCAACTCCTTCATCGACTTTACCCCGTCCACAAAATCTGTCATCCTTGCCGTTGTCTTCAGCCTCCGGTAAAATGGATAAGATGCCATCTATATATAGTGTTGATCAGCAAGTGAAGTTTTTGCATCTTCAAGCTGAGGTGGACACTCTACTGTTAGAATTACAAACTCTAAAGCAAATGCGATCGCTTAGTCCCACAGCGCCGAAAAATTAGGCCCAATCCCGCCAGGCGGCCAATTGTCAAAAATCAGAAATTAGCGATCCCGATCGCAGATGGTGTGCTATAAATGATCAGACTAAACTTAACAGTCTGAGGGGTTGATTCAACTATTTGGAATCAGCTAATCTTGGTTGGGAGTTTCTCTCAATCTCACTGCCGGGTAACTCATCAAAAAAAGACCGCTTAGGCTGGTTGATTGACTGAAATACCGAAGCTGTGGGCTGAGAAAGTTGTCAGCTACCTGGGCAGTTAAAAAAAAGCACATTCATTCAGAAGCCAGGCACCAGTAATGGTGGCTTGGTTTTCCCTTAAAATTCATCTATGACCCTATCAATTGTAAAGTCTGAAGATTCATCGTCACCCCCCTCCGCAGTTCCCTCTGATTTGCGTTTAAGGGATATTATAAACACCCTCCCTAGTGATGTGTTTGTCCAAGACCGATACAAAGCTTGGATGACAGTAATCATTAATGTTTTAATGGTGGGTTTAGGGTGGCTAGGAATAGCGATCGCTCCCTGGTTTCTCCTCCCCGTGTTATGGGTATTTACAGGAACCGCCCTCACCGGATTTTTTGTCATCGGACATGACTGCGGACACCGTTCATTTTCTCGGAATGTCTGGGTAAATGATTGGGTAGGTCATATCATGTTTCTGCCGATTATATATCCCTTTCACAGTTGGCGTATTGGTCACAACCAACACCATAAATACACTAACAGAATGGGGTTAGATAATGCTTGGCAACCCTGGCGCAAAGAAGAATACCAAAACGCTGGTAAATTAATGCAGGTCACTTATGACCTTTTCCGAGGTCGCGCTTGGTGGATTGGTTCCATTCTACACTGGGCCAGCCTTCACTTTGATTGGACGAAATTTGAAGGTAAGCAGCGCCAACAGGTCAAGTTTTCCTCTTTGTTGGTGATCGGCGCGGCGGCGATCGCATTTCCGACTATGATTTTAACCATCGGAGTTTGGGGATTTGTCAAGTTTTGGTTGCTTCCTTGGTTAGTGTTCCACTTCTGGATGAGTACCTTTACCCTGCTTCATCACACCATCACCGACATTCCCTTTAGAGAACCCGAAAAATGGCACGAAGCCGAATCTCAACTATCAGGGACTGTTCACTGCAATTATCCCCGCTGGGTTGAGTTTCTCTGTCACGATATCAACGTTCATGTTCCCCACCACGTCACCACCGCAATTCCCTGGTATAACCTCCGGAAAGCCTACGCCAGCTTACAGGAAAATTGGGGTGAATATCTCTATCCTGAGTGTGATTTTTCCTGGGGTTTAATGAAGGAAGTTGTTGACCACTGCCATTTGTATGATGAGAATAACAACTATCAGTCAATCCCGGACTACAAAAAGAGTTTAGCTGTAGCCGAAAAATAGCATAGGCTTAAATCTCTGTATCAGCCAATTAGTGGCTTAACCTCGGTCGGTTGTGGAATTTCCCAGCCGACCTTAATTTTGGGTAATTGATTGGGTGAGTCAGACTTGACAGAAATATCAAATGATGTTATGTCTAAAGCAAGTTTAATTATACTCATTACAGCTAAAGACATTAACTTATGTCAAGCCCCACCGTAAGCCGGAACTGGAAACCGATAATCAAAGAATTTGCCGCCGTTGTAGGTAAGCGGGGGGTGGTTCAGCGACGGGAAGAATTGCTAGTTTATGAATGTGATGGACTAACCAGTTATCGCCAACGTCCGGCTTTGGTGGTTCTTCCTCGCACCACAGAAGAAGTCGCAGCAGCCGTGAAAATATGCGATCGCCATAATATACCCTGGGTAGCGAGAGGGGCGGGAACCGGACTATCAGGAGGTGCATTACCCGTCACTGATTGCGTGATGATTGTCACCGCCCTAATGCGCCAAATTCTGAAAGTAGACCTCGAAAATCAGCAGGTCGTCGTACAACCAGGGGTGATTAATAACTGGGTAACTCAAACCGTCAGCGGTTCAGGATTTTACTACGCCCCCGACCCCTCCAGCCAGATTATCTGTTCCATTGGCGGTAATGTAGCCGAAAATTCCGGTGGTGTTCACTGTTTGAAATATGGAGTCACCACTAACCACGTCCTGGGCTTAAAAATCGTTACCCCAGACGGGTCTATCGTCGATTTAGGCGGTTCAATTCCGGAAATGCCAGGATATGACCTGACGGGTTTATTTGTGGGGTCAGAAGGGACTCTAGGCGTGGCTACGGAAATCACCCTCAGAATTCTGAAAGCCCCCGAATCGATTTGTGTTCTGTTGGCAGATTTTGCTACCATTGAAGAAGCCGGACAATCGGTATCTGATATTATCGGGGCGGGGATTATTCCCGGTGGTATGGAAATTATGGATAATCTCAGTATTAATGCGGTGGAAGATGTCGTTAATACCGGATTATATCCCCGAGATGCCGGGGCGATTTTATTGGTAGAATTAGATGGTTTACAGGTGGAGGTAGACCGCAATAAACAGCGGGTGGCAGATATTTGTAAACAAAATGGGGCGCGGAATATTACTACCGCCAATGAACCGGAAAAACGCTTGAAAATGTGGAAGGGTCGGAAGGCGGCATTTGCGGCGGCGGGTCATGTTAGCCCGGATTATTATGTACAAGATGGGGTGATTCCTCGGACTCAGATGGCTTATGTATTGAAAGAAATTGCGGCTTTAAGCGAAAAGTATGGCTATCGCATCGCTAATGTGTTTCATGCGGGAGATGGGAATTTACATCCTTTGATTCTCTATGATAATTCTGTGGCAGGTGCCTTAGAGACGGTGGAAGAAATTGGCGGCGAAATTTTGAAAATTTGTGTTGATGTGGGTGGGAGTTTGTCCGGGGAACATGGTATCGGGGAAGATAAAAAGTGTTATATGAATAAGATGTTTAATGAAGAGGATTTGGAAACTATGCAATGGGTGCGATCGGTTTTTAATGCTAAGGGTTTGGCTAATCCTGGTAAAATGTTCCCTACACCTCGCACCTGTGGAGAATCCGCTAAAGTTCAGAATGTTAAGAAGTTTGAAGGTGCTGAGGTATTTTGATGAGGTTGTGCGATCGCCTGACCTAACCTAGGATAAAATCAGAATGCCCAACCTAGATAATCCGAATTAATAGCCTTTACCATGACTCATTTTGCCCCTGATGCTGATATCTGGCCGCAACTTCTCCAACAACTCCTAGATCATCAGTCCCTGTCCACCGACCAAGCCTCAATTTTAATGGAAGGATGGCTGAGTGAGTCTATCCCCCCTGTGTTATCCGGGGCGATTTTAGTGGGGTTACAAACCAAAGGAGTATCTGGGGAAGAGTTGGCGGGAATGGCGAAAGTATTACAATCGCAGTCCCAATCAGGAAATCTACCCACCCCCAGCGCAGATGGTTTAAAATCCCAATTTTCCCTAATCGATACCTGTGGAACCGGGGGAGATGGGGCATCGACTTTTAATATTTCCACTGCTGTGGCGTTTGTGTGCGCCGCCGCCGGGGTTCCGGTGGCTAAACATGGGAATCGCTCGGCTTCGAGTAAGGTGGGCTCTGCGGACGTATTAGAGGGGTTAGGGGTCAATTTAGGAGCGCCCCTAGAAAAGGTTAGGGCGGCGGTTGAACAGGTGGGGATTACTTTCCTATTCGCACCGGGTTGGCATCCGGCTATGAAGGCGGTAGCGCCCTTACGTCGAACTCTGAAGGTGCGGACGGTATTTAATCTTTTGGGGCCTTTGGTGAATCCCCTGCGTCCGGTAGGACAAGTTATTGGGGTGTTTGATCCGAGTGTTTTGGATGCGATCGCAAACGCCCTAGGACATCTTAACATCGAAAGAGCTATTGTTCTCCACGGGCGGGAGGGTTTGGACGAGGCGGGTTTGGCTGATGGTACGGATTTAGCTATTCTATCTGAGGGTAAGGTAATGCGATCGCTCCTGAACCCAGAAGATTTAGGCATCAATGCCGCCCCTATTAGCGCCCTGAAGGGGGGAGAACTATCGGAAAATATGGAAATTTTAACCCAGGTGCTACAAGGGAAAGGAACGACCCCCCAACAAGATGCTGTGGCGCTCAATAGTTCCCTAGCTTTACAGGTGGCTGGGGTAGTTCCACTCCAGGAACATCACCAAGGCTATAGCCTGGCGCTGGATATTCTCCAAAGTGGGGCGGCGTGGTCAAAATTACAGGAGTTAATCGAGTTCCTGAAGTCTTAGTTATGGATTGATTTTCCTTTGGCGATCGCTCCTAAATGGTAGGTTGAAATGGTGCGATCGCTTTGGGCAGGTTATCACCGAGAATTATGAGGATCCGACAGGCGTTTATAGACTGCTGAAAGCAACCATTCCGAAACGACATTTTTAAAATCATTGTCATTCATATAACGAGCGAAAATAGTTTCATTTTGGTCTACACGCTCGACAAAAAGAGACTCCACAATTTTCTCAAACAGTAAACCAAATTTATTCACCGAATTGACTTGGGCTGCTTGTTGCAGTGCTTCCGTGTTGACAGCCGCTTCAACAATTTGGTCGAAGAATAGTTGGTCAGCTTGATTAAAGTCAGTACCAAAGCGGTTATTCAAAACATCAATTAACTGTGACAGCTTAACAGAATTTTCCCGCAAAATTGCCGTACCAATTGCTGGGGAGCCATCTTGAGGAATCGTTTCTCCTTTTTTTAGGTGAATTGAGCCTTCACTGATTTTCTGAAGACGATAATATTCAAGCTTAATCTCACTATCAAAATCATATTGGTCTTGATTTGAGGGACGCAATAATTTAGTAGCCAAATGGCGGAGAAAAATATAAACTTGCTCCAAATCAGAATCCTGATAAGGAATAATCTGGCTTAAAAAACTATATAAATTGCGAAAAGCTGTTAATTTTCGTCGCCAGAGTTCTGCCGCTTCAACATCCTGCTCGTATAACGCCAGAAATCGATCTACAGCCGGATCTAGAGCAGCATTCATCCCTTGATGATCGCTAGGATTCTGACGCTGTTTTGGCTTAAAATAAATAGTGCAAAATCTGTTAACTTCTTCACTTAAATATATTCCAGAAGCGTCGAGTTGACTTTTAAGGTGGTAAAGCTGTCCGGGTTCTGCTTCCTGTCCCAACTCTGCCCCTTCATAGAACTGTTGAAAAGCCTCTTGAATTTCTTGACGTTTATTGACAAAATCGAGGATAAAAGTATCTTCTTTATGAGGGTGGGTGCGATTCAGGCGAGACAAGGTTTGTACTGCTTTAATACCCGCCAACCGCTTGTCAACATACATGGTATGGAGTAAAGGTTGATCGAAACCCGTTTGATATTTTTCCGCCACCAATAACACTTGATAATCATCACCAGCAAATTTTTCGGCTAATTCCTTTTCCCGAATTCCCTGATTCATTTCTTCTTCGGTGTAAGTTTTTTCCGGTATTTTGTCATCATTGACAATTCCGGAGAAGGCAACTAAACTCTTGATGTCATAGCCTTTTTCTTTAATGTACTTATCAAAGCTCTGTTTGTAACGAACGGCTTCCAGGCGCGAACCTGTGACCACCATTGCTTTTGCTTTACCCCCAATTTTATGCCGCGTAAAATGATGAAAATGTTCTACCATAATTTGAGTCTTTTGGGCAATATTATGAGGATGTAAGCGCATAAAATGAGTTAGAGATTTAGCAGCTTGCTTCCGTTGAACATGGGGGTCATCACCAGAGTCTTTGAGTAGTTTAAAGTAAGCGGTATAGATGGTGTAGTTTTTTAAGACATCCATGATAAAGCCTTCTTCAATAGCTTGACGCATGGTGTAACGATGGAAAGGTTCACCTTCACGCCCAAAAAATTTCAATGTTTTGTGCTTGGGTGTAGCGGTAAATGCAAAAAAGCTGAGGTTGTCTTGTCGGGAGCGTTTTGCCATGCTGAGGAACATCTGTTCTAAATGTTCTAATCCTTCCTCTTGTGCCATTTCACGGGCTTTCTGATGTAATGTTTCACCCCCTAGCACCCCCTTCAATTCTGTCGCCGTATCTCCAGATTGTGAACTGTGGGCTTCATCAATAATCACCGCACAGCGACGAGTGGTTAGTCTTCCGCTTCCCTGTTCGTTTCGTTCCTCTGCAAGTTTAAGCAACTGTCGGGTTACAAAGGGAAATTTTTGGAGGGTTGTAATAATAAGAGGAACAGCACTTTCTAGGGCTTCTGCCAACTGCTTAGAATCTTTATCTATTTTTTGAATAACGCCTTGGCGGTGTTCAAATTGATAGATAGTATCTTGTAGTTGTCGGTCAAGAATACGTCGATCGCTAATCACAATGACAGTTTCAAAAATTCGCTGGTTTTCTGTGTTATGCAGAGAAACCAAACGATGGGTTAACCAAGCTATTGTATTACTTTTGCCACTTCCTGCCGAATGTTCTATTAAGTAATTAGATCCGACTCCCTCCTCTTGGGTGGCTGCAATCAATTTTCGGACCGCTTGCAATTGATGGAAACGAGGAAAAATCATGGTTTCTTTCTGATATTTTCGCCCGCGATCGTCATATTTTTCTTCGATTTGTACATGAAGAAACTGAGCCAGAAGGTCTAATAAACTATCCGGTTGTAAAATGTTTTCCCAAAAATAGGCGGTGCGATAGGTTCGTCCTTGGGGGTCGCGAGGGTTTCCGGCACCGTTATTGTCACCTTGATTAAAGGGTAAAAAATGGGTGGCTTTTCCGGCGAGTCTGGTGGTCATCCAGACTTCTTCGGTATCAACAGTAAAATGAACTAAAGTTCGCCGTTTAAACTCAAAAATAATTTCGTGAGGATCGCGATCTTGACGATATTGTTGTTTCCCATGTTCTACGGTTTGTCCGGTGAGGGGGTTTTTCAGTTCTATCGTGACAATGGGGATACCATTGAGACTGAGAGTAATATCGAGTTCATTTCGATGGCGATCGCTATATTGAAGTTGGCGGGTAATCCCAAGTTGATTGGCTTTGTAGCAGGTTTCCAAGTCAGAATTGAGGCTGTGGGCAGCTTTGAAATAGGCAATCCGCAGGGTGCGACCATAACATTTAAAACCGTGACGCAGGGTGTGGAGTGAGCCGTATGTATCCATCCATTTACACAGGTCGGTAATGATTTGATTACCCGTATTTTCTCCGTGTAAGGCTTCTAATTTTGCCCATGCTTTGGGTTGGGTTTGACGGATAAAGTTAAGGGCAATATCTGGGAAAATGGCTAGATTTTTGTTAAATGGGGTTAGGGGTTTAACATAGCCCTGTTTTATAAGAGAGTCTTCTATCACTTGCTCAAAGGCTTTTTCGCTTTGTGGGAAAACAACACTGATAGAGTCCATAGGTCAATAGTCTTTATAGATTAATGCAAGGTTTTTAGAACTTAATTGATTCCAAGATAAATGGGGTTATATTAGTTGTCTTGCAACTTGTTCAATAGCCAAGCAAAATTGACGAAATTTCCCCTCTTCATTCTTTTGGGAATATAAGCCATTAGCAATTTTCTGGATATCTGAGGCATCTAATTCAATATCGATAGGGAATATTGCTTCATCAATAGCTGCCTTTCTTAAGTCTATCAATCGCTGATGATTTAACACTAATTTTTCAATCGTTATTTGTGCCGCAGTGTCTTGATGATTTGTAGCTTGGACTTTCCCAAAATCATCAAACTTGAATCTGTCTTCACAATCTAATTGTAACGGTGTTACAAAATTGTCACGTTCATACCAATTCTCTTTAGCGTGCGCTCCAAAAGGACATTTCTTGCTATTCTTGTTTTTTTTTGCTAGGTTGATTAAGTTCATCATATTCATCATTCTCATCCTCTTGAGATTTATAATTTCTACCGGGATAAGCAGTTACAAGATTAAAATAGTTGACATCTTCATAATTTTTCTCATTTCGACATATAGAATAGGGCTTGAGGTGTTCAATGTGGGAATTTTCAGTATCAATCAAGATCCCTGTATAACAACATAGAAAGCCTTGCTCCTTTAGTAGATGCTCTTTCACATCCCTTTTAACATCGCTTGGCACGTCATCATAGTAGTCGCAACCAAGGCGATTTCCTTCTTCATCATATTGGTTGTTAAACCAGGAACGTAATTTTTCAGGTTCTTGTTCTTTTTTGATGTACTTCATCATTTATTTCCCTAATAGTCTGATCCGATCAATGCGAGTTTGCAGGCGTACCAATTCAGGAAAGTTTCCTAATTCACGGAGACTGTTGATTTGTTCAGTCGCTTCTGGAAAATTCCTCTGTTTAATCAATGATTCTATCTTTTCTAGGGTTTTTTGCGTGTTTATATCACGCTCAGGAGTTTCCATAAGAAAGCGTAAAATCCAATTACTATCCATACCCAAGGATTGGTCAGGAATATAGGGTTGTTTATCTTGGTCTAGAATAATAATATTTTCTGGTTCAACTTCTCCAATCATTTGCGGTGAATGAGTGGTGGCAATAAATTGGCAGTTTGGAAAGATTTCGGTCAGTTTGTGGACAACCATGCGTTGCCAGCGTGGATGTAAATGTAAGTCCAATTCGTCAATTAAGATAACGGCTTTTCCCTCTCGCAAAGGATCTTCTAACTTTGGGTTAGCTACTATCAAACGTCGTGCTATATCAAGCACTAATACCAATATTCCTCGTTCTCCATCTGAAAGCTGATGAATATCAAATTGCGAGCCATATTTATCTACCTTTAAAGTGCTGATTCGATGTTTACCTGACTGAGAAACCGCCCTGAAATTCATGCAATTTTCTAGAAAATAAGGTATGGCATTTTGTAGTAATTCAAGGTGTCTTTTAGCCAAAACATTATTATCTGATATAGATACAGAATGTTGTGTTAACATCCAGTCGGCAAATTCGCCAATATTCAACTGTCGAGAATTGAGGGCCTGAGCAAATGCAAAACGTTGACCGCCAGCAGTTTTTTGCTTAGAAATATTTGCTTTAACAATTGAGGATCTGGTTGTAGAAAAATATAGCGCCAGTGGTTGCTCGACAGCATTTTTAATCTCTTTTGAAATCGTTTTAGGGGTTAAATCATGCCGAAATTGTAAATTGTAAGGTTCATTAGCAGAACGTCTTTCTTGAATTCTTCTACGGCGATCCTTTAATAATTCTATTGCAGATTCTTGAGAAGTATTTTCAGCATATTTTTCTAATTGTTCAAAAACCAAATATTTAAACGCAATACCTGAAGCATCAAACCTAAGTTCCGCAGAAAATGAATCCCGACCAATCTGGATATCTTCTTCTCTATTAAAACTATCGCGTTTATTTCTAGATAAAGTGATATCGGGTAATACTTGTGAAAGCATAATTCGGATCACATCAAGTATTGTAGACTTACCTACTCCATTGATCCCAACAAGCAGGTTCATTCCAGACTTAAATTCAAATTCAGCCTGTTCAAAGCCTCGAAAGTTAGTGAGTGTAAGCTGGTTGATCTGCATAAGTTACTCCTTAGTTTGAATTTGTCCTGTGACTGCTGCTGTAATTAATGAGGTTCGACGTTCTTGTAAAAGGGTTATAGTATCCCTAACTGCCGACCTTAATTGGTTGATTTTAGCTGTTTCTTTATCGAGATAATTGGCGATCGCTTTTTGTTCGGATAGTGGAGGCAACTCTATCGACATTTGGCTGAATTTTTCCACCGTAAAATGAGCAATTGTTGCCTTATTACAGAGAACATCTAGCCACCTT